>JAUIID010000081.1 GCA_030431615.1 Alphaproteobacteria bacterium
CCACGAATGGGAGGACTTCTCCCGCGAGATGCTCGAAGCCGGCGGCGATCTCAAGCGCTACTACCCGCTCCACAAGGACGCCTGGCCCGAATACGAGGCGTGGCTCCTCAAGCGACCGAAATAGGAACGCGGCAATGAAGATCACCGACGTCAGATGCGCCGTCATCGGCTCGAACCCGGTCGTCCGCATCGTCACCGATGAGGGCCTCTCGGGCTACGGCGAGGCCGAGCAGTACAAGCCCTATCTCAAGCCCTTCGTCCTGCACTACCGGGACGCCCTGATCGGCGAGGACCCGACCGACGTCGAGCGCTGCATGCTCCGCATCCGCAAGCGCGGCTCGTTCAAGCCCTGGGGCAGTGCCGTCAGCATGATCGAGATGGCGCTCTGGGACGTCGCCGGGAAGGCCGCGGGCCTGCCGGTCTACAAGCTCCTGGGTGGCAAGATCAGGGACAAGGTGCGCTGCTACAACGGCGCCATCCGCCGGCCGATGAAAGGCGTCTCGCCCGAAGACTACGCCGCCGAGGCGAAGTGGATGAAGGGGCTGCCGCACGGCTTCTCCTTCATCAAGATGGGGGTCGCCTTCCACAGCCAGATGAAGCACGAAGTGCCGAATTTCCACTATGGCGAACTGCAGGAGCGCCGCAGCCCCTTCCACGGCTTCGCCGAGAGTGCCCTCATGACCGAGCGCGGCATGGCGCACCTCCTCGACTGCGTGCACGCCATGAAGGAGGTGCTGGGCACCGAGGTCGGCCTGGCGCTGGACTGCGGCCCGGGCTTCACCGTGCCCGACGCCATCCGCTTCGCCCGCGCCGTCGAGCCCCTCAACCTCATGTGGCTCGAGGACACGATCACCGGCGACTACACGCCCTACGTCAATGCCGACGTCTACCGCGACCTCACCATGTCGACGACCACGCCGATCCACACCGGCGAGCAGATCTATCTCCGGCAGAACTTCAAGGGCCTGATCGAAGGCCATGCCGTCAACATCGTCGGCCCCGACCCCTGCGATATCGGCGGCATCGCCGAGCTCAAGTGGGTCGCCGAGTACGCCGATCTGCACGGCATCCTCATGGCGCCGCATGGCACCGGCAACGGCGTCCTCGGCATCGCCGCCCTCGTCCAGGTCTGCGCCACGCTGCCGGAGAACTTCATCGCCTTCGAGCTGCCTACTGCCAGCCACGACTGGTGGTGGGACATCGTCGACGGCCTCCCCGCCCCGCTCGTCCAGAACAGCCTGATCGAGGTCTGGGACCGCCCCGGCATGGGCGTCGAGCTCAACCCGGAGCGGACGAAGCCGCACCTGAAGGAAGAGGACGCGGGCTTCTTCGACTGAGCGGGCACCTTCGAGCACGGGGGGCCCGCGACGCGTTGCATGGCGCCCGCCCACTGGCGGCCGAAGCGCCGGACGTGGAGTCGTCAACAATTGTCAATACCGATTGACAGGTGTCGAAATCGGCTCCTACGCTGGGCTTAGGATCATCGACTGGCCACAAGAGTGGCCCCAGAACGGGAGGCGCAATCCTGATGCCCAGGTTTATCTCGAGACTGCTCGGATCGGCGATGCTCGTCGCCATGGCGACCGCCGGCGCCTCGGCCATCTCCACTGCCAGTGCCCAGAGCGGGGATCATGAGGACGAGCTGGTCGTCTATGCTTCCCACCCGTCGGAAATGGTCGATTTCTTCGCCCAGGCATTCGGTGAGAAGTACGGCGTCAGCGTCACCACGGTGAAAGCCGGAACCGGCGAGCTCCTGAACCGCATCCGGGCGGAGAAGGACCGGCCGAGCGCCGACATCATGTGGGGCGGCTTCGCCGACACCGGTGCCTCCGCACCCGACCTGTTCGATCCGTACGAATCGCCGGAGCTCGCCAATATCGAGCCCGACATGATCGACCCCAAGGGCTACAACAGCCCGTTCGGCGCCAGTCTCATGGTGATCATGTACAACTCCGACATCCTGCCGGCCGAGGAGGCGCCCACCAGTTGGGAGAGCCTCGCCGACCCGGTATGGAAGGACAAGGTGGTCCACGCCGATCCCTCGAAGTCGAGCTCGGCGCTCGCCGCGCTCAGCACCTGGCTGATGATCTACGGCCGCGACGACGCCGCCTGGGACCTGGTCGAGCGCATGACCGAGAACATGAACATCGTGCTCAAGTCGAGCCTCGTCTTCCAGCAGGTCGGCCGCGGCGAGTATCCCGTCGGCGTCACCTACGAGGAGGCCGCCTTCAACTATGTGATGGCCGGGACGGGCGGTATCGTCTACCCGGAGGACGGCACGCTGGCCCAGCCCGAGGGAACGTTCATCGTCAAGTCCGCCCCCCACCCGAAGGCAGCCCGCCTGTTCGCCGACTACCTCATGTCCGAGGAGGCCCAGCAGGCGCTGGTGGCCAATTTCCCCGGCCGGCGACCGACCCGGATCGGCGTGGAGACGCATCCGGAAATGCTGCCGCTCAGCGAGATCAACGTGATCGACTACGACAGCGAGTGGGCGAGCGCCAACCGGGACGAGATCCTGGAACGGATGCAGCAGATCATCATCAAGACGCAGCAATAGAGCTGCTGCAGCAGCCGACCAGCCCCCGGCGGCGAACCGAAGCCGCCGGGGGCGCCGCTATCACTATGCGTCTCCACCATCCCGACCCTCGACCTGCGGCCTGCATGCCTTCATGACGACAGCTGTCTCCATCAACAAGGTCACCAAGCGCTTCGACGCGACCACGGCCGTCGACGACGTCACCATCGACATCGCCAGGGGCGAGTTCTTCACGCTGCTCGGCTCGAGCGGCTGCGGCAAGACCACCCTGCTCCGCATCATCGCCGGCTTCCTGCGCCAGACCTCGGGCACCATCCGCTTCGACGACAAGCCGATCGACGACGTGCCAGCACACCGGCGCAACACCGGCATGGTCTTCCAGAACTACGCGATCTTCCCGCACCTCTCGGTCTTCGACAATATCGCCTACGGCCTCCGCGCGCGCGGCTGCGCCCGGGCCGAGATCGACACGCGGGTTGGCCAGATGCTCGAGCTGATTCAGCTCGCGGCGCTGAAGAACCGGCGCCCGCGCGAGCTCTCGGGTGGCCAGCAGCAGCGCGTGGTCCTCGCCCGCGCCATGGTCATCCAGCCCGACGTCCTGCTCATGGACGAGCCCCTGTCGAACCTCGACACGGCGATGCGCGTGCATCTGCGCGCCGAGATCCGCGCCTTGCAGCGTCAGGTCGGGATCACCACGATCTACGTGACCCACGATCAGGAGGAAGCGCTCCTGATGTCCGACCGGGTCGCCGTGATGAGCCATGGCCGGGTCAAGCAGATCGCCACGCCGCTCGAGATCTACAACACCCCCGAGACCCGCTTCGTTGCCGGCTTCGTCGGCGAGTGCAACATGCTGCCCGGCAAGGTGGTCGAGCTGGCCGACCAGACGGCCACGGTTGCTCTCGGCGAAGGCGGGCGGCTCGCCGTGCAGGGCGTTTCCGGCGTCGTCCAGGGCCAGGCCCGAACGGTGGCCTTCCGTCCCCAGGACGCCGAGCTGCAGCCCGTGCCCGACGATGACACGCGGGGCCTCTGCGGCCGGCTGGTCGATATCCAGTTCCTCGGCGGAACGGTACGTTTCGTCGTCGATATCGGCGCCGGCGCCATCGTCCATGTCGCCGCGCAGCGGCGCACCGGTGCGGCGATCCCGGTGCTCGGCGGCCGCTACCGCCTCGACATCCCGCCCCACGCGGTCCGGCTCTTCGAGCCGGCTCCGGCATGAGCCGAACGCCATGACCGGAGCGATGGTGGCAGCCCGGCGGCTGCTCGGATTCTGGCCGGCGGTCACGGCCGCCATGCTGATCGTCACGGCAGCCCTGCTGCTGCTGCCGGTCGTCAATATCGTCGGCCTGAGCTTCTCGGGCGAGGAGGACACCGCCGGCGTGCTCCGCAACTACCAGATGTTCTTCTCGGAGCCGTATTACTATCGCACCCTGATCAACAGCTTCATCGTGAGCATCAGCGCCACCGTGCTGGCGCTTCTGGTCGGCGTGCCCGCGGCCTATTTCACCAGCCGCTTCCACATCTGGATGCGCAGCCTGATCCGTGCTGCCGTCGTGCTGATCTTCGTGTCGCCGCCGTTCATCGGCTCATACTCCTGGATCATCCTTCTCGGCCGCAACGGCCTCGTCACCACGACGCTGGCGGATTACGGCATCTCGCTGCCGTCGATCTACGGCGCCCAGGGCATCATCTTCGTCTTCACCCTGCACTACTTCCCCTTCGTCTTCCTGCTCGTGTCGTCCGGTCTCAAGTCGATCGACCAGAGCATCGAGGATGCCGCCCGCAATCTCGGATCGAGCGAGTTCGCGACCTTCCGCAAGGTGATCGCGCCGCTGCTGGCCCCATCCATCTCGACCGGGGCCCTCCTGGTCTTCATCGCCTGCTTCACCGATCTCGGCACGCCGATCATCCTCGGCGAGCGCTTTCGCGTGCTGCCGGTCCTGATCTATGGCGAGTTCGTCAATGACTTCGGCGGCCGGCCGGTGCTCGCCAGCACGCTCTCCGTGCTCTTGCTGTTGATCACGACCGCGGCCCTGCTGCTGCAGCGCTGGTACGCCTCGCGCAACGCCTTCGGCACCGCCGCGGTGCGCCCGCTGACCCTGCAGGAACAGCCGTTCAAGAAGCGCCTGCTGGCGGCGCTCTTCGTCTACACGCTGGTCGGCGTGGCCCTGCTCCCGCTCGTCAACATCATCGTCTCGTCCTTCCTGAAGGCCAACGGCCCGGTCCTGCTGGCGGAGTTCACCCTCGACAACTACCAGAGGATCCTCGGCACCATCGGCAGGCCGCTCTGGAACACGATCTTCTTCACCACCACGGCAACCCTGCTGTGCGCGGTATTCGGCACGATGATCGGCTACATCATCGTCCGCCGGCCGGGCCGCATCAGCAGTTTCCTCGACACCATCATCATGTTCTCGTTCGCGGTGCCGGGCATTGTCCTGGGCGTCGGGCTCGTGGTCACCTATCACCACCCGCCCTTCGCCATGACCGGCACGGCGCTGATCCTCATCCTGGCCTACTTCATTCGCCGCCTGCCCTTCTCGGTCCGCTCGTCGGTGGGCATGCTGCAGCAGCTCTCCCGCGACACAGAGGAGGCGTCGGTCAATCTCGGTGCCGGGCCGGCCATGACCTTCATCAAGATCACGGTGCCGCTCCTCTCCGTCGCGATCCTGTCGGGTGTCCTGCTCACCTGGTCGAACACCATCCGCGAGCTGAGCGCGACCCTGATCCTGCAGTCGGGACGGACGGTGACGGTCAGCCTCGAGATCTTCAACGAGGTGGTGAACGGCAACTTCGGCGTCGCCTCGGCACTCGGGACCGTGCTCATCCTCTTGACCTTCCTGCCGCTCTCCGTGCTGTTCACGGCGATGGGCAAGCGCGAGGATGCGCTCGTGTGAGTGGCGCCTGGCGCCCCGGAGCCATCGACGACCCGTGGCGAGGAGCAGGATTGACCGGCAGGCAGCGCATCGGATCGGGTCGTGGCAGCGCGCTGAACGACGACATCGTTCTGGAGGCGGCCTGGCTCTATTACTACGAGGGCAGAAGCCAGCATGAGATCGCCGGCACGCTCGGCGTCTCGCGCTCGTCGATCGTCGGATACCTGCAGCAGGCGCGCGAGACCGGCATGGTCGAAATCCGGCTCGATGCGGCCGTCTTCAGCCGCCATCGCCTGTCGCACGCTTTGTCGCAACGCTACGGCCTGGCCGAAACCTTCGTCGTCCCCGGCGACACCTTCTCCCTCGAGCGCGTGGCAATTGGCGCAGGCCGGCGCCTGCCGGACCTGATCGAGCCAGGCGACGTGCTCGGCGTCGCCTGGGGGCAGACGATCTTCAACCTTTCACAGAACATCGTGCCGCGACGGATCGACCGGCTGACGGTCATCCAGATGGTCGGCTCGATGTCCTCGCCCTACGGCTTCGATTCGGAGATCTGCTCGTCGCACATCGCCCTGTCGCTGGGTGGCCGCTGCATCAACCTGCATGCCCCGGCCGTGCTCTCGACCAGTGCGATGGCGGAAGCGCTGCGCCAGGAGCCCATCATCAAGGCACAGCTCGAGCAGGTCGCGCGCATCGGCAAGGCGGTCTTCGCCGTCGGCTCGTGCAACGAGACCAGCCATATCGTCCAAGCGGGCATCGCCTCCGTCGACGACCTCGCCCGCTACAGAAGCAACGGCGCCGTCGGACTGGTCTGCGGCCGCTTCATCGACGCCGCCGGCAATCATATTCATGGCGATCTCGACGAAAGGCTGATCGGCGTGACGCCCGACTGCCTGCGCGGCTTGCAGATGGGCATCCTCGTCTCGTCCGGCGCCGACAAGATCGAAGGCATCCACGCAGCCCTGCTCGGCGGCTACGCGACCCATCTCATTACCGATATTCCGACCGCCGAAGGCATCCTCGGCCTGAACCGCTGAGGTCCTTCCGCCCGGTCCGCCGAATGGTCTAGTCCGGCAGACGCTCCAGCGTCGCCATGTAGGTGCCCTCGCGCTCGAACGGCAGAAAACGATCGTAGATCTCCTGCAGCGTGGCGTGTGGCTCCAGGTCGGCGAAGAGCTCGGGCTGGATCCAGGTCGCGAAGGCCTCGAACGCCACGATGTTGAAGGGCGAGTTGTAGAAATTGTGCCAGATGGCGTGGGCGCGGCCGTTGGTGACCGCGCTCATGTGGCGAAACTCGGGGGCCGCGAGGTAGCGGGCTAGGCTCGCCTCGGCCATTTCGGGCGGCACGTCATCGCCCAGCGTGACCGGGGTGCCGCCGGCCAGGAACTCCTCGAGCGTGCCCGAGGCGGTGCCGATCCAGACGTCGGGGTCCTCCACGAGCAGGAATTCCGCCGTATGCTGCGCGGTCGGACCGGGGGCCACCGCGTTCGAGATGTTGGCGCCGCCGACGAAACCGACCACCGGCCCGAGCATGCCGTCCGCCATGCCCCAGCAGCACTCGAAGCGACCCGGATGCGCCTGCAGGAAGACCTTGGGCCGTGTCGCCACTTCGGTTGCGCGCTCCGCGATCCGGTCGAGCCGCTGCCGGTAGAAGTCGACATACTCGGCCGCCCGTTCCTCGGCACCGAGCAGGCGCCCGAGCAGCTCGATCGACGGGATCGTGTTGTTGAGCGGGTCGAGCCGGAAATCGATGAAGACGATGGCGGTGCCCGACTCCTCGAGCTGCCGGATGAGCTCGAAGCTCTCCGCACCCGGTCCGTGGTCGCTGAGCCCGAGAATGGCCAGCTCGGGCCGGAGCTCGATGATTTGCTCGACCGACACCGAGTCGGCGCCGCCCAGGGCGAAAAGCGGAAGGTCGCGGGCCTCGGGATAGCGCTCGAAGAGCTGGGCCTCGAGCCCCGGTTGCGTCCAGCCCAGGGGATTCATCATCCCCACCAGCCCCGCAAGCGGATCATCGGGCCGCAGCAGTGCGATGAGCGGCAGGTAGCGGCCTTCGCTGATGACATAGCGCTCGACCGGCGAAGCCACGGCTACCGTGCGTCCCGCGAGGTCGGTAACCTCGATCGCCCCGGCCGCGGCCGGCTGGGCGACCCAGGCCAGAAGCAGGACCATCAGCCGAAACATGAAGGGGAGCATCGCCGCCGCCCGCATCAGAACCGGAGGGAGGCGCTGAACAGGAAGGAGCGGCCCGGTTCGTTCAGCGGCTGGACGGTCGGGAATTCCGCGCCGTAGGTGCCGCGTTCCGCATAGTTCTCATCGAACAGATTGTTGACGCCGAAGCGAAAGCTCGCGTACTCGGCGAAGTCGGGCGTGTATTCGATGAAGGCATTGACCACGTAGTAGCTGCCGAGCGAATCGGTCCCCGCCCCCTCGGTCTCATCGTTCTCCAGTGCGGCCGCCACGGTGCCGCCGACGGTCAGGTTGAGACTCTCGAAGTAATGAGCGGTCTCTACGGCGATAACCTTGCCGATGGGTGCCCCCAGATATTGCGAGGCGTCCGAGTCCGCTGAATCGCCGTTTATCTTGATCTTCGAATCGGTGTAGCTCGCCCGCACGAACCCCGGTCCCCAAGTGTAGCCGGCACCGAGGCTGTAGCCATAGGCCTTGAAGTCCACCGTGTTGTCGGGGCCACCGCCGAAGGTCTCGTCCCGGGCATTGTCGAAATCGCTCCGGAACACCTCGCCGCTCAGGAGGAATCCCTCCCAGTCGAACTCGGCGCCGGCAATGTAGTTCTCGGAACGGACAGGATCGATGTCGTCATACTCCCAGTCCGGGTTGAGGATGAAGTTCTCGCCCAGGGCGATGCCGCCGAAGACGTTGGAATAGCCGGCGTTCAGCGTGACGTGGTCGAAGAGGTCGTAGACGGCCGAGACATTGCCGCTGAGCCCCGCATTGCTCTGGTCGCTGCCGTCGATGCCATCGAACCACTGCTGGTCGGCGCGCCCGCCGAACGACAGCCGCAGATCTTCGAGCGGCACCAGGCGAACCTGGCTGTAGAGGCCGACATTGTGCGCCTTCTCGTCGACGTCATAATCGGGGTCATTGTACTTGGCCTGGTCGCTGTAGAAGTCGACACCGGCGGTGATGACGTCGACGGCCGACAGGTTGAAGTCGTTCTCCGCCTTGCCGGAGAAGCTGCCGGTCTCGCCCTTGCTGCCGAACGGGTCGGGCACCTCGAGCTTCGATTGCGAGTAGCCGACGGTGACTTCCGGATCGATGAGGCCGAATGCCTGGGTGTTGTTGTAGTTCACGGAGAAGGTGTGACGCTCGAGGCTGTACTCGCGCACGAGCGGATTCAGGACGCCGTCGATGTCGCCGATATTGGCGCGAAAGGGCCGGTCGTCCTTGTCCTTGATGTACTGGCCGTTGAGCTCGACCCGGTCACCGTCGAGCGTCTCGTAGCCGCCCTTGCCGACGAAGCTGGAAAGGTCGGCGGCCGTGCCCGCGACATTGTTGCCGTCGCCGTCCTCATAGTTGCCGCCCGTCGAATAGCGCGCGAAGCCCAGCGCCTCGAAGCCCTCGTCGCGGCCGAAGGCCGTGGCGGAATTGGTGAAGGTGTTGGAGTTCGTCTCGAAGAGCGTGGTGCCGTAGGCGCCGACATTGCGGTCCGGTGCCAGCACGTCGTCGACGTCGACGGTCTCGTAGACGATGGAGCCGGCGAGCGCCCCAGGCCCCGCATCGGCGGGCGCCACGTTCGGGTCGACCCGCACCTGCTTGAGGATCAGCGGGTCGATCAGGTTGTTGCCGGAATGGTGGAAGATCTTGTTGTTCTGCCGGGCACCATCGATGCTGACCGCGAGGTTCGTCTCCTCGACGCCGTGCACATAGAACTTCTGCGCGAGGGGCATGGCGCCGCCGACGGTCACCGCCGATTCACCGGCGAAGACATCCTTGATGTTCTGCGGCGCCAGCCGTTCCAGGTCACCGCGCGATACCGCGATCGAGCTGCCACGGTCGGCGGCACCGGCCCGGGCGTCGCCGGGATCGGGTGCGTCGACATTGATGGGGTCGAGCACGATGGCGGTCGGATCGTCCGGCGCGCCGGGCGAGAAGATCACGATGCCGCCGGCCTCCCGCCGGTAGACCAGGCCGGTGCCGCCGAGGAGCTGCCGCAGCGCCTGGTCGGCGGACATGCTGCCGCTGACGCCGGGCGCCTCGAAGCCGCTGATCAGGGCGCTGGGCGCCGAGATCTGCATGCCTGACTGGCGACCGAATTCGGTCAGCGCCGACGATAGCGGCTGTGGCGCGATGGCGAAGCCCTGCTCTGCGGCGCTGCCGGCCTCTGTGCCTTGCGCATAGGCGCTCGGCACGGCAGCCGGCACCACGCCCACCGCCGTGGCACACATCAGTGCCCAATAAAGGGATGCCCCGACCCGATCGGCCACTGTTCCGCCCCTTCCATCCTCGAGTTCTTCGCCGCTTTCGGAGGAAGGACGGTCGGCCTGCCGGGATTTTCAGAAATTCCTGCGCGACGCCGGAAATCGCGTCAGCTGCGCGCCTCGTGCCCGGCGATGACCAGGATCCAGGGCGTCAGCCGGAACACGGTCGCGTCATAGGCGGCGGCCACGGCCCGCAGCGCATTCTCGGCATCGGACAGCCGATAGAGGCCGGTGAGCGGCTGCGCCTCGAGCCCGTCGCCATAGAGCAGGACGTAGCCCTGGAAGTAGGGCCTGATGTCGTCGACGACCGCGCCGAGCGGCCGCTCGTCGACGATCAGCTCACCATCGAGCCAGGCGGCGACGTGGTCGGCCGGCATGTGCCCGCGCGCCAGCTCGCGCCCGGCACTGACCTCGACCCAGTCGCCCGCCCCCAGCAGCTCGGCGCCGCCACCCCGGGGTAGCAGCCGCACCGCCCCCTCCCTGACCGCCACCGACGTCGCCGCCGCCCGTTCATGCACCTCGAAGGCGGTGCCGGTCACGGTCACCGCGGCGTGGCTGCCGGCAACCTGGAATGGCCGCCCGGGATCGCGTGCGATCTCGAAGAAGGCGGCGCCATGCGCGAGGCCGACGCGGCGCTCGGCGCCGGAGAAGTCGACGTCGATCGCTGCCTGCGGTGCCAGATGAACGCGGCTCCCATCCTCGAGATCGACCGTCAGCAGCTCGCCCGTGGCCGTCGCGTAGTCGTGCCGGGCTGCGCCCGGCCAGCCGCCCTGCAGCACAATGAAAGCCGCCAGCGCGGCAACGCCGGCAAGCGGCAACCAGGCGGCAGCGGCCCGCGACCGCCAGCTCGTGCGTGGCGCTGCCGCCCGT
Source organism: Alphaproteobacteria bacterium (assembly GCA_030431615.1). GTDB lineage: Bacteria > Pseudomonadota > Alphaproteobacteria > Geminicoccales > Geminicoccaceae > SLRI01. Next base: position 10,722 of record JAUIID010000081.1, read on the forward strand.
CCGGCGTCGGGGCCGAGGGCAAGACCGAGGAGATCATAGGTACGCTCCACTTGCCGCCAGTCCTCAGCATGTGCCGGATCGGCAGCCAGCCAGGCCGCGAACGAGGCCTGCAGCGCCGGATCCTCGGGCCTCTCCCGCAAGACCAGGAGCCATTCGCCCGCCATTCGCGCCGGCGACCGATCGGCGCCGGCATGGCGGGACGGCTGGATTTGCCTGTGCATCGAGCGGACGGCCCGTCAGAGCTTCTTGTGCGAAATGCCTCGCCGCCGATTATCGGCGCCGCAGCCGCCCGCGGCAATGCTCGAGACCCTGGACGACCAGCGCATGCGCCGTGCCGACCGAAACACCCAGCTCCCGGGCGATCTCGGCGAGCGTTCGGCCACCCAGCCGGTGCATCTCCAGGGCTCGCCGCGTCCGCTCCGGCAGCTCGGCGATCGCCCCCGCCAGGGCCTGCAGCTCCTGCCGGTCGGCAACGACGACCTCGGGTGACGGGCGGGCGTCGCAGAAATCGCCCTGGAAGCCGTCCCACGGCTCGACGTTCCGCTCGCGCTCGCGGCTGATGCGGCGACCGAGGTCGATCGAGAGATTGCGCACGGTCCTGATCAGGTAACCGATCGGGTCGGCCGGCCGCTCCCGGGCGAACGCCGCGCCGAAGCGGATATAGGCCTCCTGCACGATGTCCTCCGCCTGGATCCGGTCGCCCAGGATCCGGCTGGAATAGTTCACGAGGTCGCCACGCCGTGCGAGATAGAGTTGGTCGATGAGTGTTGTTTGTTGCAAGACGACCCGCCCGAGCTTCGCTGAATCCCATCAGTAGTCGACAGGGCAAGCCGGCGAGCAGCATTTGACGAATTGTTCTAAATTGAAAGTGCGAACAGCTCTGTCGGGCCAGACATACCGAGTCCATTGCCGCATAGTGGCGAGTACAGAACCACTCAACACGGGAGTGGGGTGGATTGGGAGGATTCAAAAGCGCAGGAGTTCAGGGCCGGGAGCCGACCCGGCTCTCACCCGTCGAGCCCCTCCGGTGCCTGCCAGCCCGGGGGTGGCGGATTTCGGGGAGCCTGGGGGATAGCCACCCTGAACGCGGCATCGGCACCGTTCATGTCCATGCGCCGCTCGGCGATCCGCCAGCCTTCTGGCGTTCGCCTGAGATAGTCGAGATAGCGGCCGAAGACCGTCGCCGTGCCGCCGTCCGGACGCTCATGCCAGGCATGGACGTAGCTCTCGGCCCGCGCCGTGTCGGCCGAGTCGAGCCAGATCCGAACATTGGCGAGGTGATGCGCCGTGCGCCGCCAGCGCCACATGCGCGCGAGCGAGCCCGCCAGCGCCTCCCGGCCGACTGCGGCGAGCCTGGGGTCAGCGCCATAGGTCACCCGGCAGTCGGCGGTGAAGAGGGCCGCGAGCTCCTCGAGCGCCATGCGGTCCAGATGGCGGCAATAGTCGGCCAGCAGGTCCTCGATAAGGCGCCGGTCGAGCAGCTCCCGCATCCCCTCAGCCATGCTCGCGCACCCACCGCGCGAGCTCGCCGTGGGTGGCGAACCAGGCCTCGCCCTTCGCCTGCTCGATCAGGGCCTCGAGGATCCAGATGCGCGAGCGGTAGCCGATGACGAAGGGGTGCATGACGAGCTGGAAGACGCCGCCCTCGGCCATGGCCGCGTCGAGCTCGCGGCGGAAGATGGCGAGCACGTCGTCGGGCGGCGTCCAGGGTCGGGTCGCGGGCTCGCGGTTGAAGAGGAAGTAGACGGCATCGTCGCGCAGCCATTCGACCGGCACCTCGACGACGCCGGTGGGCTCTCCGTCGCAGACCAGCTCGTAGCAGGCCTCGTCGGCCATAAGCGAGCTGTCATAGGCAAGGCCCATCTCGGCGACGAGCGGGATGGTCGAGGGGCTCAAATCCCAGTTCGCGGCGCGAAAGCCGATCGGGGCGATACCGGTCAGCTTCTCCAGCGTGTCCCGGGCGCGCAGCATCAGCTCGCGCTCCTCGGCTTCCTTGAGCAGCGAGGTGTTCTCGTGGATCCAGCCATGCATGGCGACCTCGTGCCCGGCACCGACGATGCGCCGGGGCTCGTCCGGGTCGATGAGGCCGGCGACTGCGGGCACGAAGAACGAGCCCTTCACGTCGTGCCGGGCGAGCACGTCCAGGATGCGCGGCACGCCGACCCGGCGGCCGAACTCGCCCCAGGCGAGGCGGCCGATGGCGGCGCCGCCCCGCCCGAGCTCGAACGTTTCGTGGTCGCAATCGAACGAAAGCGCCACCGCACAGCGGGCCCCGCCCGGCCATTGCCGCGGTGCCAGTGCCCGCCCGGCCCGCACGTGGCCAACCCGGCGGCGCCATTCGGTCTCGGGCATCTGCCAGGGTTCGGAAATTGCCGCCAAGGGGATCGCCTGTCCTGCTCAGTGTCGGCCCCGACGAGCCCGGCATGGCCCTGCCGAACCCACGCCGGTGCTGTCGCGGATATGCATTTGACAGCCGCGGGCCGAGGCTTGCAAATGCGAATGCAGCCCAAAGCGGCGCATGCCGCACAAATGTTCGCAAAAGATGGAGACCGCTCAGATGCCTCGAGTAGCGTTCCTCGCCCGCGCCTCCGCCATCGTCACCGCCACCGGCCTCATGGTCGGCGCCTTCGGCGCCTCGGCCCAGGAAGCGATCACCTGGCGGGTCCAGACCGGCTGGCTGCCCGGCAACACGCTCTACGACAGCGTGGTCGAGCTGGCCGAGCGCATCGACGTGCAGAGCGAAGGGCGCCTGAAGATCGAGGTCCTCCCGGCCGGTGCCGTGGTCGCCCTCAACCAGACGATCGATTCGGTCAAGGCCGGCATCATCGACGGCCACATCTCCTATGCCGCGGTCTATGCCGGGATCGACCCGGGCTTCGCGCCGCTCGGCGACATCCCGGGCGCCTATGACGACCGCTTCCAGACGATCGAGTTCATGTACTACGAAGGCGGGCTCGAGCTCCTGCGCGAGGCCTATGCCCAGTTCGGCCTCTACACGATTGGCGTCGGCACCGGCTCCTGGGAGGCCGTGCCCTCGCGCGTGGCACTCCAGAGCTGGGACGATTTCGAGGGCGTGAAGCTGCGCACCCCGCCCGGCATCGGCTCGCTCATCTGGGAACGCCTGGGTGCCGTGCCCATCGTCATGCCGCAGACCGAGGTCTTCTCCGCCCTCGAGAAGGGCGTCATCGACGCCGCCGACGACGGCTCGCTCTCCTACAACTTCCAGGTCGGCGACTACGACATCGTCGACTACACCCTCGTCAACAGCCCGCATTCCAACGGTGTCTGGGACTTCACGGTCAACGAGGCGCGCTGGGCCGAGCTGCCGGACAGCATCAAGTCGATGCTCGAGACCAACATGCGCGAGATCATGCTGCGCAACATCATGAACGCGCTGCGCCAGGACCAGGAAGTGCTGGCCAAGGCCGACGAGATCGGGCTCACCCTCTTCGAGCTGACGCCGGAGGATCGCGCCAAGTACCGCGCCATCGCGGTCGAGGTCTGGGACGAATGGGCGACGAAGAGCGAGCTCTCGAAGAAGGTCATCGACGCGCACAAGGCGTTCCTGACCAAGAAGGGCCTGCTCTAGGCCCGCCACCCGGCGCGGCCGCCGGCCCTCGTCCGGCGGCCGCCTCAGGCTTCGAAGGCAGCGCCCCTCGATGATCACGCGCCTGAACGAGCAGCTCGGCCTCGTCCTCTCCTATGTCTATGCCGTGGTCGCCGTCCTCACCTTCGGCGAGGTCTGCGCCCGCTACTTCTTCAACTCGCCGACCCAGTGGACCATCGAGATCGTCATTCTCCTGGCGTCGATGCACTACCTGGTCGCCGGGCCGCAGGCCTATGCAAGCGAGGGGCATATCCGCATCACCGTGCTCTATGACCGCCTGCCCCTGCCCGTGCGGCAGGCGCTGACCGTGCTCGAGCGGCTGGTGGTCGCCACGACCTGCGGCCTCGTCGGCTGGTGGGCCCTTCGCCAGGCGCAGTCGGCGCTGGCCATCGGCGAGCGCACCGGCAGCAACCTCAACACCTACTCGCCGACCATCCTGAAGGTCGTGCTCGCCGTCGCCCTCGGCCTCTTTGCCCTGCAGGCCCTGGCCCACCTCGTGCGGGACCGGGGGCGAGCGCATGGCAGCTGAAGTCGCGACCTACCTGGTCCTCGGGCTGCTCTTCTTCTTCATCGCCATCGGGATCCCGCTGGCCATCGCCACCATGGCGACGGCGATCATCGTCGGCTGGTCGCTCTTCGGCTTCAACTCGATCCTGCTGATCGCCAACCGCATCTACGACGCCTCGACCAACTACGTGCTGATCGCGGTGCCGCTCTTCATCCTCATGGGCGTGCTGATGGAGCGGGGCGGGATCGCCCGGCGGCTCTTCACGGTGCTCCACATCTGGTCCGCCCGGCTGCCGGGCGGCATGGCCGTGGGCTGCGTCTTCGCCGGTGCCATCATGGCGGCCATGGTCGGCATCGTCGGTGCCGAGATCATCACGCTCGGCCTCGTCGCCCTGCCGGCCATGCTGGCCCGCGGCTACGACAAGCAGCTGACCCTGGGCGTCATCTGCGCCAGCGGCTCGCTCGGTGCCATGATCCCGCCCAGCCTCGTGCTGGTCTTCTACGGCCTCATCGCCGGCGAATCGATTGCCCGGCTGTTCGCCGCGGCCCTGGTACCGGGGCTCGTGCTGGCGCTGACCTATGCCATCTACATCATAGCGCGCGCCAGGGCCCAGCCGCACCTCGCACCACCGCCGGCACCGGAAGAGCTCGAGATGCCGCTGGCCGAGAAGCTGGCGCTGGGCCGGGCCCTCTTCCTGCCGGCGCTGATCATCCTGGGTGTGCTGGGCTCGATCTATTTCGGCATCGCGGCACCCACCGAGGCGGCGGCCATCGGCGTCGCCGGTGCGCTGCTGGCGGTGATCGTCAGCGGCGAGTTCCGCCTGGCCGACCTGCACCATACGATCGTCCAGACCGGCAAGGCGATCGGCCCGGTCATCTGGGTCTTTTTCGGCGCCAACTCGCTGATCAGCATCTACTCGCTCTCGGGCGGCGTGAAGTACCTGGCCGGCCTGATCGGCGGCGTCCCGCTCTCGCCGCTCGGCATTCTGCTGCTGATCGTCGTCGTCCTCTTCCTGCTCGGCATGGTCATGGACTGGATCGGCATCGCCATCCTGACCATGCCGGTCTTCCTGCCGGTCATCGACACGCTCGGCTACGACCCGATCTGGTTCGGCGTCATCTTCTGCATCAGCATGCAGATCGCCTACCTGACCCCGCCCATCGGCGCGTCCGCCTTCTACCTGAAGAGCGTGGCGCCGCCCGACGTGACGCTCGGCGAGATCTTCATGTCGATCTGGCCCTTCGTCGGGCTACAGATCGTCGTGCTCGGGCTGGTCATCGCCTTTCCCGAACTCGCCCTCTGGCTGCCGGCGCAGATGGACTGAGCCTAGCGAATCTCCAGGAGGCCGCCGTCCACAGGGATGATCTGGCCGGTCATCCAGGCCGAGCGATCGGAAGCCAGGAAGAGCACGATCTCCGCGATCTCGGCCGGGCTGCCCCAGCGCGACAGCGGATAGCGGCCGATCACCTGCTCGAGCAGCGCCTCGAAATGCGCCTCGTCCGTGGCCCGGGCGCGGAACTGCGATTCCGAGAGCGGCGTGCGCACGGCACCCGGGGCCACGGCGTTGACCCGGACACCCCGGCCGGCGAAGTCGGCGGCGAGCTGGCGGGTGAGCGCCACGACAGCGCCCTTGCTCGCCGAATAGGCCGCCGTGCCCTTCATGCCGACCAGCCCAACGGTCGAGGCGGTGAAGACCAGCGTCCCCGCCCCGCTCTCGATCAGATGCGGCATGGCGGCACGAGCCGTCAGGAAGCTGCCCGTGGCATTCACGGCGAGTGCCCTGTTCCAGTCCGCGAGCGAGAGGGCGAGGATGTCGCCCTCCACCATGATCCCCGCATTGGCGGCCACCGTGTCGAGCCGCCCGGTCCAGGCGATCGCCGCCGCCACCATGGCAGCCACCGAAGCCTCGTCGGTGATGTCGACAATCGAAGCCCGAGCCGCATGGCCCGCCTCCCGGAGGGCCTCCGCAACCTTCTCGACCGCGGCCCCGTCGAGGTCGGCGCAGAGCACGCTCGCCCCCTCGGCGGCGAACCGCTCGGCGATGCCGCGGCCGATGCCCGAGGCGGCGCCGGTGACGATCGCCGTCCGCCCGGCGAGTGCGCCCGCCGCCGCCGACCCGGCCGCCACCTCGCGCCGCCCAGCCGTCAGCCTGCCGCCTTGGCCCTCGTCGCGTGCAGATGCGGATAGAGGTTGCGCACCGCCTCCTCGTCGAGCTCCGCCTTGAACTTGTGGCGCTCGCCGATCGCCAGCGCCCGCTTCGCCGCCGGGCGGGCGCCGATCTCGTCCACCAGCCGGCCGAGATGCGGCAACTCCCCCATCGCCTCGTCGCCGAGCATGAAAGGAATGCGCGTCGCCCAGCCCCAGACTGCCATGTCGACGATGGTGTAGCTGTCGCCAAGTACGTAGGGCCGGTCGGCCAGCCGGTTGTCGACGATCTTCCAGTGGCGCCGCGCCTCGAAGGCGTAGCGCTCCTTCGCGTAAGTGTCGGAGCCGGGCGCGAAGTGGCGGAAATGCACGGCCTGCCCCGAGTACGGGCCGACGCCGGTGGCGACGAACATCAGCCAGGACAGGAGCTGGCCCCGGGCCACGGGATCGCTCGACGGCAGGAACTTGCCCGTCTTTTCGGCGAGATAGAGGAGGATGGCGTTGCTGTCGAAAACGACGACGTCGCCGTCGACCAGCGAGGGCGCCTTGGCGTTGGGGTTGATCGCCAGGTATTCGGGCCGGTGCTGGTCGCCGCGCCGCGTGTCGACCGCAATCGCCTCGTAGTCCAACCCGGCCTCCTCCAGGAAGAGCGCCACCTTGATCGGGTTGGGACCCGTATTGTAGTAGAATTTCAGCATCGTCTCGAACCTTCGCGGTTGTTGCTTCGGGCGTCGCGGGAGGTTTGGCACAGAAAGCGCCCGTCGACACGCGTCACTTTCAAGACGCACCTTCCTGTGAAGGGGCCATCGCATGCGCCATATCCTCGCCACCCTCTGCGTCGCCGCCCTGCCGCTCGCAGCCGCGGCCGAACCGATCCAGTTCGGCGCCGTCTTCAACCAGACGGGCTCCCAGGCGGCCTTCGACAGGCCATCGCTGCAAGCAGCGCAACTGGCGGTCCGCGAGGCCAGCGATGCCGGCCAGGGGCCCGTCGAGCTGGTCGTCGCCGACCCGGCGGGCGAGGTCGCGAGGGCCGCATCGAGCACGGCCGCGATGCTCGACGCCAACGAAGCGGCCCTGGCCGTCTTCGGCCTTTCCGACACCGATATGGTGCTGGCGGCGGCCCCCGAGGCGGCGAAGCGCGGGCGGGTCTTCCTTACCACCGGCGCCACCTCGCCGAAGCTGCCGGCGGAGGTGCCGGAATGGCTCTTCCTCGCCTGCTTCGGCGACAACGTGCAGGCGGCCGCGGCCGCCGAGTTCGCACATGGCACGCTCGGCGCCCGGTCGATCGCGATCGTCTACAACGCGGCGACCGAATACACGCGGCTGCTGCAGGGCTATTTCCGGGAGCGGTTCGAGGGGTTGGGCGGCACGATCACCGAGAGCCGCTCCTATGACGCCACGGACGGCCAGGCGGCGGCCATCGCGGGCCTCGCCGCCGCCGATGCCGTCTTCCTCTCGGCCCAGGTGCCGGCCGAGGCGGCATCGGGCATCGCGGCACTTCGCGCCAATGGATTCGCAGGCCCGATCCTCGGCGGCGACGGCTATGACGGCCAGGACGTCTGGGCCGCCCACCCGGAGATCGACGACGTCTACTTCACGACCCATGTCTATCTCGGCGCCGACAACCCGGATCCCGCCGTCAGGGCCTTCGTCGAGGCCTACGGCCGAGCCTATGACGGCGCCGCACCGGACGGCTTCGCGGCCCTCTCCTACGATGCCGTGGGCCTGCTGCTGACCGCGATCGACGCTGCCGCAGACCGGACTCCGGACGCCCTCCGCCAGGCCCTGGCGGCACTCTCCGATTACCGGGGCGTCACCGGCACCATCTCCTTCGAGGACGGTGCGCGAATACCGCGCAAGTCGGTGGCCATCATCGAGATCGAGGACGGCGCCCTGCATCTGGCCCGGGAGGTCCTGCCGGAAGAGGTGCCCGCACCCTGACGTCTGCCGGGGGTCGCTCGCTGCCCGCATTTGCCGATTGACAAGCCGGCGGCCGACCGACTTACCAATGGGTAAGGCAAGGGCCGACGCCATCGGTCACAGGCAGGGAGCACAGCAGTGTTGCGCGACGAGCGGTTCGAACGATTCGAGGTCGAGCCTTTCACCGGGTCCCTTGGCGCCTCGATCCGCGGCGTCGACCTCGTGGCCGACGACGATGACGTCGTCCGTGAAGTGCAGCGCGCCCTCCACGAGTACCATGTGCTCGCGGTGCGCGACCAGTCGCTCGACATCGAGCGGCTGCACGTGGTGGCGCGGCGCTTCGGGCCGTTCAGCGGCAACCCGGTCCACACGCCGGTCGACGGCTACGAGGACATCGTGCGCTTCGTCCGCGAGCCCGACGACAGCGGCAAGGTGATCGGCGAGGAATGGCACATGGACCTCGCCTGGCTGGCCCGACCGCCGGGGATCACCATGCTCTTCGGCGAGGAGGTCCCGCCCGTCGGCGGCGATACCTGCTTCACCAGCCTCGAGAAGGCCTACCAGTCGCTCTCGCCGCGCATGGTGGCCATGCTGGCCGAGCTTACCGGCATCCACAGCGGCCGTGGCGTTTTCGCCATCAACGCCGCCCACTCGCGCCTCGGCCTGAAGAACGAGTACGAATCGGTGGAGAACACCGCGGTCGAGCACCCGGTCATCTGCGAGCACCCGGTGACCGGCCGCAAATACGTCTTCGTCTCCAGCGTGCTGACCCACTTCAAGGGCATGACCGAGGAGGAGAGCCGGCCGCTCATCGACTTCCTCATGGCGCGCGCCATCCGGCCGGAGTTCAATTGCCGGCTGCGCTGGGAGACCAACACGCTCGGCATGTGGAACAACCCCTACGTGCTGCACACCGCCATCAACGACTATTCGGGCTATCGCCGCGTCATGTACCGCACCACCGTCGAAGGTGGGGCGCCGCAGGCGGCGCGGTTGTCTTCGTAGGTCGAATGGGCGATGAACGATGAACCATCAGGGAGCACACCGATGACCTTCAGCTATCAGGCCCCCGTCCGGGCCGCCTTCCTCGCTGCCGGCCTGGCGCTCGGCCTCGGCACCGCGGCATCCGCGGAAACCCTCGTCGTGGCGGTGACCGACCCGGTCGGCAGCCTCAAGGACCGCATGTGCCAGCGCTTCGTCGACGACGTCACGGCGCGCGCCGATGCCAGCCTCTCCCTCAATTTCGTCCAGGGCGAGGCGCTCGGTGCCGCCAACTCGGTGATGGAGCAGCTGATCGGCGGCTCGATCGGCGTCTTCTGCAACGAGCTGGTCTGGTTCGCCGACTACGTGCCGGACATCCAGATCCTCGGCTGGGGCTTCACCTTCCGCGACCCGGACCACATGGCGTCGTTCTTCGAGAGTGATCTCTTCGCGCCGCTGTCCGATCAGGCGATCGAGCAGGGTGCCCGGATCCTCGCCGCCCAGCCGACGCAGCCCCGGATGATGTTCACCAAGGAGCCGATCGACGGGATCGACGACATCCAGGGCATGAAGATGCGCGTGCCCCAGCTCAAGAGCTATCTCGAGCTCTGGAAGGCGCTCGGCACCAACCCGACACAGGTCGCCTGGGCCGAGGTCTACCTCGCCCTCTCGACCGGCGTGGTGGTCGCCGCCGAGGGCCCGCCGACCGACGCGCTCGGGCAGAAGTTCCACGAGGTGGCACCCAACATCACCCGCACCGACCACCTCTTCTCGACCGTCATGATCGCGATCAACGAGGGCGCCTATCAGCTCCTCTCGCCGCAGATGCAGGAGGTCGTCCGTGTGGCCGCCGAGGACGCCACCAAGTGGGCGCGCGGCGTCGCCGAGGAGGAGGTCTCCACCATGCTGGCGCAGGCCGAGTCCGAGGGCGCCACGGTCGCCCCGATCGACAAGGCGCCCTTCCAGGAGCGCTCGCGCGAGGCGGTCGACCGGATGGAGGGCGAGGGCCTGTGGCGCACGGGCCTCTGGGCCGACATCCAGAAGCTCTGAGCCGGAAAACCCTGGGAACGACAGACCGGGTGCCACGGACGTCCCGTGGCACCCTCTTGACCACGCCGGAAGAGACCGAGGCATGAGCGCGGGTTTTCAACGGGCGAGGCGCGCTCTGGCGGTTATCGGCTGCATCGAGCTGGCGCTTGCCATCCTCATCCTGCTCGGCCTGCTCGCCACCATCGGCTCGCAGGTCTTCTCGCGCTACGTGCTGGGCGTGCCCCTGATCTGGGTCGAAGAGCTGGCGAGCTACCTCCTGATCTGGCTCGGCTTCTCGGCCGCCGCCTTCGCCCACAAGCAGCAGCGCCACGTGCGCATCGCCGTGCTCGCCGGCATCCGCTCCGACCGCCTGCGCCTCTGGCTCGTCCTTTTCGCCGAGGCGGTGGTCATCGTCTTCGCCCT
>JAUIID010000082.1 GCA_030431615.1 Alphaproteobacteria bacterium
AGTCGCGTCGCGCCGACGGGCCTTTCGTCGTCCTCAACTGCGCCGCCCTCGCTCCGGACCGGGTCGATGTCGAGCTCTTCGGCTGCGAGCCCGGCTGGCTGGCGCCGGACCAGCCACGGGTGATCGGGCTGCTCGAGCGGGCGGATGGCGGCACGCTGCTGCTCGACGAGGTCGCCGACATGCCGCTCGACACCCAGAGCAAGGTGCTGCGGGCCCTGCAGGAGCGGAGTTTCACCCGGCCGGGCGGCAACAACCGCCGCGAGGTCGACGTGCGTGTCCTCGCCACCACCAATCGCGACCTGCAGGCGGAGATGACCGCCGGCCGTTTCCGCGAGGACCTCTACTACCGGATCAACGTGGTGCCCGTGGAGCTGCCGCCCCTGGCGGAGCACCGCACCGACATTCCCGAGCTCGCCCGACACTTCATGGCCGTCTCCTCCGCCGAATCCGGCCTGCAGCCGCATGAGATCGCCGACGACGCGATGGCCGTGCTGCAGACGGCCGAGTGGCCGGGCGACATCCGCCAGCTGCGCAACACGATCGAGTGGATGCTGATCATGGCCGGCGAGGCAAAGGAGCCGATCGGGCTCGCCGGCCTGCCGCCTGAACTCACCGACAGCGCCGCCAAGGGTATGGACCCGCGCGCCAACGGCGAGTTCGTCTCGATGCCGCTGCGCGAGGCCCGCGAGCAGTTCGAGCGCACCTACCTGCAGGCGCAGCTGCAGCGGTTCGGCGGCAACATCTCGCGCACCGCCAATTTCGTCGGCATGGAACGGTCGGCGCTGCACCGCAAGCTGAAGACGCTCGGTCTCCACAGCGACGACTGATCCAGGGACAAGGGCGCAGCATGAAGGTGATCGTCGCCGGAGCCGGCCTTGTCGGCTTCAACATCGCGCGTTACCTGGCTGCCGCCGGCAACGACGTCGTGATCATCGACCAGCGGCCCGAGCTGGTGCGCAAGATCGGCGACAGCCTCGACATCCAGGCCATGGTCGGCCACGCCTCGCATCCCTCGACGCTGGAGCATGCCGGGGCCGCCGACGCCGACATGTTCATCGCGGTGACGCAGGTCGACGAGGTCAACATGGTGGCCTGCCAGGTTGCGCACACGCTCTTCAACGTGCCGACGAAGATCGCCCGTGTCCGGCAGCAGGACTATCTGCAGAGCCGCTGGCAGGACCTCTTCCGCCGCGATCACCTGCCGATCGACGTGGTGATCTCGCCGGAGGTCGAGGTGGCGCACGCCATCGCGCTTCGGCTCGAGGTGCCGGGGGCGCTCAATGTCGTGCCCTTCGCCGACGACCGGGTGCGGCTCATTGCCCTTCGCTGCACCGAGGCCACGCCGATCATCAACACGCCGCTGCGGCAGCTCACCTATCTCTTCCCCGACCTGCATCTCGTCTGTGTCGGCGTCGCCCGGGGCGACCAGTTCTTCATTCCCCATGCCGACGACCAGCTCCTGCCCGACGACGAGGTGCATTTCGTCGTCGAAACGGCGCATCTCGAGCGGGCACTGCCGGCCTTCGGCTACGAAGAGCGCATGAGCGACCGCATCATCATCGTCGGCGGCGGCAATATCGGCCTCTTCCTCGCCCGGGAACTGGAAAACCGTTACCCGCATCTCTCGATCAAGGTGATCGAGAGCAATGCCGAGCGGGCGGAGCGGATCGCCGACGAGCTGAAGCGCAGCGTCGTGCTCTGCGGCGATGCGCGCGACCGGACCCTGCTGGACGAGGCCAATGTCCGCAGCGCCCAGGCCATCGTCACGGTGACCAACGACGACGAGGTCAACATCATGGCGGCCCTTCTCGGCAAGCGGCTGGGCTGCGAGCGGGCGCTCGCCCTGGTCAACAACAGCACCTACAACCTCGTTGTCCGGCTGATCGGCCTCGATGTCGCCATCAACCCGCGCGAGACGACGGTCTCCAGCATCCTCCAGCATGTCCGCCGGGGTCGGCTCAAGTCCGTGCACACCATCCGCGACGGCGAGGCCGAGATCTACGAGGCCGAAGCGCTCGAGACCTCGCCTCTGGTCGGCAAGCCTCTCAAGGACTTCAAGCAGTCGGGCGGCATGATCGTGGGTGCCATCATCCGCGACAACAAGGTGATCATGCCGCGCAGCGACACGGTGGTGCAGGCGCATGACCGGGTCGTCATGGTGGCGCGCAGCGACGTGGTGCGGAAGGTCGAGCAGCTCTTCGCCGTCCGGCTGGATTATTTCTGACTTCAATCGAGCTGGCACGCTCAGCGAGGAAAGGCCCAGAATGGCGCGGATCGCCTATGTGAACGGACGCTACCTGCCGATCGGCCGGCCGGCGGTGGCCATCGAGGATCGCGGCTACCAGTTCGCCGATGGCGTCTACGAGGTCATCAAGATCGTCTTTGGCGAGCCGCGCGATCTCGACCGGCATCTCGACCGGCTGGAGCGCTCGCTCGGCGAGCTGCGCATCCCCTTGCCGATGACGCGGGCCGCGCTGCAGCGGGTCATTGCCGAGACGCTGCGGCGCAACGCCATTCGCCATGCCATCGTCTACATCCAGGTCAGCCGTGGCACCGCACCGCGCAATCACCTCTTTCCGAAGCAGGCGTCGCCGAGCCTGGTCGTCACGGTGCGCCGCGCGCCTTTCCCGAAGCCCGTCGAGATCGAGGATGGGGTCGACGTCGTCACGCTGCCGGATCAGCGGTGGAAACGGTGTGATATCAAGTCGATCGGGCTCTTGCCTAACATCCTGGCGAAGCAGAAGGCGGCGGAGCAGGGGGCACGCGAGGCCTGGCTGGTCGACGCCGACGGCTTCGTCACCGAGGGCAGCTCGGCCAATGCGTATATCGTCGACCAGTCCGGCACCATCGTCACCCGGCCGCTGGGCGGCGAGATCCTCGGCGGCATCACCCGGCAGAACCTCTTCGCCGCGGCCAGGGCGGCCGGCGTGCCGATCGTCGAGCGGGCGTTCACCGTCGCCGAGGCGCAGGCGGCGCGCGAGGCTTTTCTGACGAGCACCTCGAGCCTGGTGCTGCCGGTGACGCGGATCGACGGGCGGAGCATCGGCAACGGCAAGCCCGGCTCGATCACCTGCCGGCTACTGGCCACCTACCTGGAGGGGCAGGGCCTCACCGACGTCATTTGATTGTCGCATCGCGCAAAAAAACAACATGGCCCCGCCATCTGGGGCTAGCAAGCGCCGACCCCTGATCCTAAGCATTCCGCGTGTGTGTGTGACAACGGTAAGCTTGATCATCCGTTTTGCCGACCGACATTCTGGAGGCGGGGTGCTCGTGCAACCAAAAAAACCAGAGGGACTCACTCGATGGCGGCCGAAAAACAGCAAAATCTTCAGGACGTGTTCCTCAACCACGTCCGGAAGAACAAGATTCCCGTCACGGTATTCCTGATCAATGGTGTCAAGCTGCAGGGTGTGATCAGCTCGTTCGACAATTTCTGCCTGCTGCTGCGGCGCGATGGCCATGTCCAGCTGGTCTACAAGCATGCGGTGTCGACGGTGATGCCATCGGCGGCGGTGCGCCTCTACGATCCGGCGGCGGCGGAAGAGGCAGCCCGCGAGCATGCCAGCGAGCGAGGCTGAGACGGGCATTCGCGAAGAAACCGCGCCGACGGCGGGTGCGCGGCAACGGGCGATCGTCCTGCACCCGCACGTCACGGGGCGCAACCGGCGGTCGCCAACGCTGCGCCTCGATGAGGCCGTCGGGCTGGCGGCGGCCATCGATCTCGACATCGTCGCCGCGGAGATCGCGCCCTTGCGCGACGTGCGTCCCGCGACGCTCTTCGGCGGTGGCCGGATCGAGGAGCTGAAAGGCAGGATCGAGGAGCTCGAGGCGACGCTGGTCGTCGTCGATGGCAGTCTCACGCCGATCCAGCAGCGCAATCTCGAGCGCGCCTGGAAGTGCAAGGTCATCGACCGCACCGGCCTGATCCTCGAGATCTTCGGCGAGCGTGCGCGGACCCGGGAGGGCGTGCTGCAGGTCGAGCTGGCCGCACTCACCTACCAGCGTTCGCGGTTGGTGCGTTCCTGGACCCACCTCGAGCGGCAGCGTGGTGGCGCCGGGTTCATGGGCGGCCCGGGCGAGCGGCAGATCGAGCTCGATCGCCGGCGCATCGACGAGCGGATCACGGCGCTCAAACGCGAGCTCGCCCAGGTGACGCGCACGCGCGGCCTGCACCGTGCGGCCCGCCAGCGAGTGCCCTATCCGGTCGTCGCCCTCGTCGGCTACACCAATGCCGGCAAGTCGACCCTGTTCAACCGGCTGACCGGTGCTGAGGTCCTGGCCGAGGACAAGCTCTTCGCCACGCTCGACCCGACCATGCGGGTGGTGCGGCTGCCCTCGGGCCGGCGGGTCATCCTCTCGGACACGGTGGGCTTCATCAGCGATCTGCCGACCTCGCTCGTCGCGGCCTTCCGCGCCACGCTGGAGGAGGTGCTCGAGGCCGATCTCCTCGTCCATGTGCGTGACATCACCCATCAGGAGACCGAGGCGCAGGCAGAGGACGTCCAGCACGTGCTGGACGAGCTAGGCGTCGACGAGGCCGAGCGCCGCCGGCGCCTGGTCGAGGGCTGGAACAAGATCGATCTCGCCGATGCGGACGAGCGTCAGCGCCTGCTGGAGCAGAGTGCCACCCGGCCCGAGGTGGTGCCATTCTCCGCCCTGCAGGGGGACGGTCTCGACCGGCTGCTCGCCTGCATAGAGGAGCGCCTCGCGGCGGCGGACGAGATCGTCCATCTCGACCTCGACCATCGCCAGGGTGCCGTCGTCGCCTGGCTGCATCAGCAGGGGCGGGTCCTCGACCGTACCGACGACGACAGCGGCATCCATCTCGCGGTCGCCCTGCCGAAGGCGGCCCGCGGCCAGCTCGACCGGCGGCTCGCGGAGAGCGCCTGACGTCGCTCGCGTCCATCGTAATTCGCGGCGGGCGCCGGCTTGCCTTTCGGGCTGCTTCGGGGCAGCATGGCAGGTGGCAGCCGTCTCCAACGGACGGGCCGAGCACTTGCGGATGTCGCTGACCCCGGGGGAGAGCGGTATGACGACGATGCGGCAGATCCTGGCGAAGAAGGGTACCAAGGTCTGGAGCATCAAGCCGGATGACACGGTGCTCGTGGCGCTCGAGCGCATGGCCGAGGCCGATATCGGCGCCATGGTCGTGCTCGAGGGACGCAAACCGGTCGGCATCTTCAACGAGCGCCGCTACGCGCGCATGGTGATCCTCAAGGGCAGATCGTCCGCGAACACCCTGGTGCGCGAGATCATGCAGACCGACTTCCAGAGGGTTGGTCCCGACCAGACGGTCGAGGAATGCATGGCCGTGATGACCGAGAGCCGCCAGCGCCATCTCCTCGTCATGAACCGCGGGCGGCTGCTCGGGGTCGTCTCGATCGGCGATCTCGTCAAGTCGATCATCGACGAGCAAGAGCACACGATCGCGCAGCTGGTCCAGTACGTGACGGGTGCCGCCTGACGATCGGGCACCTCGATATCCGCACCGGCGGCGGCCTGCCGCAGGCGGCGCGCTTGCGGTTTGCCAAGCGCGCCCGGGCGTTATAGAAGGCAGCCCAATCCGCAGGCCCTGCTCCTTCGAGGACAAGAATGCTCATCTCTCCGGCCTATGCCCAGGCGGCTGCCCCGGGCGGCAGCGATTTCTTCGTATCGCTCCTGCCGCTGGTGCTCATTTTCGCCGTTTTCTACTTCCTCCTGATCCGCCCGCAGCAGCGCAAGATGAAGGATCATCGTGCCCTCATCGAGGGCGTGAAGCGCGGTGACCAGGTGCTGACCTCCGGCGGCATCTTCGGCAAGGTGACGAAGGTCGAGGACCACGTGCTCACCGTCGAGATCGCCAAGGAGGTGCAGGTGAGCGTGCAGCGCTCGAGCATCGCCGACATCGTCAACAAGCCCAAGCCCGGCACGGCCGAGGCGACTGCGGCCAACAACAACACCGGCGGCGGCTTCCTCGGCAAGCTCTTCAAGAAATAGCGTCGATGTCGGCATTGCAGCCCTGGAAGATCTGGACGGTCGTCGTCGTTCTGCTGGCGGCGCTCGTCGTCGCTGTCCCCAATCTCTTCAATCGGGAGACGGTTGCGTCCTGGCCGGACTTCCTGCCCAAGGGACAGATCAACCTCGGGCTCGACCTGCAGGGCGGATCGCATCTGCTGCTCGAGGTCGGCGTCGACACGGTGATCGACGAGCGGCTGGAGGAGCTGGTCGGCGAGGTGCGGCTGGCGCTGCGGCGCGAGCGCATCGGCTATCGCGGGCTCGGCGTGCAGGACGGCATGGTGCGCTTCACCCTGACCGAGCCGGCCGACAGCGACCGCGCCATGGACCTGCTCGGGGACATCAACCCGTTGCTGCCGTCGACCGCCTTCGGTATCGGTACCGCGCGTGAGTTCGCCGTGGAGGACAATGGCGAGGGCAGGCTGGCCATTGGCTTCAGCGAGGAGGGGCGCGGCGAGCGCGTGCGCGCCGCCGTCAACCAGTCGCTCGAGGTCGTGCGCCGCCGGATCGACGAGCTCGGTACCCGCGAGCCGACGATCCAGCGCCAGGGCGACGATCGCATCCTCGTGCAGGTGCCGGGCGAGCGCGATCCGACGGCGATCAAGAACCTCCTTGGCCGCACGGCCCGGTTGACCTTCCAGATGGTCGACATGGAGGCGAGCATCGCCGATGCGCGGGCCGGCCGGTTGCCGCCCGGCACCGTGCTGCTGCCATCGGCCGATCCTGACGATGGTGCCGGCGCCTGGGTGGTGCAGCGCCGCATCGAGGTCTCCGGCGAGAACCTGGTCGACGCGCAGCCGAGCTTTCAGGACAACCAGCCGGTCGTGAGCTTCCGCTTCGACAATGTGGGCGCCAGGCGGTTCGGCACGATTACCCAGGAGCACACCAACGAGCTCTTCGCCATCGTGCTCGACGGCCAGGTGATCTCGGCGCCGCGCATTCGCGAGCCGATCCTCGGTGGTTCAGGCATCATCTCGGGCAACTTCACGGTCGAGAGCGCCAATGAGCTCTCGATCCTGCTCCGGGCCGGTGCCTTGCCGGCGCCGCTCGTCATCCTCGAGGAGCGCAGCGTCGGCCCCGATCTTGGTGCCGACTCGATTGCCGCGGGCCGCACCGCCAGCATCATCGGCATCATCCTCGTGGCCGTCTTCATGGCGCTCTACTATGGCCGTTTCGGCCTCTTTGCCGACGTGGCGCTGGTCAGCAACATCGTCCTCATCCTCGCGGCGCTGACGCTGCTCGGGGCCACGCTCACGCTGCCGGGCATTGCCGGCATCGTGCTGACCATCGGCATGGCCGTCGATGCGAACGTGCTGATCTTCGAGCGCATCCGGGAAGAGGTGAGGGCCGGCCGCACGCCGCTTGCGGCGATCGAGACCGGCTTCAAGGAGGCGATGCGGACCATCGTCGATGCCAATGTGACGACGCTGATCGCCGCGGTGCTGCTCTTCCAGTTCGGCTCCGGACCGGTCAAGGGCTTCGCCGTGACCCTCGCGATCGGCATTCTGACAACCCTGTTCACGGCGACGCTGGTCACCCGCGTGATCGTGCTGTTCTGGTACCGACGCACGCGACCGGCCGCCCTGCCGCTCTGAGGCCACCTTTCGATGCAGTTCCGCCTCGTTCCCGACGTCACGCGCATCCGCTTCATGCGCATGCGCCATGTCGCGATGCTCTGCTCGCTCGTCTTGGCGCTGCTCTCCGTCGGCGCCGTTTTCTATCCCGGGCTGAACTTCGGCATCGACTTCAAGGGCGGCATCCTCGTCGAGGTGCGCACGCCCGGCCCTGCCGACCTCGGGCAGATGCGCAGCAGCCTCAACGATCTCGGCCTCGGCGAGGTGGCGCTGCAGGAGTTCGGCGAGCCGACCGACGTGCTGATCCGCATCGCCCGGCAGGATGGCGGGGAGGAGGAGCAGCAGGCGGCGGTGCTGGTCGTCCAGGAAGCTCTCGACCAGCTCGTCGATGGCGAAGTCTCCTATCGCCGTACCGAGTTCGTCGGCCCCAAGGTCAGCGCGGAGCTGCTGCGCGACGGCGTGCTCGCCATCGTGCTCTCGCTGGTGGCGGTGCTCGTCTACATCTGGTTCCGCTTCGAATGGCAGTACGGGGTCGGGGCGATCGTCGCTCTGGTCCATGACGTCGTCCTGACGATGGGCATGTTCGCCGTCGTCGGCTTCGAGGTGAACCTCTCGACCGTCGCTGCGGTGCTGACCATCGTCGGCTACTCGCTCAACGACACGGTCGTGATCTTCGACCGGGTCCGCGAGAATCTGCGCCGCTACAAGTCCATGCCGATCGCCGACTTGCTCGACGTCAGCGTCAATGAGACGCTGGCGCGCACCCTGATGACGTCGCTGACGACGCTCCTGGCCCTGCTGTCGCTCTATTTCTTCGGCGGCGAGGTGATCCGCGGGTTCACCTTCGCGATGATCTGGGGCGTGCTCGTCGGCACCTATTCCACGATCTTCATCGCCACCCCGATCCTGCTGCAGCTCAATCTCCGCGCCATCGGGGCGAAGGCGCAGCCTGGCACGGCGGACGAGGTCGAGGCCGCCGGCAGCCCCAGTCCCGGCCAGTGACGGCGGGCCGCCCCGACGCCCTGCAGGAGCTGTCTCCCGGCCGGCTCGGCGTGACCGGCTATCGCGGTGGCGGGTTTCGCATCGGCACCCAGTGGTACAATGGCCATGTCCTCCTGCTGCCGCAGGGCGTGGCGGCCTGGCCGGTGCAGTCGGCGGAGACCATCGATCTCGACAGCCTCTCGCCGATCAGGGAGGTGGAGCCGCCCGCCGATATCCTGCTGATCGGGGTCGGCGAGCGACCGATGCTGCTGCCGGTGGAGCTACGGCTGGCGCTGAAGGCGTGGGGGTTGGCCGTCGAGGCCATGCCGACCTCGGCGGCGTGCCGGACCTTCAACGTGCTCCTGGCCGAAGAGCGGCGCGTGGTCGCCGCCCTCCTCGCGATCGAGGACGTCTGAGGCTCAGAAGATCCCTGCGATCGAGCGGGTCAGGCCGTCGACCATGTCGGGGGCGGCCTCGGGCCAGTCCAGGTTGACCTTGTTGGAGGTCGCGACCACGCGGGATTCGTAGTGCCGCCAGTCGCTGATCGTGCTGGAGGTCTGGGTGATGGTGCCGCCGGAGCCCTGGCCGATCGACTGGTTCTCCGACTGGCTGACCACGACGCTCGGCGGTGCGCGCTCGGAGACGCGGATGTCGGTGATCACCGTGTAGGTCACGTCCTGGACGTATGCGTCGGCGACCGTGCCGATCGCGGCGCCGAGCAGGCCGCCCGCGACCGAGAGGCCGACATCGCTGCCGCCCGCCTGGCCGAGCAGGTAGCCCGTGCCGGCACCGATGGCGCCGCCGCCGACGGCACTGCCGAAAGCGCCGCCGCCCGCGGCCTCGGCCGCCGTCTCGCTGGCCCGGCCGGCCTGCAGCACGTTGGCGCGCAGCATGAAATGCGCCTCGTCCGGGTCATCGACGACGCGATAGCCTGCCGCCTCGACCTTGCTGCGAATGGCCGGCTCGATGGTGAAGTCGGGCTTGTCGGAGGTGTTGCGGACCTCGATGTAGATCGTCCGCTCGTCCCTCGCCACGGGCTCGACGAAGATCGACGACGACATCTTCGTCTGCACGTCGAGGTTCCGCTTGGAGACTGCCGTCGACGTCGCCGCACAGCCGGCCAAGAGCCCGGTCAACGCCAGGGGCACGGCCAGGCCGCGCAGGGTGGAAGCCACAAACGCCATAGCAGACCTCACTCCTTCCGACCGGGAACGCCCGCTTGCGTTCCCGGCAGTCGACGTCGCTCAGCCGAGCGCGTTCTGCATTTCCTTCTCGACCTCTTCCCAGTTGACGAGGTTGTTGAGGAAGGCCGCAACGTACTCGGGCCGACGGTTCTGGTAGTCCAGATAATACGCATGCTCCCAGACATCGATGCCCAGAATCGGCGTCATGCCATGTACCAGAGGGTTCTCGCCGTTCGGAGTCTTCATCACCTTCAGCGTGTCGCCGCTCACCGCGAGCCAGGCCCAGCCCGAGCCGAACTGCGTCGCGGCCGCCGTCTTGAACTGTTCGGCGAAGGTCTCGAGATTGCCGAAGGCGTCGTCGATGCGCCGGGCGAGCTCGCCGCCGGGCTTGCCGCCGCCGCCCTTCTTCATGATCCGCCAGAAGAGCTCGTGGTTCCAGTGCTGGCCGGCATTGTTGAAGATGCCCTGCTTGGCCGGGTCGCCATGCGACGCCTTGACGATCTCCTCGAGCGGCTTGCCCTCGAGGTCCGTGCCCTCGATCAGGTTGTTCAGGTTGGTGACGTAGGTCTGATGGTGCTTGTCGTGGTGGAGATGCAGGGTCTGCGACGACATGTAGGGCGCCAGGGCCTCGTAGTCGTAAGGCAGGTCGGAGAGCGTGAAGGTCATGTTTTCCTCACCCGTTCGTGTTGGACCGTCCACCCGCCACTGTCGCGCTGTCCGAACGGCCATGTTCTCTGCGCTACATAAGGCGTGCGGAGCGTTAAAGAAAGAGCCCGGCGGCGATGGCGTTCCGAGGCTGGAGACCCCTGAGCTTATGGATACGACCGATCTCCTGGCGGAGGCCCGGGCACTCGACCCCGACCGGACGCTCTGCGTCATGCTGGGCCAGCCGGCCGACCGGCCGCTGCTGCTGGCGCTGGTGCTGCTCAATGCGGAGCTGGCGCGCATCCCCGAGCTGGTGAGCGAGCCGCTCGCCGGCCGGATCCGCTATCAATGGTGGCTCGACAGCATCGCCGCGGCCGCCGGCGGGGACAGGGTCGATCGCGTGCCGCTGCTGGCGCCGCTCGCTGCCGGCTTCGCCGATGGGCGCCTCGACGCTGTCGCCGTCGAGGCGCTGGTGATGGCGCGCGAGAGCGAGCTGGATCGCCTGCAGCCGGAGAACCTCGAAGCCCTCGAAGCCTATCTTGCGGCCAGCGTGGGCGAGCTGCATCGCCTGATGGCACGGGCCTGCGAGGGGAGTGCCGGCGAGATCGAGGCAGCGGGCGAAGTCGGCGTTGGCTGCGCCCTGGTCGGCCTCGTGCGCGCCCTCGGCCAGGAGCGGGCCCGGACCCGGGTGCCGCTGCCGGCCGATCTGCTCGAAGAGGCGGGTGTGGGCGTCGACGACATCATGGCGGGGCGCGCCGCCGAAGCGCTCGACCGGACCAGCGCCCGGCTCCTGGAGCGGGCGGAGGTGCGGCTGGCGCAGGCAGCGACGCGCGCACCCTTTCGCCGCCGGGTCCTCCCGGCCCTTCTGCCGGCCCGTCTCGCGCGACGGCAGGCCCGCCGGCTCCGCCATGCTCCCGCCATCCCTCTGTCGCGCGATGCGTGGACGGTGCCGGACCTCATCTGGGGTTGGCTGCGGCGGCGGATCTGAACGCATTTCGTGCTTGTCAGACGAGGCGTCCTCGCCTTTGCTGCGCGCCATGCAGCAACGACTGCGTGCGGGCCAGAACAACCGATAGGGCGAACGCCGGCGGAGCTTCCGCCGGTCAACAGGAAGCACGAGGCATGCACATGCGCATCACTGCCATTTCCACCACGCTACTTGCCGGCCTGGCCACGCCGTTCCTCTGCGGCACCGCGCTCGCGCAGACGGACATCAAGTTCACGCTCGACTGGAAGTACCAGGGGCCGACATCGGCGATCATCGCCGCCAACGACCTCGGCTACTTCGCCGAGGAGGGGCTGACCGTCACGATCGACAGCGGCAACGGCTCGGCCGGCGCTGTCACGCGCGTCGCCTCCGGTGCCTACCAGATGGGCTTCGCCGACATCAACGCGCTGGTCGAGTTCAACGTCGCGAATCCCGGGCAGAGCGTGAAGGCCGTGATGATGGTCTATGACGCCGCACCCTTCGGCCTCTACACGCTCAAGTCCTCGGGCATCGAGAAGCCGGAGGACCTCGTCGGCCACACGCTGGGTGCGCCGGTCTTCGATGCATCCTACAAGCTCTTCCCGGCCTTCGCCGCCGAGGTCGGCATCGACGAAGCCGCCGTGCCGCGGGTCAACATGGACCCGCCCTTGCGCGAGGCGATGCTGGTGCGCGGCGACGTCGACGTCATCTCCGGGCACTATTTCTCGTCGATGCTGGACCTGATGTCGAAGGGGGTCGCCGAGGAGGACATCACCTACATGCTCTACAAGGACTTCGGCATGGACTTCTACGGCAACGCGGTCATCGCGTCCGGCGAGTTCATCGAATCCAACCCCGAGGCCGTCACGGGCTTCGTCCGGGCGGTCGCCAAGGCCATGCAGTTCATCATCGAGAACCCCGAGGAAGCGGTCGAGATGGTGGCCGAGCTCGACCCCCTGATCGACAAGGAGCTCGAGGTGCGGCGGCTCGGCATGGCGATCGACATCAATATCGCCACCCCCTACACGCGCGAGAACGGCTTCGGCGATGTCGATCCCGACCGGCTCGCCAACTCGATCCGGCAGCTCGCTACCGCCCTCGACCTTGCCAACCCGCCGTCGCCGGACGAGGTCTGGACGAGCGAGTTCCTGCCGCCGGCCGACCAGCGCCAGCTTCCCTGACCGACCGGCCGGTCGAAGGGTGAGCTTCATCGGCATCGAGGACGTCTCGCTCCGCTACGGCGGAGCGGACGGGACGCTGGCCGTCCAGGACTGCACGCTCGCCATCGAACGGGGCGAGTTCGTGGCCCTGGTCGGCCCCTCGGGCTGCGGCAAGTCGACCCTCCTCAAGATGGTTTCGGGCCTGGAGCTGCCCTCCGCCGGCAGCGTCTACCTCGATGGCCACGAGGTCGCCGGGCCGCAGCACGGCATCGGCATCGCCTTCCAGAACGCCACGCTGCTGCCGTGGCGGACGACGCTCGACAACGTGCTCCTGCCGCTCGAGGTCAGCCGCGAGTACCGGGCGAGCTTCCGGCGCAACCGGGCCGAGCATGTCGAGCGTGCCCGGGGCCTGCTCCGCACCGTCGGGCTCGACGAGTTTCGCGAGCATGCGCCCTACCAGCTCTCGGGCGGCATGCAGCAGCGCGCCAATCTCTGCCGGGCGCTCATCCACGAGCCCGACCTGCTCTTGCTCGACGAGCCTTTCGCGGCGCTCGACGCCTTCACCCGCGAGGAGCTCTGGGGCGTCCTGCAGCAGCTCTTCATGGATCGTCGCTTCACCGTGATCCTGGTAACCCACGATCTCAGGGAATCGGTCTACCTCGCCGATACGGTGCACGTCGTCAGCAAGCGCCCCGGGCGGATCGTGAAGAGCCGGCGGATCGAGCTGCCGCGGCCGCGGACGCTCGAGATGACGTTCGAGCCGGGCTTCGTCGACATCGTCCACGAATTGCGCGACGCCATCAGCGAGATCCGTGCCTCATGACCGACGCGACCAAGCAGCGGCTGGCTCCCTGGATCGCGACGGCGGCGCTCTTCCTTGTCTGGGAGCTGGCATGCCGGGTCTTCGGCGTGCCGGAGTTCATCCTGCCGACGCCGTCCGCCAGCTTCGCGGCCCTCTTCGAGTTCTTCGACGCGGTGATGTTCAACGCGTCCTTCACGCTCTGGGTGACGCTTGTCGGCTTCGCCATCGCCGTGGTCTTCGGTCTGGCGCTCGGCGTGTTGGTGGGGGCCTCGGCACTCACCTATGCGGCGCTCTACCCCATCCTGATCGGCTTCAACGCGATCCCGAAGGTGGCGATCGTGCCGATCCTGGTGATCTGGTTCGGCATCGGCGCCGTGCCGGCCATCCTGACGGCGTTCCTGATCAGCTTCTTCCCCATCGTCGTGAACGTCGCCACCGGCATCGCCACGCTCGAGCCGGAGCTCAAGGACGTGCTCCGTTCGCTCGGAGCCCGGCCCATGGACATCCTGCTCAAGGTCGGCCTGCCGCGCTCGATGCCCTATTTCTTCGCCAGCCTGAAGGTCGCGGTGACGCTTGCCTTCGTCGGCTCGATCATCAGCGAGACCATCGCCGGCAATCGCGGCATCGGCTACCTCATGATGCAGGCGTCATCGAGCTTCCGGGTGCCCCTGGTTTTCGCCGGGCTCATCGTCGTGGCGGTCATGGGCGTCGGCATGTATGCGGTCTTCGCCTATATCGAGCGGCGGATGACCGGCTGGGCGTTCCGCGGTCAGGCCTGAGTGCCTTTTGCGGCCTCGAGATGCGTAGCACAGCGCTGGAGCGCTGCCTCGAACGAGCCATCGACGGCGAGCACGCTCTCGGCGATCATCAGGTTCTCGACGAGCCCGAAATCCTCGACCAGAAGGCCATCGGCATCGACCGGGCCGCGCGGGCCGGGGCGGGCGGGGCCGACCCGCTCCGCATAGGGCCGAAGGTCGAGCGACCAGGCGAAGACCGGCAGGCCCCGGGCGATCGCATAACCGATCTCCCAGGCCGTGCCCGGGTCCATCCCGGCGCCCCGGAAAGGGCTGATGTCGGCGATGACGGCGGCGGACCGCTCGATCAGGGCGACATTGCCGAGGTAGATCGCCCGCGCGAGGCTCACCCCCGCACCACTCGGCCGCTCGGCGTCGGTCGGAAAGAGACCAATGAGCCCGGCCTCGGCACAGGCTGCCTTCAGGCGTTCGGCGATCTTCTCAACGTCCGGAAAAAAGACTTCCGGACCGGCCAGATAGACAGCGTTCATGATGTCATCACTCAGAATGTCGGATTGAGCCGCAGCCACGCCATGCGATCCATGGTCCGGACCTCGATCACCTGCTCCTCGGAACCGCGCTCGATGGTCAGCGCCACGGCCACCCCCGGCTCGCCGGCGGTCCAGACCGACCGGTAGAGGCTTTCGAGCGTCGTCACGGGCTCGCCGCCCACGGCGGTGACGCGGTCGCCCGGACGGAGGCCGGCGCGCTGGGCGGGGCCACCCGGCGACACGCTGACGAGGCTCACGCCCTCTGCGTCCTCGCGGCTCGTGATGCCGAGCCAGGGATGGGCGCCCTCGGCATGGCCTTTTGCCACCATGTCAGCGAGGATCGGCGGGAGGAGGGCCGCCGGCACGAACATGTTGCCGGGGCTGGCCAGGCCGGGGCCCCGGGCGTCGCCGACCTGCAGCGAGCCGATGCCGACCAGGCTGCCCGCGGGGTCGATGAGCGCCGCACCGCCGAACTCCCTGTGGGGCGGTGCGGTGAAGAGGGCATCCTCCAGGAGATACTCCCAGTATCCGGCGAAGACGCGACGATCGACGAGCTCGACCTGCGCCCCCTCGAGGGCCCGCATCCGGCTGACCACGAGGAGCGGGTCGCCAGCGGCGACATTGTCGGCGATCGGCAGGGGCTCGGCCTCGATGGGCACGAGGGCGCGCACCAGCCCAAATCCGGTACGGTGGTCGTAGGCCACCACGTCGGCCGGTATCCGGCGCGCCTCGGCGTCGAAGAGCTCGACGACGCTCGCCTCCATGACGAGATAGCCAATGGTGAGGGCGAGGCCCTCGTCGTCGATGAGCACGGCCGACCCCCGGCGGATTCGGCCGAGCGACGCCGCGGTCCGGGCGGCGGCCGGAACCTCCGCCCGCAGGCCGAGCACCGCGTCGAGCGGCCCTTCGGCCCGGGGGGCTGGTGCTGAGACGAGGAGGACGAGGAGTGCCAGGAGGCCGCCCATGAGGATCGGGTGTCGGGCTGCAACCCTCGATCGGCAAGCATGGCAAGCGGTGCCGGACATCGCTGTCTCCCGTTGGGCGAAGCCTGTCCTTTTCCAGATAGGCGGCGCCTGTCCGCCGCCCAGCCTCCGTCAGCCGGCCCGCAGCTGCGCCAGCTGGTTCGGCAGCTCGACATTCACCTCGAGCGTGGAGAAGCCGGTGCCCGCCTGGAAGTCGACATTGACCTTCTCCTGGTCGACGTCGACATACTTGCGGATCACCTCGAGCAGCTCGCGCTGCAGGAGCGGCAGGAAGTCCGGCCCGCCCCCGCCGGTCCGGTCGAGGGCGACGAGGACGGTGAGCCGTTCCTTGGCCTTGTTGGCGGAATCGTCACGCCGACTGAGGCGAAAGAAATCGAAGAATCTCACGCGCTCCTCCTCAACAGCCAGTCGACGAGGCCGCGCTTCTGCGGGGTGACGTAGCGCAGGTCCACATCCTCGCCGAGGAGACGGGAGACGGCATCCTTGTAGGCCTGGCCGGCCTTCGACTTGTCGTCGAGGACCACCGGCATGCCCAGGTTGGAGGCCTGCAGCACCGAGCCGCATTGCGGGATCACGCCGAGCACCGGGATCGCCAGGATCTCGAGCACGTCGTCGAGCTTCAGCATCTCGCCGCGCTGCACCCGGTCGAGATCGTAGCGGGTGAGCAGCAGATGCTGCTTGACCGGATCGTCGCCGTGCTCGGCGCGCTTCGACTTGCTGTTGAGGATGCCCAGGATGCGGTCGCTGTCGCGCACCGAGGAGACCTCGGGGTTGGTCACGACGATCGCCTCGTCGGCATGATAGAGCGCCATGTAGGCGCCGCGCTCGATGCCGGCCGGGCTGTCGCAGATGATGTAGTCGAAGTCCTTCCTGAGCTCCTCGATCACCTTGGCGACACCCTCGGCCGCGAGGGCCTCCTTGTCGCGGGTCTGCGAGGTCGGCAGGATGAACAGGTTGTCGACCCGCTTGTCCTTGATCAGCGCCTGGTTCAGGCGGATCCCGTCATTGATGACATTGATGAAGTCGAAGACCACGCGCCGCTCGCACCCCATGATGAGGTCGAGGTTGCGCAGGCCCACGTCGAAATCGATGATGACGGTCTTCTTGCCGCGCAAGGCGAGACCGGTGCCGATGGCCGCGGCGCTCGTGGTCTTGCCGACCCCGCCTTTGCCCGATGTGACAACGATGACCTTCGACAAATCGAACTCCTCCTGTTCTTGAGCTCCGCTGGCCTTGGGCAGTTTCCGGCGAGCGGGCTCGGGGCAGCATTCGGTATCAGGGATGCGGCTTCAGCTCGAGCCGTTCGTTGACGAGCGAGGCGCGTACGCGCTTGCCGAGGAGCCGCGTATCGATCTCCTCGTTGACGAGATGGATGCCGGCGATCGACAGGAGCTCGGCATCGAGCTGGTCGACGAAGATCATGGCCCGGTCGTCCCCGTTCATGCCGGCGAACGCGCGACCGCGCAGCGGTCCGTAGATGTGGATGTGGCCGGCCGCCGCGACCTCCGCACCCGGGCTGACGGCCGCCGTGACCACGAGATCGCCTTCCGGGTTGACGACCTGCTGGCCGCCGCGCACCGGCTGGGTGACGACCGTGCCGGCGCCGGCCCGCGGCTTCGCGCGGTCGGACGGGCGCCGCTCGGGCGCGCTGGCGCCGCCGGCAGCGAAAATCGCGAGGCCGAGGGCCACGGCAGCTTCGTTCCAGGCCGGCGAGCCGTTCTGCAGGCCGACCGGCACCACCCGGTGCTCCTTCAGCCGCGCCACGATCTCGGCCAGACAATCCGGCTCCCGTGCCTGGATGGGGGCCACGTCCAGCACGAGCGGCGCGTTGCGGAAGAAATCCGGGGCGTGCGCCACCTTCTCGACCAGCGCCGGAAAGAAGCCCGGGTCCTCCGGGCGCAGGAGCTTCAGGGAAAGCAGGGTATGCAGCGACCCGCGCACCTGGAACGGGAGCCCGCTGACACTCTTCGACGCCTTCCCGGCAACCGGTAGATCCACCCTCTTCCCCTATCGGCCAGCGATGCTGGAAAGCGCCGAATCCGTCTGGAACTTGTAGTCCAGACCGACGCGAAACACAAGATATTGTGGCACGGCCAATCGCTCAATCAGCCAGCGCCGCGGCCGGGCGAGGGGCCGCATCGGCCGCGCCGCGACCCGCCCAGTCGTCGATGCCGGCCAGCGCGCGCAGCGCCATGGCCCGCTTGCGCTCGTTCTTGCGCACCTTCTCCGGCAGGGCGGGAAAGAGGCCGAAATTGACGTTCATCGGCTGGAAGGTGGCGCTGTCGGCACCGCCGGTGATGTGGGCGACGAGCGCGCCATGCGCCGTCTCGACCGGCGGCGGCTCGCGCGGGATGCCCAGGATCTCGGCCGCGGTCAGCCGGCCGGCCACGATGCCCACGGCCGCACTCTCGACGTAGCCCTCGCAGCCGGTGATCTGGCCCGCCATGCGGATATGGGGTGCCACCTTGAGCCGGAGCTGCCGGTCGAGCAGGCGCGGGCTGTTGATGAAGGTGTTGCGGTGCAGGCCGCCGAGCCGCGCGAACTCGGCGCGCTGCAGCCCCGGGATCATGCGGAAGACGCGCGTCTGCTCGCCGTGCCGCAGCTTCGTCTGGAAGCCCACCATGTTGTAGAGCGTGCCGAGCGCATTGTCCTGGCGGAGCTGGACCACGGCATGCGGCCGCTGGCCGGTCCGGGGATCACGCAGGCCCACGGGCTTCATCGGGCCGAAGCGCAGCGTGTCGACGCCGCGCTCGGCCATCACCTCGATCGGCAGACAGCCTTCGAAATAGGGCGTCGAGCTCTCCCACTCCTTGAAGCTGGTCTTCTCCGCAGCTAGCAGGGCTGCGATGAACGCGTGATAGCCGGCCTCGTCGAGCGGGCAGTTGATGTAGTCCGCGGTGCCGCCGCCCGGCCCGGTCTTGTCGTAGCGCGACTGGAACCAGGCGATGTCGAGATCGATGCTGTCCTTGTGGACGATGGGGGCGATCGCGTCGAAGAAGGCGAGGGCGTCCTCGCCGCCGGCGTCGCGGATGGCCGCGGCGAGATCGGGGGCGGTGAGCGGGCCCGTGGCGAGGATGGCGTGGCCGTCTGCCGGATCGGGCAGGCCACGGACTTCCTCCCGGACGATCTCGACGAGCGGGTGCGCTTCCAGCGTTTCCTGCACCCGGCCAGCGAACGCGTTGCGGTCGACCGCGAGGGCACCGCCGGCGGGCAGCTTGCTGGCATCGCCGGCCGCCATCACCAGCGAGCCGAGGCGTCGCATCTCCTCGTGCAGCAGGCCCACGGCATTGCCGAAGGGATCGTCGGAACGGAACGAGTTCGAGCAGACGAGCTCGGCCAGCCGGTCGGTCTTGTGGGCATCTGTGCCGCGCACCGGTCGCATCTCGAAGAGACGCACGGGCACGCCGGCTTCGGCCAGCTGGAAGGCGGCCTCCGAGCCGGCGAGGCCGCCGCCGACGACGGTCACGGGACGCATGGAGAAGCCCTTGCGGTGGTTGCGCGCGCGGCGGAGTTGCGCTGCAGTCCCGTTGGATAGCCAACCCGGCCCGGAGGAGCAAGCCCGTGCACCCTGATCGGATCATCGAGACACTCGGCATGCTGCCGCATCCCGAAGGCGGCCACTATGTCGAGACCTACCGCGCACCGGTGGCCGGCGAAGAGCGGGCCGCCTGCACGGCGATCTACTTCCTGCTGCGCCGGGGCGAGCGCTCGCACTGGCACCGCGTCGATGCGACGGAGATCTGGCTCTGGCATGGCGGCGCCCCGCTGGACCTGCATGTCGACCAGGCGACGGTCACGCTCGGCGCCGATCTCGATGCCGGAGAGCGTCCCCAGGCCGTGGTGCCGAAGGATGCCTGGCAGGCCGCGGCAAGTCGCGGCGACTGGACCCTGGTCTCCTGCGTCGTCGCCCCCGGCTTCAGCTTCGAGGGCTTCGAGCTGGCCCCTCAGGGGTGGAGCCCGGCAGGCAGGAAGTGAGCACTTGTCGGTACTTCGCGGGTGCGGCGCACCTAGCGCATCAGGAGGATCGGGGCGCGGACGGTGCGGATCATCGTCGTCGTGGTGCTGCCGACGATGAGCGTGCGAAGCGGTGAGTGGCCGTAGGCGCCCATGACCAGCAGGCCGGCCGCCTGACGTTTCATGTGGGCGGCGATGACCTGCTCCGGCTGACCCTCGACCAGGTGAACCTCCGGTGCGACGGGCCGCTCGCCGAGCAGGGCCAGGGCGGCGTCGAGGCGGGACCGGAGCTGGCTGCCCGTCCCGGCGGCGACCAGATGCACGGCGAGGCCGGCGAAGAGCGGTGAGCTGGCAACCAGCTCGACGGCCTTGTTGGCCGTGGCGCTGCCGTCGAACGCGACGACGATGGTGGCCGGCGGGCGGATCTCGCGCGAGGCGATGAGCACGGGCTTCGTGCTGGCCCGGGCGACGCGCTCGACCTTGGAGCCGATATGGTCGGTAGCGAACTCGCTGGAGGCGCCGCGCTTGCCCATCACGACGAAATCGACGTCCGCCTCGCGCTCGATGATGGTCTCGACGATGCCGCCGTGGCGGTGCACCTTCTTGATGTCGGTGACGCCGGCTGCCTTCAGGCGCTCCTCCGCGCCATCCAGGAGGAGGCGGCCGCGGGCGACCGCGAGCTTGCCCTCGGCCTCGTCGATGCGGGTCAGCTCCTCCAGCAGCTCGGTCTTGACGCCGAGGCCGATGGCCCCGCTCAGGTCGTGCCGCTGGGACACGGCGTCCTTGCGCTGGACGACGTGGAGCAGCTCGATGCCGGCGCCGAGGCGGCCGGCGGCCCAGGCCGCAAGGTCGCAGACGCTCGTCCCGTAGACGGCCGAGGCGTCGATGCAGGCCAGGATGCGGGTCATGCGCTGTTCCTCAATGTCCGGCCGACGGGGCGGCGGCCGCCGGCTTGTCGTGGACGGCAAAGCGGTCGACCATGCTCGCACTCGCCTCGTTCAGCCCCACGATCTCGACCGTCGTTCCCTCGCGGCGGAACTTGAGGATCGCCTTGTCGAGCACGCCGACTGCCGAGATATCCCAGAAATGCGCCGCTGACACATCGATAATCGCGCGATCGATCACCTCCTTGAAGTCGAAGGCCTCGGCGAACCGCTCGGTCGAGCCGAAGAAGACCTGGCCAGCCACGCGGTAGGTTCGCGTCAGGCCGTCGATCGAGAGCTCGGAGGTCACCGTGAAGAGCTGCCTGACCTTGCCGGCGAAGAAGAGCCCGCTGAGCAGCACGCCGGAGACCACGCCCTGTGCCAGGTCGTGCGTCCAGACCACGACGACGACGGTCACCACCATGACCACCGACGACTGCCAGGGATGGGAGCGCAGGTCGCGGATCGACTTCCAGCTGAACGTGCCGATCGAGACCATGATCATGACCGCGACCAAAGACGGCATCGGGATCTGGCTGACCAAGGGGCCGAGCACGACGATGAGGAAGAGCAGGCAGCAGCCGGCGACCATGGTCGAGAGCCGCGTGCTGCCGCCGGACTTCACGTTGATCACCGACTGGCCGATCATGGCGCAGCCGCCCATGCCGCCGAAGAAGCCGGTGACGAAATTGGCGATGCCCTGGCCCTT
>JAUIID010000083.1 GCA_030431615.1 Alphaproteobacteria bacterium
CGATGATGCCGAAGGTGTCGAAGAAGGCGTAGACGGAGTTCATGACGAGCAGGAAGAACGTCGTCGGCGAGAGCAGCGGCAGGACGATGGTGAAGAGCCGCTTGACCGGCCGCGCACCGTCGATCGCCGCGGCCTCGATGATCGAGCGGGGAATCGACTGCATGCCGGCGAGGAAGAAGACGAAGTTGTAGCTGATCTGCTTCCAGGCCGAGGCCAGCACGACGAGCGCCATGCCGTCGACGCGGTCGAGCGTCGGGTCCCAGTGGATGCCGAGCTGGTGGTTCATGAGGTAGGCGAGGACGCCCATGGTCGGGTTGAGGAGGAAGAGCCAGAGTGCTCCGGCCGTCGCCGGGGCCACGGCGTATGGCCAGATCAGCAGCGTCTTGTAGAGGGCGGTGCCGCGGATCACGCGGTCGGCGAAGATGGCGAAGAGGAGCCCGAGCAGAAGTGCGAGGCCGCCGGTCAGCACGCTGAAGACGATCGTGACCCTGATCGAATCCCAGTATTCGCGGCTCTTGAACAGGCGGGTGAAGTTCTCGAACCAGACGAAGGTCGAGGTGTTGCCGAAGGCGTCGGAGATCATGAAGGACTGGATCAGCGCCTGGGCCGCCGGCCAGAAGAAGAAGACGAAGAGCACCAGGAGCTGCGGCAGCAGCAGGAGATAGGGCAACCAGCGATTGCCGAAGATGACGGACTTGCTCATGTTTCTGCCGCTGGCCACAGTGAGCCCATCGAGCGATCCGGATCGCCCGGCGATCGACGGGTGAGAATTGCCCCGCCGCCAGGGCGGCGGGGCGGAAGCTCAGAGCTTGCCGGCGTTCTGCTGCTCGTAGCGGCGCAGCAGCTCGTTGCCACGCTCGGTGCCGTTGTCGAGCGCTTCCTGCACGCTGATCTCGTTCGCCAGCGCCTTGCGGATCTCCTCGTTGATCACCTCGCGAACGACCTCGAAATTGCCGAGGCGAATGGTCTTCGAGGCATCGGACGGCTCGCCCTGCAGGAGCTGCAGGATGGCGTACTCGCGGCTGGGATGCGTCTCGTAGTAGCCCTCGGCCTTGGCCATCTCGTAGGCCGTCCTGGTGATCGGTACGTAGCCGGTCGCCTGGTGCCAGAAGACCTGCAGCTCGGGACTCGTCAGGAAGTCGAAGAAGGCGGCGGCGCCTGCATACTCCTCGTCTGTGTGCTCCTTGAAGACGTAGAGTGCTGCCCCGCCGATCATCGAGCTGTTGGGCGTGATGCCCTCGTCATAGGGCAGGCGCGCCCCGTCCCAGTTGAACTTGGCACCCTCCTCGACCGTGCCGTGCCAGGCCGTCGAGCCGATCCAGAAGGCGCACTTGCCGTCGAGGAAGTTGGTCCGCGCCCCGCTGCCCCAGGTGTTGGGCTCCTGCGCGCCGAAGGTGGCGATGCCCTCGTCGAGCCAGTCCTTGATCATTTGCAGATGTGCCGGCACCGGCCCGCTATTGATGACGATCTCGGCGTCGAGCCCCTCGTGGCCGTTGGCCTTCGTCGCGTAGGGCGCGTTCTGGTAGACGCTGTAGTTCTCATACTCCGACCAGTGGTCGGCGCCGAACGAGTAGCCGCATTCGGTGACACCCTTGGCGATCAGGTCGCGGCTCATCTGGCCGAGCTCCTGCCAGGTCGCCGGCGGCTCCGTGATGCCGCCCGCCTCCAGCATATCCTTGTTGTAGAAGAGGATCGGCGTCGAGCTGTTGAACGGCATGGCCAGGAGCTTGCCGTCGAGATTGGTGTAGGTGCCGAGCACCGGCGGGAGATAGTCCGACGGGTCGAACTCGTAGCCGTATTTCTCGAGCAGCTCCTGCGCCGGGATGACGGCGTTGGAGAGCATCATGGTCAGCACGCTGCCTTCGCTCGCCTGCATGATGAGCGGCGGCTCGCCGACCCGATAGGCGGCGATCGCGGCGTTCAGCGTCGCGACGTAGTTGCCCTTGTTGGTGGCGACGAGCTCGTACTCGTCCTGCGAGGCATTGAACTTGGCCACGACCTCGTCGAGCACTGCGCCGAGCTGGCCGCTCATGGCGTGCCACCACGTCAGCTCCACCTTGGCCTCGGCCGGCGACATGCTCAACAAGACCGAAAGGCCGGCCACAAGGCCGGCTTTGCCGCTGATTTTCATGCACTTTCTCCCCGAGCTCTGAAGGTCCGTCTTCTGCGCAAACGTGACCAGCTGTCGCGACAGCGAAATGACTATGGCACGACAGACGCTATAGCACGAATTCCGATTTGACATGGAAACCATAACAAATTGATATAACGCGAGTCCGCCTGTCGCAGTCTGGGATGTCGATGAAATACAGCGAGCTCGAGGCCTTCCATGCGGTGGCCAGCGCCGGCGGCTTCACCCGGGCGGCGAAGGCCCGCAACGTCGCCCAGCCGAGCCTCAGCCGGCATATCCGCAACCTCGAGGAGCGCTATGCCGTCGAGCTGCTCTATCGCCGCGGCAACTCGGTGATCCTGAGCCCCCTCGGCGAGCGACTCCTCGCGATCGCCAGCGGCGTCGTCGTCCAGGTCGACGAGGCCGAGCAGCTGCTTCGCAACGCCAAGGGGGCTAAGGAGGGGCATCTGCGCATCGGCACCGTCGAGAGCCACGAGCTGACCAGATACGCCGCCGCGTTCAATCGCGCCTATCCGGAAATCGAGCTCTCGGTGGTGATCGCCAACTCGCGCGATCTGCTCCGCGAGCTGGTCGAGTTCCGCATCGACATCGCCTTCCTCGCCCAGGCGGAGGCGGACGCGCGCCTGTGGACGCTGCCCGTCGGCCGTCATCCGGTGATCGTCTTCGTCAATCGCCACCATGCCTGGGCCGATCGGGACCGCATCCGGATCGCCGAGCTGGAGGGCCAGGAAGTCGTCATGCGGGAAAGCGGCTCGATGACCCGCCACGTCTTCGAGCGCGCCCTGGCCCAGCGCGGCGTCAGGATCAGGAAGCTGCTCGAGATGGGCAGCCGCGACATGGTCTGGTGGACCGTCGCCCACGGCGCCGGCATCGGCTTCGTCTCGCGGCGCGAGTTCATCCACCATCCGGATCTCGTGCCGATCGAGATCGCCGACGCCGACATCCACTACGACATCGACGCCGCCTGCCTCGCCAGCCGCCGCAACGCACCCTTGATCCGGCTCTTCTTCAGCATCCTCGCCGAGGCGATGGCGACCGGGGGCTAGACCTTGCCCATCGCCTTCAGCGTGCGGAACATGCCGGTGGTCCAGTCGCTGCGGCCGTGGCCGTTGGCCTGGGCCGAGGCGTAGAGCTGTTTGCCGACCGCACCGGTGGCGAGCGTCACCTGGAGCGCCGCCGCCATGTCGAGGGCGAGGCTTAGATCCTTGGACGCCAGGTCGAGCATGAAGGCCGGCGAGGGCTCGTCCTTCAGCGCCTTCTCGGGCCAGGTCGTGGTGATGTGGCCGCGGCCGGCCGGGGTGTGCGAGAGGACCTCGGCCATCACCGGCAGCTCGAGCCCGGCCTTGAGGCCCATGGCGAGGCCCTCGGCGGTGGCGAGGTTGACGACGGCCGAGATGTAGTTGTTGACGAGCTTCATGGCGGCCCCCGTGCCGAGCGGGCCGCAGACCGTCACCATCTCGCCCATCGCCATGAGCAGCGGCCGCACGCGCTCGATGTCGGCGGGCTCGCCGCCGACCATGAAGGTGGAGGTACCGGTGACCGCATGGGCCGAGGTACGGCCGACCGGGGCGTCGACCATGCCGACACCCTGCGCCTTCAGCCGCTCGCCGATGCGCTTCGTCTCGTTCGGCAGGATGGTGCTCATGTCGACGACCACGCTGCCCTTGGCGATCGTCTCGGCGATGCCGTCCGGGCCGAAGACCGCCTCCTCGACGATCTTGCCGATCGGCAGCATGGTGAAGACGATCTCCTTGCCCTCTGCCACCGCTGCCGGGCTCGTGGCACCCTTGGCCCCGTCCGCCACGATGGCAGCGACGGCGTCCTTCGAGATGTCGAAGACCTCGAGCGCGTGCCCGGCGCGCAGCAGGTTGCGGCTCATGGCCCCGCCCATCTGCCCGAGCCCGACGAATCCGATGGTGGCCATGTCGTTCATTCCCCCCTGCAGGTGTATCGGCTTTTCAGACCGTGGTCTGGGCCGGGTGATCGGCCATGCGCGGGCCGGGGTCAACGCCCGAGAGGACGGGGACGGGCGCCCGCACGGCGCCGACCCTCGGGTGAATGCTGCGCGCGAGGCCGGCGAGGCCGAGCATCAGGAACCCGCCGATGACGAAGATGGCCGAGAGGTCAAAGACGCGGAGCACGAGGCCGAGCGTGCCCGGTGTCACGAGGTCCGCCGCATCGCGGAACGTGCTGTAGACGGCGGTCATGTTGCCGCGCTCGCGGGCATGCACCGCGGCGAAGAAGAGCCGGTTGCCGCAGGCGTCGAGCACCACCATGGCGACCGAGGCGGCCATGAGGAAGCCGGCGCCGAGCCAGGGCAGGGCGAAGCTCGGGACGATGGCGAGCGTCATCGCGCCGCTCGTGACGAAGCCCGTGATGAACACCCGCCGCAGCCCGAAGCGCCGCACGACGTGGCCCCAGAGCGGCATCAGGAAGAGCGTACCGGTGCCGATCGAAACGAGCAGCCCGCCCGCCATCTCGCCGAGCCCGGTGGTCACCGCATAGATCGGCGTGAAGATGTAGAAGATCGACCACCAGCAATTGCGGCCCGTGGCGATCAGCCAGGCCAGGACCAGCCGCGGCTGGGCGGCGAAGCGGCGGATGTTCTGCAGGGGGCTCGGCGCCGCGTTGGCCCGGCCGGTGGTGAGCGCCGGCGCCTCGGTGAGCCTGAGGAACCAGAAATAGGCAAAGAGGGCGAGGGCGGTGCCGGCGCTCAGCAGCAGCGGCAGCCACGCCCCGAAATTGAGCTGCAGCCAGACGCCGAGCGCCGGGCCGATTGTCCAGGCGGCGGCCGAGTAGAGCATCCGCAAGGGCTCGGAATGGGCGAGGTCGTGCTTGGCGATGACGTCCATGATGTAGAGGCTGAGGCCGATGGTCAGCGCCACCACGCCGAGCACCCGGCACGCCAGCCCGAGCGTCAGGGCGACGACCCCGTCAAAGGCGAAGAGCAGGGCGGCCATGGCGAGCAAGAGGGCGCCGCCCGAATAGACGTAGCGCCGCGCGGTGCGGCGCACGAGCCAGGGGATCAGGAGGCTGCCGACGAGCCCGGCGAGGCTGCCGAGGAAGAAGACCAGGCTGACGCTCTGCGGCTCGCCGAGCAGTGCCAGCGCCTGCAGCGGCAGGATGCTGGTGAGGATCGCCCGGGAGAAGGATTCGAGCGCGTAGAGCACGGCGAATGCTTCGGCCCCGGGGGCGGCGACGCGCCGGATCCAGATCGGTTGACGGACCGCCATCGTGACGAGACTCCAGCACGCCGCACGAAATACGGGCAGCGGACGCGCCGGTATCGCAGCGCCCGACGCTTGGCAAGTGTCCTGATCGCAAGGCTTGCCGCCGACCCCGCCGCCATGCTGAATGGCTTATCGAAGCGCACGGGAGAACAGCCTTGCCGCTGCCGCGCACCGGCTCCATCGTCGTCCTGACCGGGGCCGGCATTTCGGCCGAATCCGGCCTTGCCACCTTCCGCGGCGCTGGTGGTCTCTGGGAGGGGCACCGGGCCGAGGAGGTGGCGACCCCCGAGGCCTTCGCGCGTGATCCGGCGCTGGTGCATCGCTTTTACAACATGCGTCGCCGCCAGCTCGCCGACCCTGCGGTCCAGCCCAATGCGGCGCATCGCGCCCTGGCACGGCTGGCGCAATCCTGGCGGGGCGGCTGCCTGCTCGTGACGCAGAACGTCGACGACCTGCACGAGCGGGCCGGCAGCCAGGATGTCGTCCACCTGCACGGACAGCTTCGGCGGGTGCGCTGTACCGCCTGTGGCGAGGAGCGCTTGTGGCTGCGCGACCTCGAAGCCGTCACGCCGTGTCCGGCCTGCGGCACGCCCGGCAAGCTGCGGCCGGCCATCGTCTGGTTCGGCGAGATGCCGCTGCACATGGAGCGGATCACAGCCGCCCTGCAGTCATGCGCGCTCTTCCTCGCCATCGGCACCTCGGGCCTCGTCTACCCGGCCGCCGGCTTCGTTGCCCTGGTGCGGGACCACGGCCGGGCGCACACGATCGAGCTCAACCTCGAGCCTTCGGCGGTGCGTTCGGACTTCGCCGAGGCACGTCCCGGCCCGGCCGGCACCACCGTGCCGGCCCTGGTCGACGAGCTCCTGGCCCTTTGATGTTGGGAAACCGATGATCGATCCCCTGAAGCTGACCATCGAGCTGATCGCCCAGGATACCCGCGTGCCGGAAGGCAATGAGGGGCAATCGATCCAGGCCCTGCAGATGCTGCTCGAGAATGCCGGCTTCGCCTGCCGCAGTGTCGATCTGGCGCCGGGGCGGCCCAACCTCGTGGCCCGGCTGGATCCTTCCAACAGCGGCGCCCCGGCCATCGCGTTCACCGGCCATCTCGACGTCGTGCCGCTCGGCGAGGCGCCCTGGACCCACGAGCCCTTCGCCGGCGAGATCGAAGCGGGCCGGCTCTACGGCCGGGGTGCCAGCGACATGAAGAGCGGGGTTGCCGCCATCGTCGCGGCTGCGCTTCGCTATGCCGGGGAGGGGGGCGAGGCGCCGATCGAGATCGTCCTGACCTCCGCCGAGGAGGTCGGGCTCGAAGGGGCGAAGGTGCTGGCCGACCGGCCGGGTGCTCTCGGCCGTGCCGCGGCCCTCGTGGTGGCCGAGCCGACCGCCAACCGCCCGGCCTTCGGCAATCGCGGCAATCTCTGGCTGGACGTCCACTTCAAGGGCAAGACCGCGCACGCCAGCGAGCCCGAGAAGGGCCGGAACGCGCTCCTTGCCGCCTGCCTCGCCGCCGAGCGTTTCGCCGCCTACGATTTCGGCGGCGCCCGCCACCCGCTGCTCGGCCGGTCGACCGTCAATGTCGCCATCATGCGCGCCGGGGCGAACTACAACTCCGTGCCGGACCGGGCCCGGCTCGGCCTCGACATGCGGCTCCTGCCGGGCACCGACATCGACGCCCTGCTGGTGGACCTGGCGGGCCTCGCCGGGCCGGATGCGAGCCTCGAGGAGATCATCCGCCTGCCCGGCTCATGGACCGAGCCCACACATCCCTGGATGGCATCGGCGATCGGCATCGCCGCCCGAACGACCGGCGCCAACGACGTGATGGGGGCCGTGCCCTTCAACACCGACGGCTCGCTCCTCGTCCCGGCCTATGGGGGCATCCCGTCCCTCATTCTCGGCCCCGGCGAGCCGGACCAGGCCCACCAGACGGACGAATGGTGCGAGGTGGCGCGGATCGAGGAGGCGGCCGCCATCTATCTCGAGCTGATGCGCGCCTTCACGCCACCCGGCTGAGCCTCAGTGCCTGTCCTTCAATGACCGGCGGGGTGCGACTTCGCGAACCCGGCCTTCTGCTCCGGCGTCGCCGCCGTCTGGTGCTTCGCCTTCCACTCGTCGTAGGGCATGCCGTAGACGATCTCGCGCGCCTCCTCGTAGCCGATCTCCAGCCCGCGTTCGGCAGCCGCCGCCGCATACCACTTGGAGAGGCAGTTCCGGCAGAAGCCGGCGAGGTTCATGACGTCGATGTTCTGCACGTCGGGCCGGTCGCGGAAATGCTGGACGAGCCGGCGAAAGGCCGCGGCCTCGAGCTCCGTCCTGGTCGTGGCGTCGTTCTCGTCCATTGCGTTTTCCTTGCTCTGTCGGTGCGGTCCTGCCCAGAGATGGCGTCGTTCCGGGCCGGCCTCAAGCAGGAACGTCCTCGAGCGAGGCTTCGATCAGCCAGTCGACCACGGCTCGCCTCGCCTCGGCCGCATCCGCACCGGCGGCGATCGCCGCCTGATGAACGCGGAGCTGGTGGTCCGCGCTCGTGCCCGTGGCGACGATCTCCGGCACCCGCTCGAGCTCGGCGAGACAGCCCAATTCCTTCGCCTCGTCGCGCAGGAGCTCGACCAGCTCTGCCATGAGCTCGCCGAACGGCACCAGCGCCCGGCGGCCGAGATCGGCGAGCGTGCCGCTCGTGCCGTAGCGCTGGGCGCGCCACTTGTTCTCCTGCAGCAGCACCAGGGGATAGCGTCGCCAGGTCTGGTTCTGGGAGCGCAGCCGGAAGAGCAGGGCGAGCAGCGACTGGTAGATGGCGGCGATGGTGATCGTGTCCTCGAGCCGCGTGCAGACGTCGCACACCCGCATCTCCAGCGTCGGATGCCTGGCACTCGGGCGGATGTCCCACCAGATCTTGGTCGGGTCGTCGCAGATCCCGGTCTCGGCCATGACGCCGAGCAGCCGCTGGTAGTCGGCGAAGCTCTCGAAGGGCTCGGGAATGCCGGACCTCGGCAGGTCGCCGAAGATCGTCGGGCGAAACGCCTTGAGCCCCGTGTCCTGGCCCTCCCAGAAGGGCGAGGAGGTGCTGAGCGCCAGAAGATGCGGCAGGAAGTAGGCCGTCTGGTTCATCAGGTCGATGCGCAGCTCGTCGTCCTCGACCCCGGCATGGATGTGCATGCCGCAGACCACCAGCCGGCGGGCCAGCGCCTGGAAATCCTCGGTCAGCAGGCGATAGCGGTCGAGATCGACGCTGCGCTGCTCGCGCCAGCTCGCCGAGGGATGGGTCGAGACCGCGAGCAGCGCCAGGTCGAACTCGGCCGCACAGTCGGCGATCGTCCGCCTGAGCCCGGCAAGCTCGCGCCTGACGCTCGCCACGTCCGGGCAGACCGAGGTGCCGATCTCCACCTGCGCCTGCAGAAGCTCGTGCGTCACCTGCGGCCCGAGCGCCTCCTGGCAGGCGGCCATGAAGCCGTCGGGCGGGCTGATCGCGAGCGCCCCGGTCGCTCGCTCGACCAGCAGGTACTCCTCCTCTACCCCAAGGGTGAGATGTGGCCGGCGTGGCGCCATGCGCGGATCCCTCCGGATGCTGGCAGGTTGTCGCCATCGAAGATGGAGTAGAGGGCGGGATCGGCCAGTGCCGGCTCGAGACAGTCGCCGATCAGCGTGGCGTAGGCGGCGGCACCCCGGGCGTCGGCGATCTCGTCCTGGCGGATCTCGAACATGACGTGCGGCAGGCGGGTGCGCTGGGCATGGAAGGTGATGGTGAAGCCGAACTCGCGCTGGCCGGAATAGGGCTGGTTGTCGCCCACCAGCAGGTTCGGCCGGCGGCGCAGGGCGCCGAGGACGGGTCCGGCGAGGCGCTGGTCGCCGCGCCAGAGCACGCCGATCGGCCAGGGCCGGTCCTCGCCGTTCATGTGCGGGGTGAAGCTGTGCACCGCGATGAGCACCGGGATCCGGCCCCCCGCGCGAAAGTGCCCGATGCCACGGGCGATGGCGCGGTGATAGGGGAGGAAGTAGGCGCGGATGCGACGGTCGATCTCGCTCTCGTTGAGGCCCTCGTTGCCGGGCACGACGCAGCCGTCGCTCACCGCCGGGACCGAGGTCGGCGTGCGCGGCCGGCGATTGACGTCGATCACCAGCCGGGAGACGTGGTTGAGCAGGGCCGTGGCACCGAGCCGGCTGGCGAGGCGCCGCGTCACGGCGGCGGCACCGATGTCCCAGCCGATATGCCGGGTCAGGTTGCCATGGCTGATGCCGAGGTCGCCGACCGCCTCGGGCACCTCGTGACCCGCGTGGTCGCAAAGCAGGAGGACGGGCCGATCGCCGCCTTTGATGATCTCGACGGGTGCGCCGTGGGAGGGCGTTGCAGGTTCGTTCATGACCCTGCTGTAGCCTGCCCGCGACCGGGCCGCCAAGGCGCACCGGGGACGCAGGGTGCTGCAAGGGTGCTTGGGGCGGGGCAGGGGCGGTGAGCGCCGGCGCCAGGAGGGCCTGGCTGGTCTGGTCGATCGCGGCCGCCTTCTACGCCTACGGCTTCTTCCAGCGGGTCGCACCCTCGGTCATCGTCGACGACCTGATGACCACCTTCGCCCTCGACGCGACCCTGCTCGGCACGCTCTCGGCCGCCTATTTTTATACCTACGCCGCCTTGCAGATCCCGGTCGGCGTGCTGATCGACCGCTTCGGGCCGCGCCGGCTCCTGTTCGTGGGGGCTTTGCTCGCCGCCGCCGGTGGCACGCTCTTCGCGCTCGCCGGCGGCCTCGCCACGGCACTCCTCGCCCGCGGCCTGATCGGCGCCGGGGTCGGCGTCGCCTATATCGCCACGCTGAAGCTGGTCGGCGCCTGGTTCCCGCTCCACCGCTTCGGCCTGCTGGCCGGGCTGACGCTGGCCGCCGGCACGGCCGGGGCGATCGGCGCGCAGCTGCCGCTGGCCCTGGCGGTCGGCACGTTCGGCTGGCGGCCCGTGCTGCTGGTCGCCGGCCTCGCCGCCCTGGTGCTGGCCGGGCTCGTCCTCGCCATCGTCCGCGATCGCCCGCCGGGCGCCGCATCGCCAGGCGCCGGGTCGCCGGGTGGTGCCACCCAGCCGGCGACGCACGCGCTGGGCCTCGCCGGCATGCTGGCGCGGCGCGAGACCTGGCTGCTCGTCCTGGTCACCGGCTTCACCGGTGCTCCCCTCCTCGCCTTCGCCGGGCTCTGGGGCGTGCCGTATCTCGTCCACGTGCAGGGGCTCGACCGCACCACGGCGGCGAGCGTCACCTCGATCATGCTGGTGAGCTGGGCGATCGGCGGGCCGGCGCTCGGAGCACTGGCCGACCGGCTGGGTCGCCGGTCGTCGCTGATCCTCGTCATCGCCACGGCCAACTGCCTGCTCTGGCTGCCCTTCGTTCTGGCACCGGACCTGCCGCTCCTGCTCGTGGTGCCGCTGGCCGCGGCCCTGGGCTTTGGCGGCGGCGGCATGATCGTCGCCTTTGCCGTGGTGCGCAGCGTCTTCGGCGTGACCGCGGCGGGCCGGGCGCTCGGCATCGTCAACAGCGCCGTCCTCCTCTTCGGCGCCGGCATGCAGACCGCCTTCGGGGCCGTGCTGGACGCGCGCTGGGACGGTGCCGTCGCCGGCGGCACGCGGTTCTACGACGCGGCGGCCTATGGCGCCGGCTTCGTCCTCTGCGTCGCCGCCGCCGCCATCGTCGTCCTCGCCGGACTCGGCCTGCGTGCCGCGGAGCGGCAACACGATGCTGTTATTGGGGGCTGAGGCGAGCTGAAATTGATGAATTCGTAAGACTGACGTGATAGACGACTTTCGCGTGTGGCGGGAACCAAGGCCAGCACCGGTAGTTGGGTGAAGAACGTGATATCTGACGGACCGAGCGATGCGACGGCGTGATGTCGTTGGTGGCCTGGGGCTGGCCGCTCTCGGCCTCGGCGTGGGCGATGCCCTGGCGGCAGCACCGACCCGCAAACCCTTTCGCGGCCGCGTGGACGAGCTTCGCGTGGTCAAGCGCGAGCGCCGGCTCTACGCCTATGCCGGCGGTGTCGAGGTCTTCGCCATGCACGTGGCGCTCGGCATCCAGCCGCGCGGACCGAAGCTGCGGGAAGGCGACGGGCGCACGCCCGAGGGCCGCTATTCCATCATCGCCGCGCGGCCGAACAGCGCCTATTACCGCTCGCTCCTGATCTCCTACCCCAATGCCGAGGACAAGGCCCGGGCCCGGGCGGCAGGGGTTCGTCCGGGCGGGCAGATCATGCTGCACGGGCTGGACCCGGCGATCGGCGCCGTCTGGCGGGA
Source organism: Alphaproteobacteria bacterium (assembly GCA_030431615.1). Classification (GTDB taxonomy): domain Bacteria; phylum Pseudomonadota; class Alphaproteobacteria; order Geminicoccales; family Geminicoccaceae; genus SLRI01. Next base: position 11,621 of record JAUIID010000083.1, read on the forward strand.
TCGCCACTGGATGTTCAACTGGACCAATGGTTGTGTCGCCGTGACCAACCCGGAGATGGACGTGCTCTGGGAGAGTGTTGCGCTGGGCACACCCATCGAGATCCTCGCATGAAACCATTGGATGTTCTTCTACCAGAAGGACAAATGCCTATAGTGCGGCTGCTTCCTCGCGGGAGCTCAACCAGAAGGGGGAATGGCGCACGCGAACGAGTTCGCGGGCATCCCTTGCCGAGACACGATTTGCCCTATTCGAGGAGAAGACAGAGATGACCAATCGTTTCCTGATGATCGGTGCTTCCGCAGGCCTGCTGCTGGCGCTTGGCGCCTGCAGCAACACCGCGGAGATGGATTCGCTGAAGTCGCAGATCGCCAGCGCCCAGGCGACTGCCGACGCGGCCGATCAGAAGGCCACCCAGGCACTTGCCGAGGCGCAGGCCGCCTCCGCCTCTGCCGATCTCGCTGCCGCCGACGCCGCCGAGGCGAGCCGCAAGGCCGACGAGATCTTCCGGGCCGGCCTGCGCAAGTAACGGCAGGCGACGGAGCAATCTGGCATGAGTGGACGAACCCCGATCGAGACGACCCGCACCGGGCGTTCGTCCACCGCCGGCCTGTCGCGCCGGCGGCTGCTCGCGGGCGCCGCCGGCGCCGCAGCACTGGCAGCGGCGCTGCCCGGCTACGCGGCGCTGCCGGAACCGGGCGACGATCTCACGGGCCGGCTGACCTATCTCGTGACCGACGGCGAGCGCACGCTGATCGACATCGCCGTCGAGCGGGACCTCGGCATTCTCAGCATCTCGGCCGTCAACCCCGGTGTCGACGTCTGGATTCCCGGACCCGAGCGGCTGGTCACCCTGCCGACCGCCCAGGTCCTGCCCGAGCACGAGCGGCGCGGCATCATCGTCAATCTGGCCGAGTTCCGCCTCTATTACTTCCCGACGCCGGCCGCCCAGCCGATCGTTCACACGATCGGCATCGGCCGCGACGGCTTCTCGACGCCGCTCGGGCCGACGAGTGTCGTGCGCAAGCAGGCCAATCCGACCTGGTACCCGACCGAATCGACGCGCGCCGACCGGCCCGACCTGCCGAGCGTGGTGCCGTCCGGGCCCGACAACCCGCTCGGCCTCTTCGCCCTCTATCTGGGCTTCCCGACCTACCTGATCCACGGCACCAACAAGCCCTATGGCGTCGGTCGCCGGGTCAGCCGCGGCTGCATTCGCATGTACCCCTCGGGCGTCGCCTCGCTCTTCCAGCAGGTGCCGGTGGGCACGCCCGTGCGCATCATGAACGACCCGATCAAGCTCGGCTGGTCGGCCGGCGAGCTCTATATCGAGGTCCACCCCGACACCGAGCAGTTCGACGAGCTCGAGGTGGACTACCGCTTCACCAAGAAGCCGCCGCCCGACGTCGCCCCGCGGATCATCGCCAAGGCAGGCGCCGAGGCGAACCGCCTCGCCTGGGACGTCATCGAGCGCGAGCTGGTGAACCGCCAGGGCATTCCGGTGCAGATCACCCGCCCAGTCATGGCGAACGCCGAGAGCCGCTCGCGGTCGAGCATCCCCTCGGGCTTCACCGGACTCTACTGATCTCCCTCTGAGGATCGGTCCGGCCCGCGCCGCCGGTCAGCGGATCGACTGCGTCACGCGGTCGCCCGTCCCGCCTGGGGCGGGTCGGGGTCTTGCCCGGGCCGATGAGAACAATAAGTGAACGCGGGCCATGAAACGCTCGCTCCAGGACCGGCTTGCGATCCTTTCGGACGCCGCCAAATACGATGCCTCCTGCGCCTCGAGCGGGGGCGAGAAGCGCGATTCCCGCAAGGGCGGCATCGGCTCCTCCGGCGGCAGCGGCATCTGCCACGCCTACACGCCGGACGGCCGCTGCGTCTCGCTGCTCAAGATCCTGATGACCAATTTCTGCATCTTCGACTGCGCCTACTGCATCAACCGGGTCTCCAGCAATGTCGAGCGCGCGCGCTTCTCCGTCGAGGAGGTCGTCACGCTGACCCTCGAGTTCTATCGGCGAAACTTCATCGAGGGCCTGTTCCTGTCGTCCGGCGTCATCCGCTCGCCCGACCAGACCATGGCGGACATGGTGCGGATTGTCCGCACCCTGCGCGAGGCGCATCAGTTCAAGGGCTACGTCCATCTGAAGACGATCCCCGATGCCTCGCCTGAGCTGATCGAGGAAGCGGGACGCTGGGCCGACCGCCTGTCGATCAATGTCGAGCTGCCGCTCGATGCGAGCGTGCGCCGGCTTGCCCCCGAGAAGCGACCGGAAACGATCCGCACCGCCATGGCCCAGGTCCGGCTCGCCCGCGAGGCGGCGCGCGAGAAAACGCATACCGGGCGCAAGGCGCAGCGCTTCGCCCCGGCCGGCCAGAGTACGCAGATGATCGTCGGTGCCGACGGTGCCGACGATGTCGCCATCCTCAATGCCTCGAGCCGGCTCTACAGCGGCTACCGGCTCAAGCGGGTCTACTACTCCGCCTTCAGCCCGATTCCCGACGCGTCCGCGGCGCTGCCCCTGATCGAGCCGCCTTTGCTTCGCGAGCACCGGCTCTACCAGGCCGACTGGCTGATCCGCTTCTACGGCTTCTCCGCCGGGGAGATCGCGACCGGTGCTCTGGCCGGGCATCTCGATCTCCACCTCGACCCGAAGCTCGCCTGGGCGCTGCAGCATCGCGCCGAGTTTCCCTTGGACGTGAACCGCGCCTCGCGCGACCGGCTGCTGCGCGTGCCGGGCTTCGGTGTGCGCACCGTTAACCGCATCCTCGATGCGCGCCGCCACGGGCCGCTGCGGTTCGCCGACCTCGTCCGGATCGGCGCCTCGATGAAGAAGGCGCGCCCGTTCATCGACCTGCCCGACTGGTCGCCCGGCCGGCTGATCGACGACGCCCGCCTCAGGGGGCACTTCGCCCCGCCGCCCGAGCAGTTGCGGCTCTTGTGAGTTTCGTCGCCACCCTGCCGGACCGCGGCGTCCCCGAGGCCTGGCGGGCGCTCGCCCGCCGCGCCATCAGCCATCGCATCCCGCCCGACCAAATCGACTGGCAGGGCAGCGGCAATCTCTTCGCCGGCGCGCCGCTGCCGGCCGAGGCCGGTCCGCACGAGGCGCGGGTACCGCAGGCCTTTCTCAGGCTCGCCGGCTCGGTGCTCTGGCATTCGGCGCCCGAGCGCTTCCACCTGCTCTATGAGGCACTCTGGCGGCTCGACCAGGGGGAGGGGGCGCCCCTCTCCGCCGCCGATCCGCTCGGGCATCGGCTCGGCCGGATGGCGAAGGCCGTCGGGCGCGACATTCACAAGATGCATGCCTTCGTCCGCTTCCGCGAGCTTCCCGCCAAGGGTGAACGGCGCAGCTTCGGTGCCTGGTTCGAGCCGGCGCACCACACGCTGGAGCCGGGCTCGACCTTCTTCGTCAAGCGCTTCGCCGACATGGACTGGCTGATCGCGACGCCGGGGCTCATCGCCCGCTATGAAGCAGGCCGGCTCTCCTACGAGCCGGGCGGCCAGCGCCCCGACCTACCGGACGACGCCTCGGAAGCGCTCTGGGCCACCTATTTCGCCAACATCTTCAACCCGGCGCGGATCAAGCTCGGTGCCATGCGCGCCGAGATGCCGAAGAAATACTGGAAGAACCTCCCCGAGACCCGCCACATTCCCGCCATGCTCGCCGATGCCGAGGCCAGGGTCGAGCGGATGCGCGAAGCGGGTGCGACGCAACCGCGCCCCGGTGCCGGGACGGTCTCGACACGCTATCGCGCCACCATGTCCGCACCGGCCGAACAGCCCGGATCGCTCGAGGAGGCGCGCGGCGCCGCGTTGCAGTGCCGCCGCTGCGGGCTCTGCGAGGCCGCGACGCAGACGGTCTGGGGCGAGGGCGACCCGAATGCGCGGCTCATGCTCGTCGGCGAACAGCCGGGCGACCAGGAGGACCTCGCCGGCCGCCCCTTCGTCGGCCCGGCGGGCCGCCTGCTGCGCGAGGCGATGCGCGAGGCCGAGCTCGATCCCGACAGCGTCTGGCTCACCAATGCCGTCAAGCACTTCAAGTTCAAGCCGCGCGGCAAGCGGCGCATCCACCAGAAGCCGGACCGGAGCGAGATCGAGCATTGCCGCTGGTGGGTCGGGCTCGAGCTGGCCCTGATCCGGCCGCACCTCGCCCTTGCCCTCGGGGCGACGGCCGCCTTCGCCCTCACCGGCGACAGCCGGCCCTTGGCACCGCGCCGCGGCACGATCGAGACGGGCCTGCATGGCGGCCCGGTCCTGCTGACCTGGCATCCCTCCCACATCCTTCGCCTGCCCGACCGCGCCGGCCAGGCCCGGCTGCGCCAGGAGCTCGAAGCCGACCTCGCCACCGGCCGTGGGCACGTCGCCGCCGCGAGGCCACCCATGGCGTCGCTCGCGACCGATTGACGAAGCGGGATCGCCCCGGCATTTCTGGCTGTGGCGTGGCCCACGCCGAACCTCCAGAGGCCGTCCCCGGCACGGTCGCGAACGGAGGCAAAGGGACTTCTGCTCTCGGGCCGCTTGCCTTGGTCCGACCGTTGCGGACGCGCTTGCCGGGGAACGCCGTCCGCGACGTGGAAGGCCATGTCCATGACAGAGAACGGCAATCTCAAGCGTCGCGTGCGCGCCCGCGAAACCGGCGAGTTGATTCTATCACATTCGGCCACGTGCGGGTAGAGTCGACGAGAACATCGCACGTGGTGACCAACGACCCGCAGCGAAGTCCGAAACAGGCTCGAGTCACCTACCTGACTTTTTTTTGGGGGGCAACTGCTCGCGGGATCGCCACCGAACGACTGTGTCGTCGGCCGAAATCAGTGCTCGCAGGTATTCGATCCGCGTCTACGGTTTGCATTGACGAACGCCGATACCCGGTAGATTGTTGTAGGTGTTTCATATCTGCTGTCGGCCGACGTGAATTGTGGCATGGATGAACACGCATTCTTTTTCAGTTACGCAAGACGCGATTGGGACGCGAGTCACGTTCGAGATCCGCTCAGTCCAGCTTATGGTAAGAATCTCATAGATGCGCTTTTCGAAGATTTGCGCGGGAGAGTGCAAGGCAAGCTCGGCTGCAGGCTCGAGCATTCGGGCTACCGAGATCAGAACGAACTCCAAGAGGGAGAAATCTGGTCCGAACAGCTAGCTACGGCAGTTTGCCGATCTAAGGTATTGGTGGCACTTCTTACCCCAAACTATTTAAGAAGTTTGAGTTGTGGTAGAGAGTTCGCCGTATTTTTGAGACGGTATGAATTGTTGGATCTGAGAGGGATCAATAAATTTTATCACATTCTCCCCATATATTGGGAAAGCTCTACACATTGCGCTCCTCATTTTCCTGAAAAGACAAGGAAATTCTTCCGGGACGTCCAGCAGACTCGTGCTGGTTTGCCGAAAAGGTATCCGGCAATCATCGGTTACCGCGACACGTGGGAGACAGGAGCACAATCCGATCACACAAAAATTCTCGTTGCGGCCGCGGAACGCATTGTGGCGATGATCAACGACTGTGTTCTTCCGCCGTTGGTCGGTTTTGACCGATTTGGTGACCTTCCGTCTGCATTCGACCAGACCGATGGCGATCGGGAGCGTGTTGAGGAGGCTGGGCGTCCAGTGAATCTAGTGGTGCAACCCCACGGCATCCAGACGCCTAGGCGTCCGCTGCCGATCTTGGCTTCGCCTTGAGAACCGATGCGATGACCGAATCCGGTATCATTACGACATTCTATTCGTTCAAGGGTGGTACGGGGCGCACGATGGCCTTGGCAAATGTCGCGTGGATTCTGGCAAGTCTAGGTCGTCGGGTGCTCGCCGTCGATTGGGATCTGGAGGCGCCTGGGCTGCATCGATATTTTCTCCCCTTCTTGAGCGATCCGGAACTCCGGAACTCGGCGGGTCTCTTGGAAACAATCGAGGACTATGTGAGGGTCGTGCAGCAGTCGGAGGACGACTGGCCGGTCGGGATGACAAACCCTCTGGACCTCGCCGACCCGCAACGGCATGCTATGGCCTTGATGTACACTTTTCCGGATTCCGGTTGCCTGCATTTTCTGGGTGCTGGCAGACAGGACGTTGCCTATCCTCGCCGGCTGCACGCATTCGACTGGTCGCGGTTCTACGAGGCCTTCGATGGCGCGACCTTCATTGACCAATTCGGCAAACGTGCACGGGAAAATTACGAGATCATCCTGATCGATAGTCGAACCGGTGTCGCCGACACTTCAGGAATCTGCACTTTGCAACTACCGGATCAAGTGGTGCTTTGCTTCACCTACAATCGCCAGAGTGTCGAGGGTGTCGCAGCAGTCGCGAGCGCGTTGGCTCAACAAGATCGCCCCTACCGAAACGTTCTCCCCGTGCCGATGCGGGTGATCACGGACGGTAAAGATATCGATGAGGCCCGCGATTTCGCCAGACGACATCTCGACACCGTGGTCAAGGCGTACCCTCGCGAGAACATCACGAGCTTCTGGGAAAACGCCGAGGTCGGACATAATGCGGAGTACGGGTTCGCCGAGAAACTTGCCAGCTTCTACGAGTCGCCTGGTAACCGACGCGGTCTGCTCGCGGACATGCTGTGGCTGACGCAGCAGGTGGTAGGCGATTACGCGCTAACGGAAACGAAACCAATCGATGCGGACACACGTGAACTTGTCCGGCGCCGATTTCGCCTTCGCGATCCGATCCGCGCCCGTCTACAGACGCTCATGGAGGGAGACCCGACAAGTAGCACGCTAGCCGATTTTCGTGAACTCCTCGCAGTAGCCGTTAAGGAGAGGACAGGTGAGCAAGAACTGACCGCAGAAATCGCAACAGGCGCTGTACGGCTGGCACGGGACGCGGCAGCGCAAGGCAATTCGTCTGTCGCTACTGCGCTTCTCGAGGAATCGACCACGCTCTTGCGCAAGCTGGCGGTTGCGCGTCCGGATGCCTACTATCCCGACCTTGCCCTCTCGCTCAACAATCTGGGCAACAGTCTTAGCGATCTCGGCCGGCGGGAGGCGGCGCTGGCGGCCACCGAAGAGGCGGTAGCCGTCTATCGCGAGCTTGTGGCGGTGAGGCCCAATACCTTCAAACCTGATTTGGCGATGGCGCTTAACAATCTAAGCGCCAGCCTCAGCGATCTCGGTCGGCGGGAGAATGCCTTGGCCGCAACGGAGGAGGCAGTTGCCGTCTATCGAGAACTGGCGGCGGCACGGCCCGATGCCTATAAGCCTGATTTCGCCGCAACGCTTAATAAGCTGGGTAATAGGCTCAGTGACCTTGGCCGGCGGGAGGCGGCGTTGGTCTTTACCGAGGAGGCTGTGGCTGTCTACCGAGAGCTTGCGGCGGCCAGGCCCGATGCCTTCAAACCCGATCTTGCCGACGCGCTCAACAATCTGGGTGCTTGGCTCGGCGATCTCGGCCGGCGCGAGGCGGCGCTGGCCGTCACCGAAGAGGCGGTCGCCGTCTACCGCGAACTTGCCGCGGCGAGGCCCGATGCCTTTAAGCCCGATCTCGCCGGATCGCTCAATAATCTGGGCGCTTGGCTAGGCGATCTCGGCCGACGGGAGGCGGCGTTGGCCGCCACAGAGGAGGCAGTTGCCGTCTATCGCGAGCTTGTGGCTGCCGCGGCGAGGCCCGATACATTCAAGCCCGCCTTTGCTGGGTCGCTAAGCAATCTGGGCATCAGGCTCAGCGCTTTCGGCCGGCGAGAGGCGGCGCTGGCTGCTACTGAGGAGGCAGTAGCCATTCTTCGTGAGCTTGCGGCAGCAAGACCCGAAGACTTCAAGCCCACTCTCGCCAGTGCGCTTAGGAACTTGAGCATTAGGCTCGGCGATCTCGACCGGTGGGAGGGGGCGCTGGCTTCTTCCGAGGAGGCGGTAGCTATCTATCGCGAGCTTGCGGCGGTCATGCCCGATGCTTTCCAGCTCAATCTCGCCATCTCGCTGGCAACACACGCGAATTGTCTAGAGGCGGTAGAGCGTCTCCACGAGGCGTTTGGAAGCAACGGCGAAGCAATAAAAATACTGCGCCCGCCCTTCCTCAACCAACCACTGACGACGGTGCGGTGGATGAAGCCGATGTGCGTTCAGTACCGCGAAAGAGCGAAAAAACTCGGCATCATGCCGGATACCAAGTTGCTCGCACCGATCGAAGCAGTGTTTGCGGAACTTAATATCTAGCCGAATGCTGACAGCGGCCCTAGGCGCCGCCGATGAGGATGCCCGCGGCCAGCACCAGGGCACCGCCCAGCACCACCTGGAAGGTTGCCCGGGCGAAGGGTGTTTCCATGTAGCGGTTCTGGATCCAGACGATGGCCCAGAGCTCGATGAAGACGACCACGAGCGCGATGAAGGTGGCCGTCCAGAACTCGGGGATGAGATAGGGCAAGGCGTGGCCGAGGCCGCCGAGCGTGGTCATGATGCCCGACGCCAGGCCGCGCTTGACGGGCGAGCCGCGACCCGAGAGCTTGCCGTCATCGTGGGCGGCCTCGGTGAAGCCCATCGAGATGCCGGCGCCGATCGAGGCGGAAAGTCCGACGAGGAAGGTCGTCCAGGTGCTCTGCGTGGCGAAGGCGGTGGCGAAGATCGGTGCCAGGGTCGAGACCGAGCCGTCCATCAGCCCGGCCAGGCCCGGCTGCACCCAGGTGAGGATGAACTGGCGCCGGGCGGTGCTGTCCTCGGCGTCGCGCGTCTCGTCGTCGAGATGGTGCGCCTCGAGGACACCCGCCTTGCGGACGTGGCTGGCCTCGGCGGCGGCGAGATCGCCGAGGAGCTTCCGTGTCTCGGCATCGGCCGTGCGGCCGGCGGCGGCGAGGTAGAAGGTATGCGCCTGCCGCTCCATGGCCTGGGCTTCCTCGCGGATTCGCTCGAGCGGGAGGTTCTCGACCAGCCAGACCGGCCGGCGGCTGTAGAAATCGGCCACGTGCTCGCGGCGGATCGGCAGGATCAGCTCGCCGAAGCGCCGCCGGTAGAGCTCGATCAGCCGGTGGCGGTGGCCGTTCTCTTCCTCCGCCATGCCGGCGAAGACTGCGGCGGAGGCCGGAAAGTCCGCCTGCAGCTTCTGTGCGTAGAGGGCATAGATGCGCCCGTCCTCCTCCTCGGCCGAAATGGCCAGCGCCAGGATCTCCTGGTCGCCAAGCTGGTCAAAGCGGCGCTTGCCGCCGAAGCGGGGCAGGGGGAAGAGGGTGAACATCCGGGCTCCGATTTTAGATCGTTTCAAATCTAGACGATCCATCCGGGGCGGCAAGCTGCCCCACGGAGGCAGCCGGCTCACTTCCGCTCGCGGCCCCTCGGATCGAGCTTGAAGATGCCGGGCGAGGTCCGGATCAGGCCGACGAAGCCCTCGCGGCCGGTGGTGGGCAGCCCTGGCCGGCGGCCGATCCGGTAGACGGTGAAGAGCAGGAAGCAGCCGTGCACGCCCGAGGTGTACCAGAAGAGCGCCTGCGGCCCGAAGAGCGCCACGGCCCCGGCGCCGAGCAGCGGGCCCACCATGGCGCCGACGCCGTAGACGAAGAAGAGCCCGGCAGCCACCTCGACGAATTCGTCGGGTTGGGCGAGGT
>JAUIID010000305.1 GCA_030431615.1 Alphaproteobacteria bacterium
CGCCCAGCCCTGGCCCTTCTTCTTCGTGCTGCTCGGCACCTCGCTCGGCGTCTTCGTCGGCGCCGTGCCGGGCCTCAGCGGGGGCATGCTGATCGCCCTCGTCATGCCGCTCACCTTCTACATGGACAGCACTTTGGCGCTGGTCATGATGGTGGCGATGTACGTGGGCTCGGTCTCGGGCGGGCTGATCAGCGCCACGCTGCTCCGCATGCCGGGCACGCCGTCCTCGGTGATGACCACCTTCGACGGCTATCCCATGGCCCAGCAGGGCCAGCCGGAGCGGGCGCTGGCGCTCGGCATCGGCTCGTCGCTGATCGGCGGGCTCGTTGCCGGCGTCGTCCTCGTGCTGCTCTCGCCGCCGCTCTCCAAGTGGGCCATGACCTTCAGCCCCTGGGAGTATTTCACCATGGTGCTGATGGCGATCGTGCTGATCGCCTCGATCAGCCAGGGCAGCATGATCAAGGGCCTGATCGCCGGCTTCCTCGGCATGGTCATGGCCATACCAGGCCTCAACCCGAGCGACGGCCAGCTGCGGCTCACCTTCGGCATCGACGCCTTCGCCGACGGCTTCAAGCTCCTGCCGGTGCTGCTCGGCGCCTTCGTCATGAGCCAGGTGATCAAGGACGCGCTCGAGATCAACAAGCGCCCGGTGATGCTGAAGCTCGGCGCCGCCCGTGTGCTGGTGCCCCTGCGCGAGTGGAAGACCCACTGGGTCAACATCCTGCGCTCGTCGGTCATCGGCACCTGGATCGGCATCCTGCCCGGCGTCGGCGCCTCGATCTCGGCGATGGTCGCCTATGTGACGGCGCGGAACTTCTCGAAGACGCCGGAGAAGTTCGGCACCGGCCATGCCGAGGGCATCGTCGCCTCGGAGGCCGCCAACAACGCCAATGTGGGCGGCGCACTCATCCCGCTGATCACCATGGGCATCCCCGGCAGCCCCATCGACGCCATCCTGCTCTCCGCCCTGATCCTCCACAACATCCAGCCCGGGCCTTTGCTCTTCATCACCAATGGCGAGTTCGTCTGGGCGCTGATGGCCGCCTACCTCGTCGCCAACATCGTGATGTTCCTCCTCATGACCGTCTCGATCCGCTGGATCGCGCGGGTGGTGACGGTCGAGAAGGCGTTCATCCTGCCGATCATCTTCGTCTGCTGCGTGATCGGCGCCTATGCGCTCAGCAACCGGATGTACGATGTCTGGGTGGTGATCGCCTTCGGCGTGATCGGCTTCCTGCTCGACCGGGCCAAGGTGCCGCTCGGCCCCTTCGTCATCGGCTTCGTCCTCGCCGGCATTTTCGAGGCGGAGCTGCGCTCCAGCCTGCAGATGTCGGACAACGGCATTCTCGGCATTCTCGACCGGCCGATCGCCTGCACCTTCGTCCTCATTTCCGTCGCCATGCTGATCTGGCCGTTCTTCCAGAGCTGGCGCCAGCGACGGTCCGCCTTGCTTTCGGAGGCTGCCCGATGACCGCGTCTAACGTCCTCTTCATCATGTCGGACGAGCACAGCCGGCGGCATCTGGGCGCCTATGGCGACACCTTCGTGCAGACCCCGAACATGGACGCGCTGGCGGCGCGCGGCACGACCTTCGAGAACGCCTACTGCAACTGCCCGATCTGCGTGCCGTCGCGGGCGAGCTTCGCCACCGGCCGCTACGTCCACGAGATCGGCAACTGGGACAATGCCTCGCCCTACGGGGGGGAGCCCCCGAGCTTCGGCCACGGCCTTGCCGCAACCGGCCATCGCTGCGATTCGGTCGGCAAGCTGCACTACCGCAGTGCGGAGGACCCGAACGGTTTCGACAACGAGATCCTGCCGCTCCACGTGCTGAACGGGAAGGGCGACGTGCAGGGCATCCTCAGGAGCCCGCCGCCGATCCGGGAAGCGACGAAGAACCTCGCCGGCGATGCCGGCGTGGGCGACAGCACCTATCTCGACTACGACCGCAAGATCAGGGATGCCGCCACGGACTGGCTGGAGGCGACGGCGAAGGCGCCGCCGGACAAGCCCTGGATGCTCTTCGTCTCCTTCGTCTGCCCGCATTTCCCGCTGGTGGCGCCGAAGGAGTTCTTCGACCTCTACCCGCTCGACCAGGTGCCGATGCCGCGCCTCACCGCGCCGGACGAATTCCCGGACCACCCGGTGCTGCGGATGTTCCGCAAGGTGCAGAACTACCAGGACCATTTCCGCGACGAGGAGCACGTGCGGACGGCGATTGCCGCCTATCTCGGCATGGTGAGCTTCCTCGACGACAATGTCGGCCGGCTCCTGCGCACCCTTGAGGCGACCGGCCTCGATCGCGACACGGTCGTCGTCTACACCTCCGACCACGGCGACAATCTCGGCACCCGGACGTTCTGGGGCAAATCCAACATGTACGACGAGAGTGCCGGCGTGCCGCTGATCATGGCGGGCCCGGGCGTGCCCCAGGGCAAGCGGGTGAAGACCCCGGTCTCGCTGGTCGACGCGCACCCAACCATCCTCGAGGTGATGGGCGAGGCGTCCGACCCGAAGCTGCCCGGCCGCTCGCTCCTCGCCATCGCCGAGGGGGCCGAGCCCGACCGCACGGTCTTCTCGGAGTACCATGCCGTGGCCTCGATCACCGGCGTCTTCATGGTCCGCTTCGGCCGCTACAAGTACATCCACTACGAGGGTTATGCGCCGCAGCTCTACGATCTCGAGGCCGATCCCTTCGAGACGACGGATCTCGCCGGCGACCCGGCCCACGCCGCGACCGTCGCCGAGGGTGACCGGCGGCTGCGGGCCATCTGCGATCCCGCCGAGGTCAATGCCCGGGCCTTCGCCGACCAGCGTGCGAAGATCGACGCCGCCGGCGGCGAGGAGAAGGTGCGGGGCTTCGGCAGCTATCCCTACACACCGGCGCCGGGCGAGGCGCCGCGCATTTCCGGAGGAACCGCGGCATGAGCGAGACTGCCGACCGTCCCAATGTGATGCTGGTGATGGTCGACCAGTGGGCCGGGCCCCTGCTCGGCGCCGCCGGCCATCCCTACATCCAGACCCCGACCCTGGACCGGCTCGCCGCCATGGGCGTGCGCTACAGCCGCGCCTACAGCGAGTGCCCGATCTGCATCCCGGCGCGGCGCACGCTGATGACCGGCACCACCACGCGCACGCATGGCGACCGGATCTTCGGCACGGTCAACCGCATGCCGGGCCTGCCGACCATCGCCCAGAGCTTTCGGGACGGCGGCTACCAGGCCTTCGCGGTCGGCAAGCTGCACGTCTATCCGCCGCGCGACCGGATCGGCTTCGACGACGTGCTGCTCTCGGAGGAGGGCCGGCCGCATCTGGGTGCCGTCGACGACCACGACCTCTACCTCGCCGACCGGGGGCATGCCGGCAAGCAGTTCATGCACGGCATGAACAACAACGACTACATGCACCGGCCCTGGCATCTGCCCGAGGACTGCCACGTCACCAACTGGGCGTCGGAGCAGATGAGCCGGGTGATCAAGCGGCGCGACCCGACCCGCCCGGCCTTCTGGATGCTCTCCTACACCCACCCGCACCCGCCGCTGGTGCCGCTCGAGTCCTATGTCGAGCTCTACCGCACGCTCGGCGTCGACGAGCCCTTGCAGGCCGAGTGGGCGAAGGACCCGGCGAAGCTGCCCCGGGCGCTCAGGATGATCCGCGATTTCTATCCGGCCTATTCGCCGGCGGTGATCGCCGAGATCCGCCGCGCCTACTATGCGCTCTGCAC
>JAUIID010000084.1 GCA_030431615.1 Alphaproteobacteria bacterium
TTGACAGGAACGCTTCGGCGCGATCTTGGCCGGCAGCTGCCGAGACTCTATGCCGAAGCGCGGCGACGTGCGGCGCGCAAGCTGGCGCGCTACGACGAGGCCGCCGAGCTTCCCGAGACGAGCCCCTATTCCCTCGCCAGAGTGCTGGACCGCGACTGGTTTCCGGAACGGCATGCTATGGGCGAACCGTCACGATGAGATTGCCCAGCCGGTCGACATCGACCATGTCGCCAGGCTCGATCACCGTCGTCGCGTCGAGCTGCTGGACGATGGCCGGACCCTGGAAGGTGGTCGCGAGCGGCAGCTTCTGGCGGTCGTAGACCCGGGTCGTGTGCCAGGCGTCGGCGAACCGGACCTGCCGCTCGCCGAGCCGGGCGCCGTCGAGATCGGCGGCCCGCTCGTCGCCGGCGACCAGCGCTTCGGGGGCGAGTGCGGGGCGGTGGCCGATCAGCGTGGTCACGAGATTGACCAGCATCGCCCCGATCTCCGGCAGGCGGACGGCGAAACGCTGGAAATAGGCCTCGGCGAAGCGCTCCTGCAGCGCCTCCAGCTGCAACGACCCGTCCAGAAGCTCGGCTTCCGGCAGGGCCACCCGGATCAGGTGCGTCTGGCCCCTGAACTGCATGTCGGCGGCGATCAGCAGCGTCTCCCCCTCGATCGGCGTCGTTTCGCGCGCCAGGGCAGCCCGGCCCTCGGCCCGCTGCTCGAGCGCCACCGCCCGCAGCTCGCCCATGTCGAGCCCGACCAGGGGCCGGTTCAGCGTCCGGACGAAGTCGTGCCGGGCATCCGCGACGAGGCAGCCCAGCGCATTGGTAACCCCCGGCCGGGGCGGCACCAGCACGCGCGGGATGCCGAGCTCGCGCGCCAGGGCGGTCGCGTGCAGCGGCCCGGCCCCGCCGAAGGCGAGGAGCGCGAAGTCGCGCGGGTCATGGCCCCGCGCCACCGACGCCATGCGGATCGCTCCGGCCATGCGGTCATTGGCGATCCGGAGGATCGCGGCCGCCGCGTCGACCGCCGAAAGGCCCAGAGGTTCGCCGATCCGCGCCAGCATCGCGCGTTCGATATCGGCCATCGAGACCGGGTGATCGACCGCCGTCAGCCGGTCCGCCGGCAGCCGGCCGAGCAGGAGATTGGCGTCGGTGATGGTCGGCTCGACCCCGCCCCGGCCATAGCAGATCGGCCCCGGATCGGCGCCGGCGCTCTCGGGCCCGACCCGGAGCAGGCCCGCCTCGTCGATCCGCGCGATCGAACCGCCGCCGGCACCCAGCGTGTTGACGTCGACCATCGGCACATGCACCGGCATGGCATAGTCGAGCTCGAGCTCGGCGCTGACGCTCGGCACGCCGCCCAGGATCAGCGCCACGTCCGAGCTGGTGCCGCCCATGTCGTAGGTGATGACATCGGCGATGCCGGCATGGCGGGCGGTCCAGGCGGCGGCGATGACCCCGGCAGCCGGGCCGGACATGACGGTCTTCACGGCGTCCTCGACCACCATCCCGGCGGGCAGGGTGCCGCCATTGCCCTGGACGATGAGCAGCTCGTGGGCATAGCCGCCATCGGCGAGGCGCCGGGCGAGACGATCGACATAGCGGTCCAGCACCGGCTGGACGGCGGCGTTGACCGAGGCCGTGCAGCCGCGCTCGTATTCCCGGTACTCCGAGAGGATCTTGTGGCCGACCGTGACGTAGCGGTTGGGCCAGACCGCCCGGACGGCGGCCTCTGCGGCCAGCTCGTGCGCCGGATTGGAGTATGAATGGAGGAAATGGATGACGACCGCCTCGCAGCCCGCCGCCAGCAGGGCCTGGGCCCGCTCCGTCACTTCGGCCGGATCGAGCGGCACCAGCACATCGCCCTCAGCACTCATCCGCTCGGCCACCTCGAGCCGGTAGGGCCGCTCGATCAAAGGCTCGAACGTCCCGGTCATGCCGTAGGGGTTGGGCCGTGTCCGCCGGCCGAGCTCCAGCACGTCCCGAAAGCCCCTGGTCGTGATCAGCCCGACCCGCGCCACCTTGCGCTCGAGGAACGCATTGGTCGTGGTGGTCGTGCCGTGCACCAGGGTCGCCACGGCGGCGAGGTCGTAGCCCGAGGCGGCGATAGCGGCGAGCACGCCATCGGCCTGGTTGGCGACCGTGGTCGGCGTCTTGACGACACTGATCGCCCCCTGGTCGTCCACCGCCATGAGGTCGGTGAAGGTGCCGCCGACATCGACTCCGATCCGGATCATCCGCCCTCGCCTCCTTCAGACGCTAAGATGGGCGCTGCGCAGGGCCGCGTCGTCGAGCAGCCGGCGCATCGGCCCCTCGAAGCGGATATGGCCGGATTCGATCACATAGGCGCGGTCGGCCACCGCCCCGGCGAAGCGCAGGTTCTGCTCCGAGAGCAGGACCGCAAGACCTTCCTGCTTCAGCTTGCCCACCGCCACCGCCATCTGCTCGACGATCACCGGCGCCAGGCCCTCCGACGGCTCGTCGAGCAGGACCAGCCTCGGGTTGCCCATCAGCGTGCGCGCGATCGCCAGCATCTGCTGCTCGCCGCCGCTGCTCTGGCCGGCCGGCCGGTGGCGCAGCTCGGCGAGATTCGGGAAGATCTCGAAGAGCGCCTCGGGCGTCCAGGTGGGCGCACCCTCGCGCGCCGGCTGGCGGCCGACCTCGAGGTTCTCGAGGATCGTGAGGTCGGGAAAGACCCGGCGCTCCTCCGGCACGTAGCCGATGCCGAGCCGGGCGATCATGTAGGCCGGCAGCCGCGAGACGTCGCGGCCGGCAAAGCGGACTGCGCCCGTCCGGCTGACCTGGATGCCCATCACGGCCTTGATGGTGGTCGACTTGCCGGCGCCGTTGCGACCGACCAGGGCCACGACCTCGCGCTCGGCCACGGCGAGGTCGATGTCGAAGAGGATGCGCGCCTTGAGATAGGCGGCCGAGACGCCGGTGAGCTCGAGAAGCGCCGTCACGAAACCGTCTCCGCATCCAGTGAGTGGCCCAGATAGACGGCGCGGACCTCGGGATCGTCGCGCACCTCGCCGGGCGGGCCGGCGGCAATCAGCGTGCCCCGGTGCATGACCATGATCCGGTCGGCATGGCCGAAGACCACGTCCATGTCGTGCTCGGTGAAGAGCACGCCGACCCCGTCGGCCCTGGCGATGCTGGAGGTCAGCTCCATCAGGGCCAGCCGCTCCGCTGGCGCCATGCCGGCCGTCGGCTCGTCCATCAAGAGCAGCTTCGGCCGGTTGGCGAGGGCAACCGCCAGCTCCACCCGCTTGAGGTCGCCGTAAGCCAGGAGCCCGCAGGCGCGCTCGGCGAGATCGACGATGCCGACCCGCTCGAGCAGCGCCGCCGCCGCGTCGGCATGGGCGAGCCGGGCGCGGCCGAAGACATCGAAGAGCCGCCGGTGGAACGAGAGCAGCGCCATCTGCACGTTCTCGCGCACCGTGAAGGAGGGGAGGATCTGGGTGATCTGGAAGGTGCGCCCGACACCCTTCTGCCAGATGCGCCGGGGCGGCCAGCCGGTGACATCCTCGCCGAGCACCCGCACCCGGCCGGCATCCGCCCGGAGCTGGCCCATCAGCATGTTGAAGCAGGTACTCTTGCCCGCACCGTTCGGGCCGATCAGCGCCACGATCTCGCCGGGCGCCACCCGAAAGCTCATGGCCTTCACCGCCTGCACGCCGCCGAAGCTCTTGGCGAGCCCTTCGGCCTCGAGCACGGCCCCGGTCATGCCGAGAGCTCCGGGCGGATGCCGAAGAAGCGGCCGAAACGGGCCTTGAGGAAACCGGCCAGCCCCTGCGGGAAGAGGAGGACGACGGCGATGACGGCGAGGCCCAGGAGGAGCCGCCACATCTCGAGCCGGAAGAGGATGTCCTTCAGCCAGGTGAGTGCAGCCGCCCCGGCGAGCGGCCCGGAGAGCTGCTGCACGCCGCCGAAGAACACCATGATGATGCCGTCGAAGGAGCGGGCGATCGCCATCTCGTTCGGGAAGACGCTGCCCTTCGCATAGGCATAGAGCCCGCCCGCGAGCCCGGCGAAGGCGCCGGAGAGCGTGAAGGCGGCCCATTGCTGGCGGCGGACGTCGATGCCGATGGCCTCGGCCCGGAGCGGGCTGTCCCGCCCGGCCCGGAGCGCGTAGCCGAAGGGACTGTGCAGGCCGTGGCGCAGCGCCAAGATGCCGGCCGTGCAGCAGGCGAGCACCAGCCAGTAATAGGCCACGCGGTCACTCGCCCAGGGCGACCGCCAGATGCCGAGCAGCCCGTCATCGCCACCGGTCACGGTGCCCCACTGGAAGACGACGGACCAGACGATCTGGGCGAAGGCCAGCGTCAGCATGGCAAAGTAGACGCCGGACAGCCGCACGCAGAACCAGCCGATGGCGAGCGCCAGGAGTGCCGCCGCCGGCGGGGCGAGGACGAGGTTGAGCGACATCGGCGTGCCGGCATACTTGACCAGGAGTGCCGCCGCGTAGGCACCGCCGCCGAAATAGGCCGCATGGCCGAAGCTGACGAGCCCACCCGGTCCGATGATGGCATGCAGGGCGGTGGCGAAGAGGGCGAGGATCAGGATGTCGATCAGCAGCACGAGCCCGTAATCGCCGAGCCAGAGCGGGGCGGCGGCGAGCAGGGCCACGAGCGCCAGCGCCAGGGCCTTGAAGCGCCAGCCCGTCGGCCGGAGTGGGTCGTCGAGCATCTGCCGGCCC
This sequence comes from Alphaproteobacteria bacterium, assembly GCA_030431615.1. Taxonomy (GTDB): domain Bacteria; phylum Pseudomonadota; class Alphaproteobacteria; order Geminicoccales; family Geminicoccaceae; genus SLRI01. Next base: position 4,687 of record JAUIID010000084.1, read on the forward strand.
TGCCCCACCAGCTCCGGCCGGCCGAGCAGGCCGAAGGGCCGGATCACCAGCACGACGGCCATGACGAGGAACATCATGACCAGCGTCGACTGCGGGATGAAGAGGACGCCGAAGGCCTGGAGCTGGCCGATCAGCACTGCCGCGAGGAAGGCGCCGGCGATGCTGCCCATGCCGCCGACCACGACGACCACGAAGGCGGCGGCCAGCACGCCAAAATCCATGAGCAGGTTGGCGCCGCCCTTGGGCAGCTGCAGGGCACCGCCCAGCCCGGCGAGGAAGGAGCCGAGGAAGAAGACGCCGGTGAAGAGCCAGGCCTGGTTGACGCCGAGCGCACCCACCATCTCACGATCGGCGGTGGCGGCCCGGACGAGGATGCCGAAGCGGGTCCGGTTGAGCAGCAGCCAGAAGAGCAGGAGCACCACCGGGCCAGCGGCGATCAGCACGAGGTCGTAGCGGGGCAGCGGCTCGCCCATGATCATGATCGCACCCCGCAGGTCCGGTGCGCGGGGCCCGAGCTGGTCCTCCGGGCCCCAGCCCCAAAGCGTCAGGTCCTGGATCACGAGGATGACGCCGAAGGTGGCGACGAGCTGGAAAAGCTCGGGCGAGCGGTAGATGCGCCTGAGGATGACGATCTCGACCAGGGCACCGATGGCACCCACGGCGAGGGCGGCACAGAGCAGCGCCGACCAGAAGGCCAGATGCCCGCGGCCGAAGAGGTCGCCAAAGAGTGCCACCAGTGTCAGGCCGATATAGGCGCCCAGCATGTAGAACGAGCCGTGCGCGAAATTGACCACCCTGGTCACGCCGAAGATCAGGGACAGGCCGGCCGCGACCAGGAAGAGGCTGGCGGCGCTCGAGAGGCCGGTCAGGATCTGCACGAGAATGAAGCCCAAGTCGGCAGCTCCCGGCAAGGCCGCGTCGGGGCGCGGTCAGCGGCGCGGACGGGCGGGAATCCCACCCGTCCGCAAGGATTGTCGGTTCAGTCGGAAGCGGGGCGCAGCTTCGCCACCATCTCCTCGGGCGGCAGGTACTTCTCGCCGGGCGCATAGTACCAGTCGCGCATCGTGCCCTGGCCGTCCTCGACCGTCGTGTAGCCGACCCAGGCACCGAGCGACGCCTGGTGGTCCGAAGGCCGGAAGGTCAGGAGGCCCTGCGGCGTCTCGAACTCGAGCCCGCGCATGGCCTCGACGAGCTTCTCCGGATCGGTATCGCCACCGGTCTTCTCGAGCGCCGCACCGAGTGCGAGCATCGAGTTGTAGCCGACGACCGAGCCGATCCTCGGGTAGTCGTCATAGGCGGCCTGGTAGCGGTCGAGCCACTCCACGTAGGCCGGGTCCTCGATCTTGTCCCAGGGATAGCCGGTCACCAGCCAGCCCTCCGGCGCCTCGTCCTCGAGCGGGTCGATATATTCCGGCTCGCCAGTCAGGAGGCTGACCACGAACGTGTCTTCGAAGAGCCCGCGATCGGCGCCCTCGCGGACGAACTTGGCGAGGTCGGCGCCGAAGGTGACATTGAAGACGGCATCCGGCTCGGCCGCCGAGAGGGCCAGCACCTCGGCCCCGGCATCGATGGCGAAGAGGGCGGGCCACTGCTCGCCGACCCACTCGATGTCCGGCCGCCGCTCGCTCATGATCGCCTTGAAGGCGGCGACCGCCTCCTGCCCATAGGCGTAGTTGGGGGCAATCGTCGCCCAGCGCGTGGCCGGGTTGTCGGCCGCGAGCTCGGCCAGCATCGCCGCCTGCATGTAGGTCGAGGGCCGCAGCCGGAAGGTGTAGCGGTTGCCGCCCTGCAGGGTCACCGCGTCGGCGAGCGGCTCGGCGGCGAGATAGAGCACCTTGTTCTGCGCCGCAAAGGACGCGACGGCGAGGCCGATATTGGAGAGCGTCGTGCCGGTCAGGATGTCCACGCCCTCGCGGCTCACCAGCTCCTCGGCGACGCGGATCGCCTCGCCCGGCTCGCCGGCATCGTCGCGGCTGATCAGCTCGATCACCCGGCCGTTGATGCCGCCATCGGCGTTGATCTCGTCGATCGCCAGCTGCATGCCGCGCTTGGCGTGCTCGGTGTGCTGCGCCATCCGGGTGTAGGAGTTGATGTCGCCGATCTTGATGGGCTCGGCCGCGAGGCTGCCGGTGGTGAAGAGCAGGGCGGCGATCGCCGCCAGCCTCGGCACGCCGGCCGTCACCTGTCGTCTGGTCGTCATGAGCCGTCCTCTCCTTGCTGTCGTCGCTGCGTTTCTCATTCGGCCGCCATGACCGACCGTTCCGCCTCGATCATCCGCTCGACCGTCTTGCGCATCAGCACCGCACCCTTGTCGATGCCGAGCCGAAGCGGCCGCTGCCGCCCGCCGAGCTTCGTCTCCTCGACCTGGATCGCCTCCAGGATGGCCTTGTCCTCGGCGAAGGCGAGGGCGAACTGCTCGTTCATCCTCGCCCGCGTTGCGGCATCGCTCGGGAAGTTGTCGACATGCAGCCAGTAGTCGATCGAGCTTGCCTCGTCGACCGGACAGATGAAATGGCAGGCGAAGATGCGGATGGCACCCTCGTGCAGCCGGCCCTCGCGTGCGCCGGTGCCGGTATCAGCACCGCCGAAGTCGATCACTGCGATCGAAGGCGCGTGGTAGTTGTAGATCTGCCAGCGATCGATATTGCCCCTGAAGCTGCCGAACTTCTGGAAGAGCGGAATGGGCTCGGCATTGATCGTCCAGCGCGTGGTGACGATCAGCTGGTCCTTGATCTCCGTCTCGATCGGCACGTCCTCGTGCGCCGCGTTGCCGAGGGTCGAGAGATGGACAAAGGCGACATGCGCTGGATCGCAGAGATTGTCGGCGAGGGCCAGGTAGTTGGCCTCGACCTCGAGCGCCTCGCCCTCGACCGCGTGCCAGCCCGCCTCGTGATATTCCGGCAGATCGAAGAGCCGCTCCCGGGAAGCCAGCGCCGGATCGCCCATCCAGATCCAGACGAGCCCGAACTTCTGCTCGACCGGGTAGCTGCGCACCTTGGCCGAGGGCGGAATCGTCGGCTGGCCCGGGATGCGCACGCAGCGTCCGTCGGCGGCGAAGGTCATGCCGTGATAGCCGCAGCGGATCGTGTCGCGCTCGAGGCAGCCCATCGAGAGCGGCAGGAAGCGGTGCGGGCAGCGATCCTGGAGGGCCGCGAAGCCGCCATCGGCCTGCTGCCAGATCACCAGGTCCTCACCGAGCATTCGGCGCTTGTGCAGCCCCTCGCCCATGCGGCTGGCAAAGCCCGCCGGGTACCAGTTGTTGCGCACGAAGGTCATGGCCCCTCCTCCCGCTCGGCCGCTCAGCGCAGCCCGTCCTGACCCTTGATATCCCCCGCCTCGAGGCCGCCCATCCGGGCATGCGGCCGACCGCCCGTGGTCATGGCGAGGCAGAAGACGATCTCGCCGGGCCGCGGCGCATCGGCAACCCGGACCTCGATGGCGCTGAAATGACTACGGACGTAAGCGGCGTTGATATGGTGCAGCGGCACGTCCAGGGCAGTGCCCATGCCGCCGAGCTTCGTGCTGGAGGGCACGATCGCCTTGGCGTCGCCGAGCAGCTCGCGCATGGCGTAGCCGCCCGGCACATGCCAGAGGGCCCCATGCTCGAGCTCGCCATCGGCGCCGATGATCGAGCCCTTGCCATAGCTCTCGATCCGCCTGGAATCACCGCCCAGGGCCTGGATCAGCTTCCTCGACATCTCGAGGCCGAGCGGCTTCAGGGCGTCCATCGCCTCGACGAACTCGACGGCATCGGCGAACCGGCCAGCGAAAGGATTCCTGAACACCGCCGCCACGGCACCGCGCAGCAACGGCCGATCGAGGCGCGGCCCGCCGTCGTGGTGAATTTCCTCGACCGTGACCTGCGTCTTTGTCAGCTCGAACATGCGATCTCCTCCCGGATCCTGCCGACGATGCAGGCGCGTCCCGCGAGGACCAGCATGGCCGCAGAGATGAGCCGGCGGTCCAGCAGCGTTTGCGCGTAGCGTGCCCCGTTGTCGAGCGCGCTGGCGATTGCGGCATCGCCAAGGGCCCCGACGCCCGTTGTCACGAGCAGTGGGCCCAGATCGCTGTCCGGGTCCAGCTCGGTGGCCGGCGTACGGGTGATCGCCGGGTCGTCCACATCGACCGCGTTGGCGATCAGTGTCGCGGCCGCATCCGCCTGGGCCGCACTCGCCGCCAGCACGGTCACCGCGTCGGCGATTCCGAGCGAGAAGCTCCGCCCGTCCCAGCCGCTGGTCGCCACGCCGCCGATGCCGTCGCCGTGGCCGAGCCGCAGGCTCGCCGCCATGAGCGGCCGCCGGACCTCCGGCACCACGCCGATCTCGAGACTGGCGCCGGGGGTCAGATGGACCGCGATGTCGCCCCGATTGTTCACATAAGCCCGCTCGATGCCGGGCACGGTCCGGATCGCCGCCATCACCGTGTCGGCCACCGCCCCGGCCACGGCCGCCATCGGCGTGACGAAGCGGTCGACGGCGAGCGGTGCAGTCGCCGCGTGCATGAGGCGCGCCGCGGGCGGCAGGCCGTAGGCGGGGCCCACGGAGGAGCGGAGGCGGGGCAGGACGGCAACCAGGCTCTCGAGCAGCCCGTCGAACGCAGCCTCGGCCACCCGATAGGCCCGCTCGACCGAGGCCGGCGGCCCCTCGGCCCAGATGAGCAGATCGATTGGCCCATGCGCCAGGTGCAGGCGGTTGCCGTCGAGGCGGGCAGCGGCGGGACCGCTCGATGCCCTTCTTTGGGCCGTGGCCCGGGCCGTCATGGCGCGGTTCGCCCGAGCGGCCAGGGATTGCGCGGCGCCCAGGCCTCGCGGCGCGCCGACTGGCCATGCGCCCGGACCACCTCGTCCAGCGCCTGGACATGGTCCGCGTGCCCGCCGAGCGCCGTGTAGAGCTCGAGCGGCAGCGTGAACTCGATGGGCGCCACCAACGCAGGGGTTGGCACGTAGCCGAAAGCGCGTTGCGGCAGCCGTTCGACATCGACCATGACGGTGATGCCGCCGCCCGGCCAGACATAGACCGGCGCCCCGCCCATGGTGACACGAGTCTCGCCGCTCTTGACCGAGCGGGTGATGAGGACCGGGTTCTCGGTGACACCGGCACGCAGCGAGCCGCCGGCACCCGCCATGAAGAGCACCGAGCAGAGGGAAGGCTCGCAGTTCTCGCCGATCCGCTCGACCGTGCGGCGCACCGCCGCCGGCATCTCCGCCTCCTGCAGCCGGAAATCCTCGTCGAGCACGCACCAGACCGCATCCTCGCCGGTGGTCGAGGTGATCAACACCCGCATGCCGGGCCAGGCGAGCTTCCGGTCGATGTCGCGGATAACTGAGAACGGATCAGTGATGTCCGTGCCGCCCCAGCCGAGGCCCGGATTGGCTACCTGGAAGTAGCGCCCCGGCGTCGACTTGCGGCCCTCGATGCGCACGCCCGAAGGCGCCATGTCGAGGCAGCGGCCGGCCTGGTGCTCGGTGAGCACGCCGGTGATGTGGTCGTCGAGGACGATCACCTCGTCGACCTGGCCGTGCCATTGCTTGGCGAAGATGCCGACCGTGGCCGAGCCGCAGCCGACGCGCATCCGCGCCTCGGGCTTGCCGTTGACGATCGGCGCCACCCCCGCCTGCACGACCACGCTGCTGCCCGCCTCGATATCGAGCTCGACCGCCTCGCCGCCGCAGAGCCTGACCAGCGTGTCGCAGGTCACGTTACCGGCCTTCTTGGTCGTGCCGGTGAGGTGATGCACGCCACCGATCGAGAGCATCTGCGAGCCGTACTCGGCGGTCGTGACGTGGCCGACCGGTTCGCCCTTGACGGAGATCGTGCTCCGCTCCGGGCCGAGGTGCCGGTCGGTGTCGATCTTCACCTTGCAGCCGCAGTAGGAGAAGATGCCCTCGGAAACCACGGTCACGGTATCGACGCCCCGATAGGTGGAGCTGACGATGAAGGGAGCAGGCTTGTAGTCGGGATAGGTCGTGCCCGAGCCGATGCCGGTGACGAAGGTCTCCACGCTCGGACCGGCGGCACCATCCCAGTCGCCCTCGGCGAACGGCACCAGGGCACCGCCCTCGTCGACATGGCGCTCGGCGAAGACCACGGGGTCGGTCCGGACCAGCGAGCCGTTCTCGTTGGCGTAGCGGCCGCAGGCACCCGATCGTCCGGGCCTGATGCGACAGAGCACCGGGCAGGCGTCGCAGCGCACGATGCCATCGGCCTCGCGCGCACCGAAACGCTCCGTCATGTCGGTCACGAGCTTGCTCCCGCAGCTGCCAGCGCCGCATGCACCCGGTGGGGGATCGCCGGAATCCTGGAGATCCGCACGCCGGTCGCATGATGGATCGCGTTCATGATCGCCGGGGCGGTCGGGATCAGCGCATGCTCGCCGACCCCCTTGGCGCCGAACGGCCCGAGTGGCTCCGCCTTCTCCACGAGCAGCACCTCCACCTCCGGCACGTCACCGACCGTGGCGATCAGGTAGTCGTGCAGGTTCTCGGTGCGTCCGGGGATGAACTCCTCCATGAGCGCCAGACCCAGGCCCTGCGCCACGCCACCGATGATCTGGCCCTCGACCAGCTCGGGATTGATGGCGCGGCCGACATCGTAGGCGGCGACGATCCGCTCGACCTTGACTGTGCCGAGCTCGATGTCGACCGCAACCTGCGCGATCTGCGCGCCGAAGCCATAGGACGCGTAGGGTGCGCCGCGATTGTCGACGACCGGCGTCGCCGGCGGATCGAAGGTGGTGCGTGCATCGAGCGCCACTTCTGCGCCACAGCCTTCGACGGGCGGCAGTAGTGCGAGGTCAATGCGGCGCTCGTGCCCGCCCTCGACCACTCGCACCGCGCCGGGGCCGGGCTCGATCCGCGCATCGCTGCCGGCATTGGCCAGCCGGAGCAGCTGGCCGCGCAGTTCCTCGCCGGCGAGCTGCGTCGCCCGTCCGGAGACGAAAGTCTGGCGCGAGGCGGAAGTCTTGCCGCAATCGAGCGTGAGGTCGGTATCGGCCGAGGAGCTGTCGATGGCGTCGAGCGGCACGCCCAGCGCATCCGCCAGGATCTGCGCCATGATGGTGTTCGAACCCTGGCCGATGTCCTGCACGCCGTTCCAGAACATGATCCGGCCGTCGCGCAGCAGGCTCACCCGCTGGCTCGACGGGTTGCTCATCCCGGTATTGCCGCAGCCATACCAGACACTGGCGATGCCGACGCCGCGCCGTACCGGCCCGCTGCTTCGTGCGGCCGACCGCAACTCCCGCCAGCGCGGCCGCAGGGCCTCCAGGCACTCGGCGATGCCAACGCTCTCGAGCACCTGGCCCGTGGCGGTGGCGTCGCCCGGCCGCAGCGCATTCAGCAGCCGGAACTCGAGCGGGTCGAGGTCGAGCTTCAACGCCAGCTCGTCATAGGCCTGCTCCACCGCGAGCAGCGTCTGCGGCACGCCGAAGCCACGAAATGCCCCGCTCGGCGGCGCATTGGTCAGGATCGCCCGCGATCGTGCTTGGAGATTGGCGATCCGATAGGGTCCGGAGCTGTGGATCGGCACGCGACCCGCCACGGTCGGCCCCCAGGAGGCATAGGCGCCGGTGTCGAAGTCGCCCCTGAAGTCGAGTGCAGTGATCCGCCCCGACGCGTCGGCACCGGCGCGTGCGGTGATCGCAGCCGGATGCCGCTTGGTGGTCGAGGCCATGCTCTCGATGCGGCTGTAGGTGCACGCCACCGGCCGATCGAGATGCCAGGCTGCCATCGCGAGGAGCGGCTGGACCGCCACATCCAGCTTGCCGCCGAAACCGCCACCGCAGGCCGTGGGCCGGATCCTGACCTGCTCCGGTGCCACGCCAAGGACGTTCGCCACCTCGTCGCGGTCCATGTAGGGGCTCTGGGTCGAGACGGTGAGCTCGAGGCGGTCACCCCGGCGGACGGCCCAGCCGGCCTCGGGCTCGATATAGGCGTGCTCGACGAAGCTCGTCTCGATGGTGATTTCGGCCGTGACGTCAGCCGCGGCCAGCGCTGCCGCGGCGTCACCCGTCTCGAGCAGACCTTCCGTCAGCACGTTGTCCGGCCGGTCCTCGTGCAGGGCTGGCGCCTCCCCCGTCCGGGCGGCGGTAAAACCCACGGGATCGAGCGGCTCCCAGGTGATCGGCAGCTCGGCGTCCCGGATCCGCGCCAGCGCCTCTCCCGGGCCAACCAGAGCGAGCACCGCCTCACCGCGAAAGCGCACATGACCCGTGGCGAGGACGGGCTGGTCCTTGCGGTCGGGAAAGATCGCAAAGCCGTTGACGCCCGGCACGTCGCTCGCCGTCAGCACCCGCACGCCATGCCGCCGCTCGACAGCGGCGAGGTCGCCGAGGCCGAAGCGGGCGCGCATATGCGGCGAGCGGACCACCCGCAGCCGCCAGGCGTCGGCGGGCACGCCGTCCGCTCCGAACCGCTCGGTGCCCGCTGCCCTGGCCCGGCCGTCGAGCCGGGCGATCCGCGCCCCCACGACGGGGCCAGCAGGCCGCGGGCCGGGCGCTCGCGGCGCGATCGCCTCGGCGACGGCCGCCACGATCTGTCGGTAGCCGGTGCAGCGGCAAAGCACGCCCCCCAGCGCGTCCTCGATCTCGCCCCGGTTTGGCCGCTCGCATCTGCCGAGCAGGTCTGCCGCGGCCATCACCATGCCGGGCGTGCAGATCCCGCACTGCACGGCGCCGCCATCGACGAAAGCCTGCTGCAGCCGGCTGAAGCGTGGCTCGGCCGCAAGCCCTTCGATGCTGGTCACCGAGCGCCCCCCGACCTGCCCGAGCGGCAGGAGGCAAGCGCAGGCCTGCCGACCGTCGATGAGCACCGTGCAGGCGCCACAATCGCCCGCATCGCAGCCGACCTTGGTGCCGGTCAGCCCGAGGTTCTCGCGCAGAACCCGGCTCAATCGGGTCGCCGGCGGCGCATCGACCACCACCGGCCGGCCATTCAGCCGAAAGCCGGTGCCGACCTCGACGGGCGCCAGGGCGTTCATGCCGCCACCTGCAGCCGCTCGCCGCCGAGCGCCCGGCGCAGCAGCACGAGTGCTGCATGGCGGCGGTAGGCGCCGCTCGCACGAACATCGTCGATGGGGGCCAGCATGGCCAGATCCGCGGGCTCGACCGCAGCCGCCGCTACCTCGGGCGTCAGGCCCACGAGCCGCTCTTCGAGCTCCGGCAACCGGGCAGCCACCGGCGAGCAGGCCCCGACCGCGAGGCGCAGCTCGACGATTCGCCCGCCCTCATCGAGCAGGACCGTCATCGCCACCATGGCGATCGAGATGACGAGGTAGCGCCGGGCGCCGAGCTTGAGAAAGACCGACCGGGCCGCCGCTGGCAGCTTTGGCACGACGATGTGGGTGACGAGCTCGTCTGGTGCGCGTGCTGTGCGCCGGTTGCCGAGGAGGAAGCTGTCGAGCGGCAATTCGCGGGTGCCCCGAACGCTCGCCAGGCGGACGCGGGCATCGAGCGCCAAGAGCGGCGGCACGCCATCGGCAGCGGGCGAGGCATTGCAGAGATTGCCGGCGAGGGTGCCGCGGTTCTGGATCTGCATGCCGCCCACCTCGCGGGCCGCCTGCCGGACCGCATCGAACCAGGGTGGCAGGTGGTCGTGCAGTGCATTGGTCCAGGTGACGAGGGCGCCGATCTCGACCCTGTCCTCCATGTCCGCGATGCGACAGAGCGCCTTCAGGCCGGAAAGATCGACGAGATCGGCACCTTCGGGCGTATCGAGCGGCGGCTCGCCCCAGCCACTGCGCGCGGCGTCGGCAGGGAACAGATCGGTGCCGCCGGCGAGTGGCACGACCGGCCCCGCCGCCATGAGGCGAAGCGCCGTGTCGAGATCCTCGGGGCGGTTATAGGTTCCCATGCGCGCTGGCTCGGCTACCCTCTCCCACGGCTCGGGTCATAGCCCGAATTCATGTGTGATGGAACAAACTCGGACCGCGCGAGCGCCCTGTCAAGCGCGCTTGCGGCCGAGTCTGCCTAACCGATCTCCCAGGTCGTCCGGCCGCCCACCTGGCGTTGCAGATCCGCGAGCTCCGGCTTGCGCGCCGGGGCCGCAGCGCTGAACGCCGCATCATAGCTCGGCGCTTCGATGGCGAAGATTACGCCGAGCGCGGTTGGCGCCTCGAGCCGCACCAGCATCTGTGCCAGCATCGGGTTGGTCTCGTCGTGGACGAGTGCCGCCTCGGCACCGAGCCCGTCCGCGCCGACGTCGAAGATCTCGAGGGCGAAGCGCTCGGGCACCAGGCGCACGCCCTTCGTGCCGCCGGCGAAGAGAAGCGGCTCGCCGTGCCGGCACCAGAGCTGGTGCTCGGCCGCGGTCGCCTTGTCGGTCACTGCGTCGAAGGCGCCGTCATTGTAGACGATGCAGTTCTGCAGGATCTCGACGAAGCTCGTGCCCGTGTGGCCATGCGCGCGCGTCAGCACCTCGACCATGGGCCCCTGCACCACGTCGGCCACCCGTGCCACAAAGCGCGCCCCGGCGCCGAGCGCGAAGGCCCCGGCATTGACCGGCGCGTCGAGCGTGCCGCCAGGCGAGGACGGGCTCACCGTGCCGCGCGGGCTGGTCGGCGAGGCCTGCCCCTTGGTCAGGCCATAGACCTCATTGTTGAACAAGAGATAGACGAGATCGACATTGCGACGCAGCAGATGGAGGAGGTGGTTGCCGCCAATTGACAGGCTGTCGCCGTCGCCCGAGACGACCCAGATGTCGAGCTCCGGGTTGGCCAGCTTGGCGCCCGTGGCGATCGCTGCCGCCCGGCCATGGATCGTGTGGAAGCCGTACGATTCGATGTAGTAGGGAAAGCGCGCCGCGCAGCCGATGCCGGAGATGAACACGGTGCGATCGGGGTCGGCCTGCAGGTCGGCCAAGGTCTTCTGCACGGCCTTGAGGATGGCGTAGTCGCCACAGCCCGGACACCAGCGGACCTCCTGGTCGCTGGCCCAGTCCTTGGGCGTCAGTCCCTTGGGCTCACGTTCGAGCACGGTAGCCATCGTATCAGGCCTCCAGCAGCGTCTTGACCCGGGTTTCGATCTCGGCGGCGGTGAACGGCTTGCCAGAGACCTTGGTCAAGCTCTCCACCCGGCAACCATAGACCCCCTGCAAGAGGAAGTTGAGCTGCCCGGCATTCAGTTCCGGCACCAGCACGCGATCGAAACCGGCGAGGATGTCACCCAGATTGGCCGGCAGCGGCCAGATGTGGCGAAGATGCGCGTGGGCCACGGCGGCACCGCCCGCCCGCAGCCGGTCGACGGCACTCTGGATGGCGCCGAAGGTCGAACCCCAGCCGAGAATCAGCAGCCGGTCGTCCGGTCCGCCGGCGACGAAGTCCTGCTCCGGGATGTCCCGGGCGATCCCGAGGATCTTGGCGCGGCGGAAATCCGTCATCGTCTGGTGATTGGCCGGGTCGTAGGAGATCGCCCCGGTCGGATGGGCCCGCTCGATGCCGCCGATCCGGTGCCGCAGCCCCGGCGTGCCGGGCGGAACCCAGGCCCGGGCCAGCGTCTCTGGATCGCGCGCATAGGGCTTGAACCCGTCCGCCGCGGCGCCCTGCTGGACCGGGAAGGGCTCGAGCGCCGCCAGATCCGGAATGAGCCAGGGCTCGCTCGCATTGGCGAGGAAGCCGTCGGTCAGGAGCATGACCGGCGTCATGTAGCGCGTGGCAAGCCGCACCGCCTCGATCGCCACCGGGAAGCAGTCGCCCGGCGTCGAAGCCGCCAGCACGACGATCGGCGAGTCGGCATTGCGGCCGAGCACCGCCTGGAACAGGTCCGACTGCTCGGTCTTGGTCGGCAGGCCGGTCGACGGACCGCCGCGCTGCGCATCGATCACGACGAGCGGCAGCTCGGTGGCGATGGCGAGCCCAAGCGCCTCCATCTTGAGTGCGATCCCCGGCCCCGAGCTGCCGGTGATGCCCAGCTGACCGGCATAGGAGGCGCCGATGGCGGCACAGATGGCGGCGATCTCGTCCTCGGCCTGGAAAGTGCGCACGCCGAAGGCGCCCAGCCGGGCGAGCATGTGCAGCATGCTCGAGGCCGGCGTGATCGGGTAAGAGCCGTAGAAGAGATCGATGCCGGAGAGCCGTGCCGCGGCGACCAGGCCGTAGCAGAGCGCTTCGACGCCGGTCACCGTCCTATAGCGGCCGGCCGGGAGCGGGGCGCTGTGCCCTTTCGCCAGCACCTCCGGCAGACGCGGCAGCTCCGCCGTCTCGCCGTAGGCGTGGCCCGCGTCGAGAGCCGCGAGGTTGGCGTCACGCACCAGGGGCTCGGAGGCAAACCGCTCGCGGATCCACTCCTGGGTGGAGCTGCGCCTTCGCCCAGTGAGCCAGAGGACCAGCCCGAGCGTCCAGAAATTGCGCGCCCGGTTGGCGTCGCGGTTGCCGACACCCAATGGCTTGACCGCCGCCTGGGTCAGCTTGGTGATGTCGATCTCGAGGCAGCGATAGGCGTCGAGGGCGTCGTCCTCGCGGGGGTCCCGATCGTAGCCCGCCTTCCTCAGGTTGCGGTCGACGAAGGCGGCCGTATCGACGATCAGCGTGCCGCCATGCCGGAGATCCTCGAGATTAGTCTTCAGGGCCGCGGGATTGAGAGCGACCAGCACGTCGAGCTGGTCGCCGGGCGTGCGCACGCGCCGACCGCCGAACTGGATCTGGAAGGCGGAAACGCCGAAGGTCGTGCCGACAGGTGCGCGGATCTCGGCCGGAAAGTCCGGGAAGGTGGCGAGATCGGCGCCGTCGAGCGCCGCTTCCTGGGTGAACCGGCTGCCGGTGAGCTGCATGCCGTCGCCGCTGTCGCCAGCGAAGCGGACGACCAGGGAATCCGGCCCCGCGGCTCCGACGAGATGGCTGATCTCGTTCATCAGAAGCCCCCTAGCGAGCGGCCCGGCCGCTCGGCAAATCGTATGAACACCTACAATAGCCCCTGCCGGAGCCGTCGCAAGCCGATTGCGCATGGCGATGGCGCCCGCTCACGAAACTGTCAAGCTGATCCGGGACGGCACGATCAGACGAGCTTCGCCAGGAGCGCCAGCAGCTGGCGACGCTCCCGCGCCGTCAGGGGTGCCAGTGTCGCCTCGCTGATCGCGCGGCCCTCCTCCTTCAGCCGGCCGGCCAGGGCGGCTCCTGCGTCGGTCAGCGACAGCAGCTTGCGCCGCCGGTCCTCCGGGCTGGGCTGGCGCATCACCAGCCGTCGACGCTGGAGACGCAGGATCACGCCCTGGGCGGTGTTGGGGTCCATCGCGGTGAGCCGGCCCAGATGATTCTGCGACAAGGGGCCGGCGGCCTGCAGCTTCATCAGCACCGCGAACTGCAGCGGCGTCAGATCGAAGGCGGCGAAGTGCCGGGCGAACAGCGCCGTATGGCGCTGATTGGCCCGCCGCAGGAGATGCCCGACCTGCTGCTCGAGTACATACTCGTCGTCCGCGCTTTCCATGCGTCGCCCGCTGCTGTCGTCCGGCGCTTGTGCCCGTCGCCCGGACCGGCGGCAAGGGTCCAAGGCAACCGCCTCGCCTCAGCCCCGTGCGCGTGTCACCGCGTAGACCGCGCTCACCATCATCAGGGCGGCGCTGACCAGCATGCCGATGGCCATCGGATAGGGCGAGCCGCTCTGGATGGAGCCGATGACCTGGGCCACCAGGGCGGCCGTGCCCATCTGCAGGAAGCCGGCGAGGCCGGAGGCGGCACCGGCCAAATCTGGCCGCAGGCTGATCACCGCCGCGAGGCTGTTGGGCATGGACAAGCCCTGGGTGAAGGCGATGAACATCATCGGCAGGAAGAGCGCCCATGGCGTCACGTAGACCGCCGGCACGACGAGAACCAGCACGCATGCCCCGAACAGCGTCCCGGCGCTGCCGCCGAGCACCATGCGATTGATGCCGAGCCGGCGGCTGAGCCGGGCGGTCGTGAAATTGCCAGCCATGAAGGCCGCCGAGACGACGATGAACATCAGCCCGTACTCGGAAGGCGGACGCTCGAGCACGGTGATCATGACGTAGGGGGCAGCAGCCAGGAAGCTGAAGAAGACCGCCATGGAGAAGCCGCCCTGGAACGCGAAGCCGAGGAATGCCGGCATTCGAATCAGCGTGCCGAAATCGCCGAGCATCGCACCGAACGTAGTCGGCCGCCCGTGCGGCACCAGCGTCTCGGGCAGGTGGCCACGCACGGCGATCAGCACCAGAACGCCAAGCGCGCCGCCGAGCAGGAAGACGGCCGACCAATCGAAGAGGTCGGTGAGCGCGCCCCCGATCGCCGGGGCGACCATCGGCGCCACCACCATCGCCATGGTGATGTAGGCGATGGCCGAGGCCGACTTCTCCCGATCATAGAGATCGCGGACGATGGCGCGGCCGAGCACCATGCCGGCGCAGCCACCGGCGGCCTGCACGACGCGGCCGAAGATCAGGAGCCCGATCGAGTTGGCGAAGGCGCAGATCAGGCTGCCGGCGAGGAAGATGACGAGGCCGGCGATCAGCGCCGGCCGGCGGCCCAGCCGGTCCGAGAGAGGTCCGAAGATCAGCGTCGCCACGGCCATCGCCAGAGCCGAAAGCGAGAAGGCGAGCTGTGCCGTGGCAGCCGAAACCGCGAATCCCGCCTGGATCGACGGCAGGGCCGGCAGGAAGATCTGCATCGAGAACGGGCCGATGGCCGTCGCCACGACCAGTATCAGGAGGAGCCGCCACTCCTCGATCCTTGTCCCGTCGGCCAGCGCCACTGACGAGCGGCTCGCCATACTCATCCTCTCCCAAGCTCGCGCAGCGTCGATACCGCACGCAGGAACTGTCCCATCGGCACTCGCCGGCAACGGCCCGCTATGCTATCGACCGAAAGGTACGACTGCCGGCCGGCGCTGGACGCGTCGGCCGCACACCTCGCCGGAGCTCGCCTTGCCGCAAACCGATCGACCGCGCCTGACCATCTGCCTCGCCAATCCGCGCGGCTTCTGCGCCGGGGTGGACCGGGCCATCGCCATCGTCAAGGAAGCGCTGCGAAAGAACGGCCCGCCAATCTACGTCCGTCACGAGATCGTGCACAACCGCCATGTCGTCGAGGAGCTGCGCGGCCTGGGTGCGGTTTTCGTCGACGAGCTCGACGAGGTGCCGGAGGACGCCGTGGTGGTCTTCTCGGCGCACGGGGTGCCGAAGCGGGTGCCGGCCGAGGCGCGCCGTCGCCGGCTGATCTTCGCCGACGCCACCTGCCCGCTCGTCAGCAAGGTCCATCGCGAGGTCGAGCGCCACCACGCGGACGGGTTGACGGTCCTCCTGGTCGGGCATGCCGGGCACCCCGAGGTGGAGGGCACCATGGGCCAGGTGGCCGACGGCGCCGTCCTCCTGGTCGAGACGGTCGCCGACGCCGAGCATGTGGAGGTGCCCGATCCTGACAAGGTCGCCTACGCCACGCAGACGACGCTCTCGCTGACCGACACGGCGGCCATCGTGGCGGTGCTGCGCCGGCGGTTCCCGACGATCGCCGGGCCGCGCAGCGAGGACATCTGCTACGCCACGACGAACCGCCAGGAGGCAGTGGCGGCGATAGCACCGGGTGCCGATCTGGTGCTCGTGGTCGGCGCGCCCAACTCCTCGAATTCGGTCCGGCTGGTCGAGGTGGCGAAGCAGAACGGTTGCGCCAGGGCGCTGCTCATCCAGTCCGCTGCCGATATCGACTGGGAGGGCATGGCCGGGGTGGCCTCGGTCGGTCTGACCGCCGGCGCGTCGGCGCCGGAAGTCCTGGTCGAGCAGGTGATCGACGCCTTTCGGACACGCTACGCGGTCACGGTCACGACAATGAGCATCACCGACGAGAACGTCTCCTTCCGCGTCCCGCCGATCCCCGAGCGCCGCCTGCGCACCGCTTCCTGAAATCGGCCGGGCGAGTTGCCGCCCGTGCCGCGTGACAAGCCGGGCCCGGATCGGCATAAGGCGCGGGTTGCAATCGACCAGACTGGTGATGGATGGCGGTCTATACCTCGGTTCCG
>JAUIID010000085.1 GCA_030431615.1 Alphaproteobacteria bacterium
GGCCGGTATGGCCGCAGAGCAAAGCGAGGCTGATCAGGCAGCGGGCGTTGTCGGTGCCGTGGGTGTGCTGGCTGACGCCCATGCCCCAAAAGATGATGGCGCGCTCCGCCCGGGCATAGAGCCGGGCGACGTCGCGGATGGCAGCCGCGTCGATGCTGCAGATCGGCGCCATGGCTTCCGGCGGATAGGCGGCGAGATGCTGGCGCAGCCGGTCGAAACCCTCGGTATGCGCCTGGAGGTACTGGCGGTCGAAGAGCTCCTCGCTGACGATGACGTTGAGCATGGCGTTCAGGAGCGCCACGTCGCGGCCCGGCTCGAACTGCAGCATGTGGGTGGCATGGCGGCGGAGCGCCTGGCCGCGCGGGTCCATGACGACGAGCTTGGCACCCCGCTTCACGGCCTGCTTGAAATAGGTCGCGGCTACCGGATGGTTCTCGGTCGGGTTGGCACCGATGACCACGATGACGTCGGCGAGAAGCGCCTCGTTGAAGGGTGCCGTCACCGCACCCGAGCCGATGCCTTCCATGAGGGCCGCCACGGACGAGGCGTGGCAGAGCCGCGTGCAGTGGTCGACATTGTTGGTGCCGAAGCCGGCGCGCACCAGCTTCTGGAAGAGATAGGCCTCCTCGTTCGAGCACTTGGCCGAGCCGAAGCCGGCGAGCACCTCGCCGCCATGCGCGTCCCGGATCCACCGCAGCCCGGAGGCGGCCACGTCCAGCGCCTCCTCCCAGCTGGCTTCGCGGAAGTGGCTCCAGGGATTGGCCGCGTCGACCAGCTCGTCGGCGCGCTTGGGGGCATCGGCCTTGCGGATGAGGGGCACAATCAGCCGTTCCGGGCTGTGCACGTAGTCGAAGCCGAAGCGGCCCTTGACGCAGAGGCGGTTCTCGTTGGCCGGGCCGTTGGCGCCGGTGACGTGGCAGATCCGGTCGTCCCTGACGTGGAAGGTCAGCCTGCAGCCGACGCCGCAGAAGGGGCAGACGCTCTCCACCTGCCGATCGGCCGAACGGTCGCCGATCCCGGCCGCGTCCATGATCGAGGCCGGCATCAGGGCACCGGTCGGGCAGGCCTGGACGCACTCGCCGCAGGCCACGCAGGTGGACGCACCCATGGGATCGTCCATGTCGAAGACGATCTTCTCGACATGGCCACGGCCGGCCATGCCGATCACGTCGTTGACCTGCACCTCGCGGCAGGCGCGCACGCAGAGCGTGCACTGGATGCAGGCATCGAGATTGACCCGCATCGCCGGGTGGCTCGGATCGGGCGCGGGCCGGGCTTCGGCGGGAAAGCGGCTGGCTTCGAGCCCGCTCCGGTCGATCCATTGCCTGAGGCGGCTCTGCCGGTCGTGGGCCTGCTCGACCGGTGGCTGGTCGGCGAGCAGCAGCTCCATGACCATGCGGCGGGCCTTGCTCGCGCGCTCGTTGCCGACATGCACGGCCATGCCGGGCGTCGGCGTCCGGAGGCAGGAGGCGGCGAGCACGCGCTCGCCCTCGATCTCCACCATGCAGGCGCGGCAATTGCCGTCGGGCCGGTAACCGGGCTCGGGGGTGTAGCAGAGATGCGGGATGGCGATGCCCAGCCGCTCGGCCACCTGCCAGATGGTCTCGCCCGGCCGGGCTTCGACGTCCTGGCCGTCGAGGGTGAAGCGGATCGAATCGGTCATGGCGCCTCGCTGCCGCAGTCGGATCGTCGCTCGAGGGAAACTGCCGATTCGTGCCGAGCCCGGGCCCGCTTGTCAAACTCGAGCCACGTCCGGGCCCGGCGACTCAGAGGCGAAAACCCGGCAGGGCGAAATCCGGCACGGCCGCATGGCGCCGGGCGAGCGCTTCGAGGGCGGCATGGTCGGCGGCTGCCCCGGCGCCTTCGGGGAAATCCTGGGCATGGATGCCCCGCATGATGAAGGCAGCCGCGAGGCCGGCGTCCTTCGCACCCTTGATGTCGTGCTCGAAGCTGTCGCCGATGCCGCAGATGGCATCGGCGACAATGCCCGGCAGGAGGTCGCGACAGGCGGCATAGATGGGGGCATGCGGCTTGCCGACATAGATCACCCGGCCGCCGATCTCCCGGTAGCGCTCGGCGAGGGCGCCCGGCGCCATGGTCAGGCCGCCCTCTGTCGGGGCGACGCGGTCGGGGTTCGAGCAGACCATCGGCAGGCCGCGTTCGGCGGCGGCCGCGATGACCCGATCGAACTCGGCCATGTCGTGGGTCAGGGCGTCGAGCCAGGTGAGATAGACGAAATCGGCAAGGGCCGGATCCTCGACCACGTCGAGATCGAGGCCCTCGACCGGACCCATGTCGCCTTCGCGGGTGAAGAGGAGGCAGCGCCCGCCGAGTGCCTGGAACGCCTCCAGCGTGCGGTTGCGCAGCGCCAGCCAGGTCGCCTCGCCCGAGGTAACGATGCCGGTGAGCACGGAGATGTCGAAGCCGAGTTCTTCGAGCCGCTCGGCGTTGTAGCTGCGTCGCCGGCCGGAATTGGTCAGCAGGACCACGCGCTTGCCGCGGCGGTGCAGCTCGGCCAGGAGCTCGATCGCACCCGGATAGGGTGCTGCACCATTGTGGAGGACACCCCATTGGTCGATGAGGAAGGCGTCGAAGCGATCGACGAAGCTGCCGACACCGTCCACGAGGGTGGTTCCGGTGCCGCTGGCGGCGTCGGCGGGCTGGGTGGTTCTGGCCAAGGTTGCAGTCCTGTGAGGCATGGGGCGGGAAGGAGAATGCCGTGACACCTATCGATCCGGGCCTCGAAGGCAAGCGCGTTCTGGTCACCGGCGCCAGTCGCGGCATCGGCGCGGCGGCGGCGCGCCTGCTGGCTGCCTGCGGGGCGCGACTGGTCCTGCACCACCGCCGGGATGCCGCCGAGGCGGCATCGATCCCGCATGTGGCACTGGTGCAGGGCGACTTCACCGAGCGTGCGGCACCGGCGCGTACCGTCGAGGCGGCCGTGGCGGCGCTGGGCGGTCTCGACATCCTGATCAACAATGCCGGACACATGCTTGGGCGGGTCACGCTGGACGCCATGGACGACGCGGCGATCGACCGGGTGTTCGATCTGAACGCACGCTCGGTGGTCGCCGCCAGCCGGGCGGCGCTGCCGGCACTGCGCGCCAGTCGCGGCCAGATCATCAACGTGACGTCGATCTCCGCCCGCACCGGCGGCAGCGCGGGCTCCGCGCTCTATTCATCCGCCAAAGCCTTCGTCTCGACCTTCACCCGGGCACTCGCGACCGAGCTCGCCGGCGACGGAATTCGCGTCAATGCCGTCTCGCCCGGCACCATCCAGACCGAGTTTCACGAGGTGTACTCGACCAGCGAGAAGCTCGAGGCGACGAGGCAGCGGATTCCGCTGCAGCGCCTCGGTCAGGGGGACGACTGCGCCGGTGCCTTCCTGTTCCTCGCCTCGGAGCGGCTCGGCGGCTACGTCACCGGGCAGATCATCGAGGTCAATGGCGGCCAGCTGATGCCCTGACCGGGCGCCGGCCGGACGCTCAGAGAAGGGTGAGGGCCAGCACGGCGAGGCCGGCGAAGGCACCGAGCCCGAGCACCATGCAGGCGAAGAGCAAGAGCGACACCACGTTGCCGAGCCGGACGAGGGGGTGGCGGGCACGTTCGTGCGCCAGACGCAGCTGGTCGCGGCGCTCCCGCCCGCCCACGATCGCGAGGTAGCGGCGGCCGAGCGGCGTCCAGAGGCTCACCCGGATATCCACCGCGTGGCCGCCCCACGCGAGTTCCTCCGTCGCCTGCCGCAGTGCCAGGAGCTGCTCGTGATCGAGCGACCGGCGCACCTCCAGGGGCAGGCGCAGGATCACGGACTTGTAGAGACCGTGGCCGTCGATCGGCGGGGTCCAGAGGCCCGGACCGGTTGCCGCGCGGTTTTCGGGCGGCGCCGGAGGTCCGGCGGGGCTGGTCGATGCGAGCATGTCGAGAGCTCTCCTGCGATCCGCGTGGCGGGTGGCCAGGGCAGGGTGACGACCACGCCGGCAGTGCGGAATCCGGGGATCGGTCGTGGCCCAAATCTGCCGCAACGAGGCTAACAGGAGGTTGCCGGACGGCGGGCGATTTCCCGCGCGCATATTGGAGTGCGCCAGGAATGCCGCCGGACCCCAGCACAGGACCACCGGCCGGAGAATTTGCGATTTGTTAAGGCTCGGCGGCGAGGATGCGGGCTTCAGGGCAGTGACCACAGCCCGAGGGAATGTGCCGATGTCGATCGATCCGAGCGATCCGCTTCAACATTCTGCCGCCACCTTGCCGGTGGTCGCACGGCGCCGCGGTTGGCGTCTGCGCGAGCTCCTGGCCGATGACCGACGGGGCGGTGTGCTCCTGTTCTTCGGCCTGATCCTGGTGCCGCTGGTCGGCTTTGCTGGCCTCGCCATCGATTCGCTCGTCGCCTTCAGCGTCGAGGCGCGGGTGCAGCGCGCTCTCGACGCGGCCGGACTGGCCGCCGGGCGGGCCAGCCGCGAGGAGGATGTCGTCACCGAGGCGCGGGCGTTCTTCGACGCCAATCTCGGCGCCACCGGCGAAGAGGTCGCGGTCAGCGACTTCGCCGCCGTCTACTCGCCCGAGACCGAATCGATCAACCTCACGGTCACGGCCACCGTGCCCACCTACTTCATGCGCGTCCTCGGCAAGTCCGAAACCGTGATCGACCTCCAGACGGTCGTCAATCTCCAGATCCGCCAGATGGAGCTGGTGCTGGTGATGGACAACACGGGCTCGATGCGCAGTGGTGGCAAGATCAACGCGATGAAGGATGCCGCCGCCGAGCTCGTGCGGATCGTCTTCGGCAGTCGCGAGAGCCATCCCAATCTCTGGGTCGGTTTGGTTCCCTATGTCGCCAGCGTCAATATCGGGGCGCATCGGACGGGTTGGCTCGCCGCCGACGATCAGGTGATCATCGGTGCCGGTGCCGCGCCCAGCGCCGGCAAGAAGAAGGACAAGAGCGAGCCGGCCGCACCCGTCGATCCCTTTGCGCCGAGCAGCTGGAAGGGCTGCGTGATGGCCCGGCCGGCACCGTTCGACGAAACCGACGACCCGCCGACGGTGGAGCCCTTCTCGAGCTACCTCTATCCGAGCGGCTCCGACAACAACTGGCCGCCGCTCGACGAGAGCAACGGTGCGGAGAACAACGGCAAGGGGCCCAATCTCGGCTGCGGTCCGGCCATCACCTCGCTGCGCCAGAGCCGGACCGAGGTCCTGGCGGCGATCGAGGAGATGCTGCCCTGGCATCGCGGTGGCACCACCGGCAATCTCGGCCTGGTCTGGGGCTGGCGGGTGATCTCGCCACGCTGGCAGGGACTATGGGGCGGGGCGACGCCGGCCGAGCTGCCGCTCGCCTACGACAATGTCGAGAGCGACAAGGTCGTGGTGCTGCTGACCGATGGCGACAACCAGTTCTACGACAACCCGCCGAGCGGCCCGAGCGGCTCCGACTTCACCGCCTATGGCCGTCTGAACGACTTCGGCTTCGGCACGCTCGCCGCCGGTCGGGACGAGCTCGACACCCGGATGGCGCGCACCTGCGCCGCCATGAAGGCGGAGGGGATCATGCTCTACACGATCACCTTCGGCCCGACCCCGAACGCCGGCACCCAGAATCTCTTCCGCACCTGCGCCACCAGCCCGGGCCACTATTTCCACTCGCCCAACAACGGTGATCTCACGAGCGCCTTCCGGGCCATCGGGCGTCAGCTTTCGAGCCTCCGGGTGGCACGATGAGCGACGGGCAGCGTCGGCGCTCAGGCGCTGCCCGGGCGTTCGGTTCCGACCGGGCGGGCAACACCATGGTGGAGTTCGCCCTGATCGGCCCGGTCTTCCTGGTCATGGTGCTCGGCATCTTCGAGGTCTGCCTCATCCTCTTCACCAGCGGTTCGCTGCAGTCGGCGGTGGCTTCCGCGTCCCGCTACGGCATTACCGGGCAGGCCGGCGAGGCGGGCCGGCTGACGGCGATCACCCAGATTCTCCGCGACCGGACCTTCGGCTTCATCGACATCGAGGAGGCCGACATCTCCACGCTGGTCTATCCGAGCTTCACGGAGATCGGTCGCCCGGAGCCGTTCACCGACGAGGACGGCAATACGGTCTACGATCCGGGCGAGCCCTACGAGGACATCAACGGCAGCGGCGGCTGGGACGCCGACATGGGCTCTGCCGGACTGGGCGGCCCGGGGGACATCGTGCTCTACAACGTCGATTACCGCAGCCGGCTGATGAACGCCTTCGTCGCACCGCTGATCGGCGACATCCGCTACACGGCGACCATTGCCGTCCGCAACGAGCCTTACTGAGGCATGGACCGCCATAACCGATCAGCACCGCCGGTCGCTTCCCGTCCGGGCTCCGGGCTGCGCGCACCGGCAGGTCGCTCCCGGCCATGGCGCCTTGTCGCCGGCTGCTACCCCTGGCGCCTGTGCTGCTGGCTGGCCCGGGGACCGCTCGCGACCGATCGCCGCGGGGTCATCGCCCTCGAGTTCGCGCTCATCCTGCCGCTCCTGATCCTCTTCTGCTTCGGCACCGTCGAGGTCGGCCGCTTCGTGCTCCTGCAGATGAAGCTCGACCAGCTCGCCGCCTCGGTGGCCGATCTCGGCACCCGTGACCGCACGCTGAGCGCCGCCACCGTCGACGACATCTTCGCCGCCGGGGCGCACATCGTGCAGCCTTTCGACCTCGCCACCGACGGTCGCATCACCCTGAGCGGGGTCGGGCTCACGGCCGGTGACCAGCCGCGCGTGCTCTGGCAGCGGCGCAGCGGGGGCACGCTCGATCTGCCGAGCGAGACCGGCACGGTCGGCAACCCGGCGACGCTGCCGGACGAGATCACGCTCGCCGTCGGCCAGACGGTGGTGGTGGCCGAGGTCAGCTTCAGCTACCGTGGCATGTTCGGCCTGCTGCCGGCGCGGGTCACGACCAAGCGGGCCTATTTTCGCCCGCGTCTCGGCAGCCTGCAGCAGCTCTCGTCGCTCGGCGGCGTCGTCCGGCCGATGCCAGAAGGCGCCGGTTGCTGCAACAATCGCCCATGGCGAGCGCCGGTTGCTGCAAGCGCGGTTGTTGCAAGCGGATGACGCTTGGCGTCCGCCGGGCACGCAGCGGGGGATGGTTGCTTGAGCCGAGGGCTTCGACCACCTAGATCCCTCTAGCCGGCTGCTCCTGGCCGGGCGCTCGACCGATTTCGGCCTTCTCGTCCCGCCATGCGGGGCGGGTTGCTTCGTGTCATCGGGTGGCGATATCATCCGGCAGCCCCGGCGGGCGGTCTTCCACGGCAGCCGGGGAGCAGCAATCAGGCATTCGATGACGCCCATTTCCGCACTGGTCCGCCCGGCCCTCTCCAGCCTGGAGAAGAAGCTGACGCGCGCGGTCGTCCTCTATCCGGTGGCGCCGTTCATGGCGGCTGACCGGCGGGTCGCCCTGGAGCGCTGGCTGCGTGGCCGCGAGCAGTGCCAGAAGCTCGGCAAGGCCGACATCGTCATCGTCTCCTTCGGCAAGAGCGGCCGGACCTGGCTTCGCGTCATGCTGTCGCGCTTCTACCAGTTGCGGCATTCGCTGTCCGAACGGTTCCTCATCGGCTTCGACAACTACCATTTCATGAATCGGGCGGTGCCACGGATCTTCTTCACCCACGACAACTACGTGAAGGACTACAGCGGCAACGTCGACAGCAAGGCCGACTATTACGGCAAGCGGGTGGTCCTGTTGGTCCGGCATCCGGCCGACGTCGCCGTCTCGCAGTATCACCAGTGGCGCTTCCGGATGCGGCCGCGCAAGAAGGTCATCAACGATTACCCGGACGATGCGGCGGAGGTCTCGATCTTCGACTTCGTCCGGCACCGTACGGCCGGCCTCGAGAAGACCATCGATTTCCTCAATGGCTGGGCCCGCGAGCGGGAGCGGCTGGGCGCCTGCCACATCCTGCGCTACGAGGACATGCGCGCCGACCCGGCCGGCAGCCTGCGACAGCTGCTCGACTTCATGGGCACGCCGGGCACCCCGGAGCAGGTTCAGGGCGCCGTCGACTACGCCTCGTTCGAGAACATGAAGAAGCTGGAAGGCCAGAGCCGGTTCTGGCTGTCGGGTGGACGGATGATGGCCAAGGACAAGAGCAACCCCGAGAGCTTCAAGGTGCGACGCGGCAAGGTGGGTGGTTTCCGCGACTATTTCACCGATGCCGAGGTGGAATCGATTCTCGACTATGTGGACGAGCGCCTCGATCCGGTGTTCGGCTACCGCCGCACGGTCGCGGCACCGGTTGCCGGTCAGGGCTAGGCCGGCGCAACGGCACGAAGGATGGAGAGCAGGATGAGCGAGCCCAGGCCTTGCGTTTTCATTCACACCAACCCGAAGCAGATGCTCGGTGCCAGGGTGTCGGAATACTCGTTCCGGCGGAACAGCGCCCGGCCCGACGCCTTCGACGTGCGCATCATCTCGACCGAGGACTTCCCCTGGCTGAAGAGCCATGAGGGCCAGAACTACCGGCGCGACGGCCTCGATCGCGAATGGCTGTACGACGACCTGCAGTCGTTCACGCCGCTGCGCTTCACCCCGCCCGAGCTCATGGGCTATGCGGGCCGTGCCGTGGTCGTCGATCCGGACGTCTTCGCGGTCGGCGACATTCTCGACCTCCTGGAACGCGACATGGCGGGCAAGCCGCTCTTCGCCCGGCCGCGCGGCGGCTCGAAGGAGTTCGCCTCGAGCGTCATGCTGCTCGACTGCGCCAGGCTGACCCACTGGCGGACCGAGGAGCAGTTCGACGAGCTGTTCCACGGCAAGCGCGACTACATGGACTGGATCTGCCTCAAGCTCGAGCCACGCGAGACGATCGGCCTGCTCGAGCCCGAATGGAACGACTTCGACCGGCTGACGCCGGCGACGAAGCTCCTGCACAACACCAAGCGCTGGACCCAGCCCTGGAAGACGGGGCTGCCGGTCGACTTCACGCCCTCGAGCAAGACCCGGCGCTTCGCCCCGCTCGGCTGGTTCCGTCGGGCGCGCGAGGCCGTGCTTGGCCGCTATGGCGGCCTCGGCACCTACAAGCGGCATCCGGATCCGGGGCAGGAGGCGTTCTTCTTCGGTCTCCTCAAGGAGTGCCTCGACAAGGGGCATATCGACGAAGCGATGGTGCGGGCCGAGATGGCCGCCAATCATGTCAGGCACGACGCCCTGGAGATGCTCGAGCGATCGACACTCCAACGGGCGGCCTGAAGCCGGGCGACGGCGGCATGACGTGGGCCGAGCGCAAGCGCTACTGGCGCAAGCGCTGGCGCCGCCTCGCGGCGGTGCGGGTCCTGCGCCTGCAGCTGCGTGACGCGTTTCTCCTGAGCTTCTGGGCGATCTGCGCGCGGATCACGCCGGCCCGGGCCTCGCGGCTGGGTGCCGCGTGCAGCCGGGTGCTCGGCCGGCTGAGCACCAAGAACGACAAGATCCGCCAGAACCTGCGCATCGTGTTCCCGCAGGCCGACAGGAGGGAACTCGACCGGATCGAGCTCGCCATCTGGTCGAACATGGGGGCGGTCATCGGCGAGTACCCGCATCTCGGCGCGCTCGGCCGGCCGGCCGCCGACGGGGTCGGCCTGGAATCGGCTATTCCCCCGCATCTCGAGGCGAACTTCTCCGGCGAGCGGCTGACTGTCTTCGTTGCCGGGCATCTCGCCAACTGGGAGGTGCTGGCGGTCGCACCGGCGCTCTGGGGCGTGGATCTCGCCGTCGTCTATACGCCGATCGGCGAGGGTGCCGCCGACCGGCGCCTGCGTGCCTTCCGCGAACGCATGTCGGCCCGCCTCCTGCCGCGCGACGGCAGC
This sequence comes from Alphaproteobacteria bacterium, assembly GCA_030431615.1. Classification (GTDB taxonomy): domain Bacteria; phylum Pseudomonadota; class Alphaproteobacteria; order Geminicoccales; family Geminicoccaceae; genus SLRI01. Next base: position 9,789 of record JAUIID010000085.1, read on the forward strand.
GCGCGCGAGCTTCTGCGGCACCTCAAGAGCGGCCGGCCGGTCGGCATCGTCGCCGACCACCGCGCCGACGAGGGGGCGTCCCTGCCGTTCTTCGGCGCCACCAAGCGCACCACGTTGTCGCCTGCACGCCTCGCCCTGCGCACCGGTGCCGAGCTCGTGGCGGTCAGGGTCGAGCGCCTCGGGCCGGCCCGCTTCCGGCTTTCCGCCGAAGGGCCGATCCGCCCGCCGGCGACCGCACGGGACGAGTCGACCAAGGCGCGTGCCATGATGAGCGACTTCAATGCCTGCCTCGAGCGCTGGATCCGGGAGCGGCCGGGGGAATGGCTCTGCAGCAAGCGGGCCTTCCCCAAGGAGGTCGTCGAATCCCTGCCGCCGCTGCCGCTCGGCGGTTCGCTCAAGCCGGATATCTCGCAGCATGCCTAGCGACAACGTCAAGAAGGCACTCGTCCTCGCTGCCACCCAGCCTTTACCGCTCGCTTGGCGGCTGGCCCTGCGGCGGCCGGGCCTTGCCCGGCTCGAGCTGGAGAAGGCGACGCGGACCGACCTCCTGATCATCGGCCACCCCAAGAGCGGCAACACCTGGCTGCGCGTCCTGCTCTCGCGCCTCTACCAGACGCGGCACAACCTGCCGGCCGACCTGGTCGTCACCTCCGACGAGCTGAACCGGCGGAATGCGGCAATCCCGCGCATTTCTGCCACCAATGGCTGGTACTCCTACGAAGGCGTGGTCGGGGAAGCGCTGGCAGTCGACGCCCCGCCGGGCCCGATCCGCGAGAAGCCCATCGTCTTCCTGCCGCGCCATCCGCTCGATATCGCGACGTCCTGGTACCTGCAGGTCACCAAGCGCCAGTCCAAGGCGAAGTTCGAGCTGATCAACGCCGAGCTCGACGAGCCCATCGACCGGGCGCAGATCGACCGTTGGACCTTCGTCCGTCACAGCGGCTTCGGCCTCGCCAACATCATCGCCTTCCTCAACACCTGGCAGGCGCGGATCGCCCGGCTGCCCAATGCCATCACCGTGCCCTACGAGGCGCTGCGCACCGACCCGGCGACCCAGCTGGCGCGGATCGGGGCGGTGATGGGTGATCCCTTCAGCGCCGACGAGATCGCGGAGGCCGTGCGCTTCGGCAGCTTCGACAACCTCAAGTCGCTCGAGAGCAGCGGCTTCTTCAAGCAGAAGGGGCTCCGCCCCGGCATTCGCGGCGATGCGGAGAGCAGCAAGGTGCGGCGCGCGCGGGTCGGCGGCTACCGCGAGGACTTCACGCCCGAGCAGGTGGCCGAGCTCGAGGCGCTGGTCGCAGCATCGCTCGATCCGGCGCTGGGCTATACCGGGGAGGGGGCGCCGGAGCGGGCACCGGTCGGCGCCGTACCTTGAGCACGGCACCCGTCACCTGGCTGCTGCTCGGCGACAAGCGCGGCGACAACCGCATGGTCGAGGTGATCGCCGAGCATCTGCCCTGGCGATCGATCACCAAGCGGCTCGTCACCCGGCCGGAATGGGTCGTCCCGAAGCCGCGCGTCCGCTCGACCCTGGACCATCTCGATCTCGCCGCCTCCGACCCTCTGGAGCCACCCTGGCCGGATCTCGTCCTGACCATCGGTCGGCGGCCGTCCATGGCGGCCAGGTGGCTGGCCGAGCAGGCAGAGGGCAAGACGCGGCTGGTCCTGGTCGGCAAGCCGTCGGGATCGATCGAGCCCTACGACCTCGTCATCGTCAGTGCGGAGGCTTTCCTGCCGCCGTCCTCCCGGGTGATGACCATCGACTTGCCGCTGATGCGGGTCGATCCTGCGGTGGTGGCCGCCGAGGCCGAGCTCTGGCGGCCCCGGCTCGCCGACCTGCCGCGGCCCTGGATCGCCTTCCTCCTCGGCGGGCCGACCGGGCCCTTCCGCTACGACGACGCGCTGGTCGAGCGGGTGCTGGACGGTGCCCGTCAGACCGCCGCGGGCGAAGGGGGCACGCCCTTCTTCGTCACCAGCCGCCGCACGCCCAAGCCGGTGGTCGAGCGCCTGCGCCAGGAGCTGCCACGTGCGGCCCGGCTCTATGCATGGGGCGACGAGGCCGCCGGCAATCCCTACCTGGCACTGCTGGGCCTTGCCGACGCGCTCCTGGTGACGGCCGACAGCATCTCGATGCTGACCGAGACGGCGCGGCTCGGCCGGCCAATGGCCGTCATCCCGGTCTCGACCCCGGGGCTGGGGCGGCTCGACCAGTGGCGACGGGAGCTCGTGCAGCGGCTCTTCGGCGGTCGCGCTGCCCGCTACGCCCCGTTGCTCGGCCGGCTCGGCATCTCGGCCCAGACCCGCGACTTCGCGGCCTTCGAACGGCTCCTGGTGCAGCGCGGCCTGGCGAGCCCTTACACCATCCACCCACCGGCTCCCACGGGACGCGCCGGCGATGACGTCGGTCGGGTGGTGGCGCGACTCTGTGAGCTCATGGGGTATGCGCTTCCGAAGCCACAGCCCACGGCGGAATCAAGCTGCGTTACATCGATCTAAACTAGTCTCGTTGTTGTGTGCATGAACCGATGTTAAGGGCTCGGAAAGTACACCATCAGAATGATGGTGATGATGGCGTACTTGTCTGCACATCGAGGAGATTTCGGCATGGCCCAGGCCAACGCTCGAGCTACCGCCTCATCGGTGCCACCTCCTTCACCCTTCGACTATGCGCTGCTGGCGGCTACCGAGCGTCGCGATGATCCGTTCCCGCATGTCCTCGTCGAGGATTTCGTCACCGTATCGATGCAACCGCAGCTGATCGACGATTTTCCGGCGATCACCGGACCGGGCAATGTCGAGCCTGGCGACGTGCCGCAGGGGCCCGCCTTCGACCGGCTGATCCTGGAGCTCGAGGGCGACCGCTTCCGCGACGCGATCGCCGCCAAGTTCGACATCGATCTCGCCAATGCGGTGCCGACGATCGGTATTCGAGCCTATGCCGAGCCGACCGACGGACGCATCCACTGTGACCATCGCTCCAAGGTGATCACGCTCCTGCTCTACTTCAACGAGGTCTGGCACGACGAGGGCGGGCGGCTGCGCATCTGTCGTGACCAGAACGACATCGAGGATTTCGCCACCGAGGTGGTGCCGCTATCCGGCACGCTCATCGCCTTCCGGAACGGTCCGTCCGCCTGGCATGGCCACAAGCAGCATGTCGGCCAGCGCCGCATGCTCCAGCTCAGCTATCGCGACATGAGCGGCATGGTCGGGATCGAGCGCCGCCTGTCCCGGCTGACCAAGCCGATCCGGCGGATCCTCAACCTGAGCTGACGGCGGCACCGGCACCCGTCCTGCCGATGCGGGCGTCGTCCTTGTAGCCGAAGAGCCGGCCGGGCCGGGCCCGGATCATGGCCTCGACCGTGTCGCATTCGGCGGCGCTCAGATAGTCCCGCCAGCCGCCGACCTTGCCGCGTCGGACCTTGAAGCTCTCCGGGTTGTCGACATTGCCGGGCTTCAGCCGCTGTCCCTTGTAGCCCGCATCCGCGCCGGCGGCCTCGAGCCGCCGCATGTTCTCGACCGAGGCGAAGGTGACGGCACCCTCGACCGCCGCCATGGGCGCCGGCGTGCCGAGAAAATCGAGGATCGACGAGAGCACCGCTGCCGTGTCGGTGCGCAGCGCCTCGTAGCGGACGACCTGCACGGCACCGAGCTGCGGCAGTTCCCGCTCCCAGAGCTCGAGGAAGTCCAGCACGCCGGCGAGCCCGGCCGGCTCCTGCAGCACGAACTCGGCGACGCTGTGCTCGGACCCGTGCGGCGGGTAGGCGTTGAGCGCCTTCTTCGCCGGGTGCATGCGGTGCTTCCACTGGAAGTACTGGGACACGGCGGTATCGCGCGGATCGCGCACCAGCAGCAGCACGCGCTTCTCGCGGAACGCCGCGCGGTCAGTCCACTGGTCCAGGTAGTCGCGCAGGTAGTTGCCGTGGGTGAAGAGCACGCTCGGAATCCGGCGGTCCAGCCGGCTCAGATTGTCGAACTCGAGCGCCGTGCCTTCGGGGATGTCATAGGCGAGCTGGTAGGCACGCGAGAGCATGGTCCTGAGCCAGGTCCGCCCGCTCTTGGCATAGCTGACGAAGGCGACGTCGGCCCGCGCCAGGAGGCGTGCCTCCTCCCAGCCCCTGATCCAGCGCTCGATGCCGATGCGCCGTGATTGCGGCAGGAAGAACAATCCCTGGCGCAGGCCGTAGCCGAGGCCGACGACGAGCTCGTGTCGCATGGTGGGCTGATCGCTCTTCCGCTGCTCGCCGGACTGGCCCGACGTCGTCCGATGGTGACCCGAGGGTGTATCAGACTGATGTACGCAAAGCCGGCCGGCTGCTCAAGCCGTGCCCGCCTCAGTCGGGCACCTTCGCCTCGTCGCCGGTCGGGGCAAGGCGGGCAGCCTCACGCACGCGGGTTTGGTCGTCGTCGAGCTGTAGCGCGAGTTCGGCCCGGGCCCGCGCGCGCCCGGCGAAGGAGAGGGCGGCTTCGGCCAGCGCCGTGGATGACGTCTGGCCGAGTGCCCAAAGCGCCTTCTGCAGCCTGACCTGCACCTCGACCAGCCCGGCGCTGTCGCGGGCGATCGCATTGAAGGCATCGTCCACGAGGTCCTCCCAGGCCAGGTTCGGCACGTGCACGCGGTCGCAGGTGACGTCCTCCGCCGCCTGTTCATCGTAGTCGGCCGCATGGGTCGCGAGGATCCGGACCTGGGCGCCGATGATCGCGATCGCCGTTCCCGGGTCGTTGATGCCCGGCGACAGGGCGCGCCCGGCAATCTCGCTCAGCACGACGAGGCCGAAACGCGGGTCCTGGTCGAAGCTTCGCTCGGGGCCGACCACGAAGGCCGCCCTGAGATCGTCCACGTCGATCTCGTCCTCGGGGACCTCGCCGCGCATCGACCAGTCGCGGGTGACGTGGAACAGCGGTTGGCCGGGCGAGACGAACTTGCCCGGCATGGACGAGAGCGTGAGGCGCAGGTCCGCGGCTTCGGCCGATCGCTGCAGATGGTCGATGTCGATGTACTGGACATAGCCGATCGTATCGCCTGCCACCGGGCGGCCGGGATCCTGGCCATCCTCGACCGGCCGCCCGCCGAGCAGGGGCCGCCGGCGCCGGTCGGCAAAGGCCTGGAGTGCCGCTGCCTCCACCCGGGCGATGGTCTCGCCCATCCGCCCGAGCCGGGCGATCGTGTCCAGCCAGTAGACGAAGGTCAGGACCACCCCGGCGAAGACGCCAAGCGTCATCAGGAAGAGCACGAAATTGCCCGCCCGGCCGTAAATGCCGACCCGGACCGCCACCAATCCGACCACGCCGAAGATGAAGGCGCCGGTGAAAGTCGAGAGGGCCCGCTGCGAGCGGTCGTCGGCGACCACCAGGCGAAAGGCGCGGGGCGTGGCCGCCTGACTTGCCGAGTTGTAGGCGCCGACCATGGAGGAGACGGCGAAGGTGGCCACTGCAAGCATGGTCGTGCTGATCACCTGCAGGAGGATCTGCAGCGTCTCCGGGTCGATCTCCGGGACCCACTCGCCGAGCCCGGTGCCGTCGGCGAACCGGGCCAGGAGGGTCACGCCCACGGCCACGGCGCAGTAGATCATGGGCAGGAGCCAGAGCCGCTCGCCCAGCCGGTTCAGGTAGAAGCGGATGCTGGGGAACCTCATGCCGGCCCTCTCGCCCGGCCGACCACCGCGCCGACCACGAGCAGCGCCGGGCCGTCGAGCGGCTCGGCTTCCCGCACCAGGCCCGGGAGGGTGGCGAGGGTGCCGGTGATCCGGCGGGCCGTCGGCAGCGTGCCGTTGATGATCAGGCAGGCCTCGAGGTCGGGCGGCAGGCCGTGCGCGATCAGCCGGTCGGCCAGCCGGTCCAGCACCGCATGGCCCATGTAGAAGACCAGTGTCTGGCGCGGGCGGCAGAGAGCCTGCCAATCGAGCTGTGGCTCGCCGTCCTGGCTGTGGCCGGTGGCCAGGATCAGCGTCTGTGCGAGGTCCCGATGGGTCAGCGGGAGCAGGCTCTGCGCGGCGCAGCCGGCAGCGGCGGTGATGCCCGGCACCACCTCGACGGGGATGCCGGCCAGGGCCAGGCTTTCGATTTCCTCGCCGCCCCGGCCGAAGACGAGGGGATCGCCGCCCTTGAGCCGGACCACGACCTGGCCGGCGCGCGCGCGCTCGATCATGAGGGCCTGGATTTCGGCCTGGCGCATGTGGTGCTCGGCGCGGCGCTTGCCGACGAAGATCAGTTCCACCCCGGGCCGGCAGAGCTCGAGCACGCCGGGCCCCACCAGCCGGTCGTGCAGCACGGTGTCGGCGCGGCCGAGGAGCCGTGCTGCCCGAAGCGTCAGGAGCTCCGGGTCGCCGGGGCCGGCGCCCACCAGGTAGACACGGCCGCTGACATGGGAAGCTGTCGACACGGCGTTCCTTCGTGAAGGTGAAGCCTTCAGTACCCCGCTCAGCGCCAGGCGACGAGGGCAAAGAGGAAGGCCAGCTCGCCGACCTGCTGGACGGCCCCCAGCGTATCGCCGGTGCAGCCGCCGAAGGCCCGTCCTAAGGCCTGGGCGGTGAGCGCGGCAGCGAGCGCCGCAACGAGCATGGCGCCGAGAACCTGGCCCGTCGGCAGGACGAGGAGGGCCGTGGCGGCGCCGAGGGCGAGGCCGATGAGCACCCGGCGGGCCGGCGGGCGACCGGCCGCGGCGGCAAGGCCCTCGGCCCTGGCACTCGGCTGCAGCCACATCACCGCCGGCAGCAGCGCCCGCGAGAAGGCGGCAGCCGCGACCAGCGCGCCGATGGCGCGCAAGGGCTCCCAGAAGCCGGCGAGGGCACCGAGCCTGCCACCGACGACGAGGATCAGGGCGAGCGTGCCGAAACTGCCGATGCGGCTGTCCCGCATGACCTCGAGCGCCCGGACGCAGTCGGGCAGGGCGCCGAGGGCATCGGCGGTGTCCGCGAGGCCGTCCTCGTGCAGCGCCCCGGTGAGCAGCAGCATGGCGCTGAGCGCCAGTATGGCGGCCGGCCAGGACGGCAGGTGGAGGTAATGGGCGAGGGTGAAGACAGCACCACCCGTGGCACCGACGAGGACACCAACGATGGGGAACCAGTGCACCACCCTGGCAAGGTCGCCCAGCCCGACCGGTCCGCCCGGCCGGACGGGCAGGCGGGTCAGAAAGGCGAGGGCGATCTCGAGGTCCCGCAGCATCACTTCCGTCGGATTCGGGCGCTGCCACAAGGGGCTATCTCGACAAATCGTTCAGGTCAAAGCAAGTTGCCGGGCAATCCGAGGACGCAGCATTGAGCAGCCTGACCCCACTCGCCAGCTTCGCCGACCTCCGCTATCTGCTGCGCCAGCTGCCATCGGTCGACGCTGCCGCGGTTGCGGCGGCGCGCGCGCGGGAGGCGGTCCTGCTCAAGCCTGCCGGAGCGCTTGGTCGCCTCGAGGAGATCGCGGCCTGGCTCGCCGGCTGGCAGGGCCGGCACCCGCCCCGGGTCGAGCACACGGCGATCTTCGTCTTTGCCGGCAATCACGGCATCACCGACCAGGGGGTCTCCGCCTATCCGGCCAGCGTCACGGCGGCGATGGTCGAAAGCTTCGAGGCGGGCGGTGCCGCGATCAACCAGCTCGCCCGCATCGCCGGCGCCGAGCTGCATGTCGTGCCGCTCCGGCTCGATCGGCCGACCCGCGACTTCACGCTGCAGCCGGCGATGGACGAGGCGGAGTGCGTCGAAGCGCTCAATGTCGGTCTGACGGCGCCCGACGATACGCTCGACGCCCTGGCCATCGGCGAGATGGGCATCGGCAACACGACGGTAGCGGCAGCCCTGGCCACGGCACTCTTTGCCGGCGCGACCGGGAAGCCGGACCCGGCCGGCTGGGTCGGCGCCGGCACCGGCGTGGACGAGGCCGGCGTGGCGCACAAGGCGGCGGTGATCAGCCGCGCCCTCGCCCGGCACGACGCAGCGCTCGGCGACCCGCTCGAGATTCTTCGCCATCTCGGCGGTTTCGAGCTAGCGGCCATGATCGGCGCCATCGTCGCCGGCCGGTTGCGCCGGACACCGGTCGTGCTCGACGGCTTCGTCGCCACTGCCGCGGCCGCCGTCCTGCGGCGCCTGCGGCCGGATGCCCTCGACCATTGCCTCGCCGGCCATGTGTCGGCCGAGCGCGGCCACCGACGCTTGCTGACCGAGCTCGGCCTGCGCCCGCTCCTCGATCTCGAGCTCAGGCTCGGCGAAGCCAGTGGTGCGGCCCTGACATTCGGGCTGCTGCGCGCTGCCGCCGCCTGCCATGGCGGCATGGCAACCTTTGCCGAAGCCGGCATCGCCGCCTCGCCCGGCGAAGAAACGGCGCTCCCGTGACCTGTCGCGTCCGGGCGTCGGCCGGCAAGGTCGGGCTCGGGCGCTGGCCGTGCCTGCTGCTGGTCCTGGCGCTGCTGGCACCCGGCCTGTCGACCCTTGCCCAGGAAACGACGCCGGTCGAGCCGGCGCCTGCACCGGCCACGACGTCAGCCACGACCACGACGCGGACCGTCGTGGTCAGCGAGCCGGCGGAATTCGTGGTCTGGAACCGGCCGATCGTTATGCTGCGGGTGCAGATCGACAGCATCACCCCGGCCGAGCGCGTCGAGCGGGCGGAGCAGCAGATCGCCGCGATCCACCGGGGCGACATGCCGGGCAACGCGATCGCCGTGCCGGCGAAGATCGGGGTCTTCAATGGCTATCTGGTCGAGATCGACGATCTGCCCATCTTCGGCCTGCTGCCCCAGGATCTGGACCCGCTGCACCCTGAAACGCTCGAGCAGGCCTCGACGGCGGCCGCGCAACGGCTGAACGCCGCTCTTCGGCTGCGGGCCGAGCACCGCAGCCTGCCGATGCTCCTGCGCGGCCTTGGCCTCGTGGCGCTCGCCACGGCCGTGCTCGTGCTCGTGGTCATGGGCATCATCTGGCTGCGCCGGCTGGTGCTCCGCCAGCTCACGGCGCTCAGCCGCGGCAACGCCATCACCGTCGCCGGGGTCGATCTCCGGCCCTACAGCCGTGCCACGGGCTCGGCCGTCGTCAATGCCATGGCGCTCGGCGCCCAGCTGATCTGCGGCTATCTCTGGCTCGCCTTCGCGCTGCTGCAGTTCTCCTTCACCCGTCCGTGGGGCGAGGGGCTCGGTCTCTGGCTGCTGGATCTGCTCGGCGAGTTCAGCCATGCCATCCTGCACGCCATACCCGGCCTGTTCACCGTGGCGATGATCTTCGTGCTGACGCGCTTCGTCGCCGACCTCATCAAGGGGTTCTTCAAGCGCGTCGAAGCCGGCTGGCTGAGGGTGCACTGGCTGGAGGCCGAGACGGCGCGCGCCACGCGCCGCCTGGTCATGGTGCTGCTCTGGCTCTTTGCGCTGACCGTGGCCTATCCCTTCATTCCAGGCTCGCAGACCGATGCCTTCAAGGGCATCAGCGTGCTGGCCGGCCTCATGCTCTCGCTCGGTGCCGCCGGCTTCGTCAACCAGGTGATGAGCGGCTTCGTCGTCGTCTACTCGCGCTCGGTCAGGACCGGCGAGTTCGTCGAGGTCGGTGCCACCCAGGGCACCATCACCGAGGTCGGCATGCTGGCCACCAAGCTGCTCACCGCGACCCGCGAGGAGGTCACCATCCCGAACGCCGTGTTCGTGACCTCATCGCTCACCAACTTCTCGCGCCACGCCGACGCGGCGCACGGCTCGACCATCGGCACCACCGTCACCATCGGCTACGACGCGCCCTGGCGGCAGGTCCACGCGATGCTGATCATGGCGGCCGAGCGGACACGTGCCATCCGCCGCCAACCCAAGCCCCGGGTCGTGCAGCGCCAGCTGGACGATTTCTATGTCGCCTACCGCCTGCTCTTCGCCATCGATCGCCCCGAGACGCAGCTCTTCGTCCTCTCCGAACTGCACGGCCACATTCAGGACGTCTTCAACGAATACGGCGTGCAGATACTCTCGCCGCACTTCAACAGCCAGCCGCCCGATACGGTCGTCGTCCCGGAAGCGGACTGGCACAACCCGCCCGCCGCGCCGCCGGAGCCGCACGTCGCGACCCCGGGCAGGACGGAAATGTCAGGCTGACCATCGAAGTCCGGGCCAGGCGGTAGCGTCTGGCCCGGGCTCGGGGCTCAAGGCTCAGAGCAGTGCCAGCGCCCGCTGGCGGAGCTGGAGCATGGGGATCTCGAAGCTCTGGGCGTAGAAGTCGCACTTCTCGAGGAACGCCATGAAGCTCGCATGGACCCGGGCGGTATGCTCGTCGGTGGCAGCTAGGTCGGCGAGCACGTTCCAGGTCTCGCGCGCCATGGCATCGGTGACATCGTCCGGCCACATGCGCGCCTCGACCCCTTCCTCGGCGAGCAGCGGCTGGAAGGCCTCGATATTGTTGTAGGTGAAGTCCGCCAGCGTATCGAAGGCGGTGGCCGAGGCAGCGGCCTGGATGATCGCCTGGAGATCGGGCGTCAGCTCGTTCCAGCGGTCCTGGTTGACGATGATCTCGAGGCCCGGCCCGGGCTCGTGGAAGGACGGGTTGTAGTAGTACTTGGCCACCTTCTGCAGGCCGAAGGCCCGGTCGTTCCAGGGGCCGATCCACTCGACCGCGTCGACGGCACCGGAGAGCAGGGCAGGCGATATCTCGCCGGGCGGCAGGATGACCGTATTGACGCCGAGCCGGCGCATGA
>JAUIID010000086.1 GCA_030431615.1 Alphaproteobacteria bacterium
TGCTGCAGGACCAGGGCAACTACCTCCTCCTGTTCCAGCCCATCTACCGGATCGCCACCAGCCAGGCGATCGACGACTTCAACCTGACGGCCGCCGGCTGGCAGGTGCAGCTGGGCGACATCAAGCCGGCGCAGTGAGCGAGTTGGTTCTTCTCTCGGCTCATGGCGACATGACTTGATTCGCTATCTGATAACGAGACTGGCCAGCATGGTCGTCATGATCGTGCTGGCCACCCTCGTGGTGTTCCTCATCTCGCATCTGGTCCCTGCCGACCCGATCCTGGCGCAGCTCGGCGACATGCAGGCCGCCAATCCGGCCATGGTCGCCGCCTATCGCGCGCGGTGGGGCCTCGACCTGCCGATCTGGCAGCAATACCTCATCTTCCTCGAGGGTCTCGTTCACGGCAATTTCGGCGTGTCGATCTCGACCCAGCGCCCGGTCCTCGACGACATCCTGCAATATGCGCCGGCCACCATCGAGCTTTCCACCATCGCCTTCCTCCTGTCGGTGATCATCGGCGTGCCGCTCGGGGTGATCGCGGCGGTGCGGCGCGACAGCTGGATCGATCATTTCGCGCGGCTGCTGTCGCTGGTGGGCGTGTCGGCGCCGACCTTCTGGCTCGCCTTCGTCGTGCTGGCGCTGTTCTATGGCGGGCTGCAGATAGCACCCGGCCCCGGCCGGCTCGACGTCGTCTATCTGCCCCCGCCCTTCGTCACCGGCCTCTACCTCATCGACAGCGCGCTCGCCGGCCAGTGGGACGTCTTCCGCAATGCCGCGGCCCATCTCGTCCTGCCGTCGACCGTGCTGGCGGCGACCACGCTCGGCCTGATCACGCGGACCACGCGAGCGGCCATGCTGGAATCGCTCGGCCAGGACTATGTCAGGGTCGGCCGCGCCAAGGGCCTGAAGGATCGAACGATCATCATCCGTCATGCCCTGCCGAACGCCCTGATCCCGGTCGTCACCCTGGGCGGCCTCGCCTATGCGGTGCTCCTGAGCGGCACCGTCCTGACCGAGACCATCTTCTCCTGGCCGGGGCTCGGCCGCTACACGTTCAGGAGTGCCGTCTCGCTCGACTTTCCGGCCATCATGGGGATCACCTTCCTCGTCGCCGTCGTCTACCTCGTGATCAACCTGATCGTCGATCTCTCCTACGCCCTCCTCGATCCTAGGGTCGTGCGGCAGTGAGTGCCTTGGCTGCGACGCGGACCCCGGCGCAGGGCGTCGGGGAAACGCCGCCGGTCGACGGGCAGCGGAAGCTGCGGCGCCAGCTTCGCCGCTACTGGCTCGCCGTGCTGGGCGCCATCCTCGTGCTGGCGTGGATCATCATCGCCATTATCGCACCCTACATCGCCCCCTATCCCTACGATCAGATCGACCTGACGCAGCGGCTGCTGCCGCCTTCTGCCGAGCACTGGCTCGGCACCGACATGCTCGGCCGCGACGTCTTCTCGCGATTGCTGGTCGGCTCCCGAATCTCGCTGCTCGCGGGCTTTTCCGTCGTCCTGATCGGCGCCGTCGTCGGCACGCTGGTCGGTGGCATCGCGGCCTATGCGGGCGGGCGCATCGAAGAGCTGATGATGCGGCTCACCGACCTCGTCCTCTGCTTCCCGCCGATTATCCTGGCGATGGCGATCGCCGCCGCCCTAGGCATCGGCGCCACCAACACCGTGATCGCGATGCTGGTGGTCTGGTGGCCGAAATTCGCCCGCCTCGCCCGCAGCCTGGTGATCGTGCAGCGCAACCAGGAATACGTGGAGGCCGCGGTCACCATCGGCTACGGGCCCGGCCGCATCCTCCTGCGCCACATCCTGCCCAATTCCATGGGGCCCATGGTGGTGCTGGTGACGCTCGATGTCGGCCAGGCGATCCTGACCTTCTCGGGCCTTAGCTTCCTCGGCCTCGGCGTGATCCCGCCGGTCCCGGAATGGGGTGCCATGGTGGCCGAGGGTCGCGAGCTCATCCAGCAATGGTGGGTCGCCGCCTTTCCCGGCTTCGCCATCCTCACGGTGGTCATGGGCTTCAACTTCCTGGGTGACGGCGTGCGCGACTGGCTCGACCCGCGGTCCCGCACGCGATGACCGATCCGGCGATGAACGAGACGACCGGCAGCACGGCGCCGCTGCTCGAGGTCAACGATCTTCAGGTCCATTTCCACACCGACAACGGCGTCGTACGCGCCGTCGACGGGGTGAGCTTCCACGTCGATGCGGGCGAGACCGTCGGCATCGTCGGCGAATCCGGCTCCGGCAAGAGCGTCACCGCCCTCTCGATCATACGGCTCCTGGAGGAGCCGTCCCGGATCGCCGGCGGCGAGATCGTCTTTCGCGGCGACAACGTGCTGGCCATGGACAAGGAGCGGATCCGCAGCCTGCGCGGCGGCGAGGTCGCGATGGTCTTCCAGGACCCGATGACCTCGCTCAACCCCGTCATCAGGGTGGCGCGGCAGCTCGTCGAGGCGCTCCTGGTCCACCGCCGCATCACCCCCAAGGCGGCGCGCGGCCGGGCGGTGGGCCTGCTCGGCCGGATGGGGATCACCGCGCCGGATCGCGCCATCGACAACTTCCCGCACGAGTTCTCGGGTGGCATGCGGCAGCGCGTCATGCTGGCGATGGGCTTCGGCAACGAGCCGTCGCTGCTGATCGCGGACGAGCCCACGACCGCCCTCGACGTCACGATCCAGGCGCAGATCCTCGATCTCCTGAAGGAGCTCAACAGCGACTTCGGCACCGCCGTCCTGATGATCAGCCACGACCTCGGCGTCATCGCCAACGTCTGCTCGCGGATCATCGTGATGTATGGCGGCGAGGTGGTCGAGGAGGGCTCGATCGAGGAGCTCCTCTCGGACCCCCGTCATCCCTACACCTGGGCGCTGATCAACGCGGTGCCGCGCCTCGACCGTGATCCGGGGGCGGACCGACGGCTGACCACGATCGAGGGCACACCACCTGACGCGCTCGACATGCCAAAGGGCTGCCGCTTCGCCCCGCGCTGCCCCTTCCGCATCGCCCGCTGCGACGAGCATCCGAGCCTGGAGCGGATCGGGCCCCGGCGCAGCACCCGCTGCTGGGTGACCCAGGCGGGCGAGCCTTTGCCGCGACGCGAAGAGCATGCGGCCCGGGCGGCACCTTCGCCCGTCGACCCGGCGAGCAGGCAGCTTCCGGCGGACGGTGCCGCACCGCTCCTCGAGGTCCGGGGGCTGGTCAAGCATTTTCCGCTGCGGCGCCAGGGCTTCTTCGGCCCGCAGGAGGTCATCCACGCGGTCGACGGTGTGGACCTCGCGGTAGGGCAGGGCGAGACGGTCGGGCTGGTCGGCGAATCGGGTTGCGGCAAGTCCACCCTGGCGCGCCTGATCACCCGCATCCACAACCCGACCGCCGGCAAGATCCTGTTCGAGGGAACGGACATCGCGCAGCGGAGCCGGGCCGAGATGCGGCCGCTCAGGCGGCGCATGCAGATGATCTTTCAGGACCCCTTCGCGTCGCTCAACCCGCGCATGACCGTGGGCGACATCCTCGCCGAGCCGATCCGCTTCCACGGCCTGGCCCAGGGCCGGGCGGTCAACGAGCGGGTCCAGGAGCTCCTGGCGCTCGTCGGCCTCAACCCGCGTGCCGCCGGCAGCTACCCGCACGAATTCTCGGGCGGCCAGCGCCAGCGCATCGGCACGGCGCGCGCCCTCGCGGTCGATCCGCAGCTTATCGTGGCCGACGAGCCGATCTCGTCGCTCGACGTCAACATCCAGGCCCAGGTCATCAACCTCTTCCTCGACCTGCAGCAGCGCCTCGGCCTCACCTTCCTCTTCATCGCCCACGACCTCGCCGTGGTCCGCCACATCTCCGACCGGATCGTGGTCCTCTATCTCGGCAAGGTCATGGAAACCGCCCCGGCCGCCACCCTGTTCGAGGAGCCGCTCCATCCCTATTCGGTCTCGCTGATCTCGGCGGTGCCGATCCCGGATGTCGAGGCCGAGCGGTCGCGCCGCCGGATCCTGCTCGAGGGCGACCCGCCGAGCGCCATCCACCCGCCGAGCGGCTGCCGCTTCCGCACCCGCTGCCCCATCGCCCGCGAGATCTGCGCCGCCGAGATGCCGCCGCTCCAGGAGCATCGCCCCGGCCACTTCGCCGCCTGCCATTTTCCGGGCGGCATGGGCGAATGGCGGTGAGGTTGCGCTGAAACGGTTATCGGCTATGGTCGGCCGGGTTATCGGTCACGGCCAAGAATAACGACATTCGGGGAGCACGACCTTGACGAGACCAAACCGCCTCGCCGCCCTGCTCGGCGCCTGCGCCGCCATCGTCTTCGCGGCCGACATCGCTGCCGCGACGGAGCTCAAGTTCACCCACGTCCAGAACCCGAATTCGGTCACCGGCCGGGGCATCGAGATGTTCGCCGAGAAGGTCGCCGAATATACCGATGGCGAGGTGACCGTCCGGGTCTATCCGGCAAGCCAGCTCGGCAACAATCAGGAGAACCTCTCCTCGGTGCGGACCGGCACGGTGCCGATGGGGCTCCTGACCTATCCGTTGCTCGCCGACATCGTGCCCGAGTTCTCGGTCTACAATGCCGGCTATTTCTACGAGGACGAGGCGGCCCAGCGCCGCGTCCTGGATTCGCCGGAGCTCGGCCAGGCCTGGAACGCACAGCTCCTGGAGCGTGGCGGGCTGCGGATCATCGAGAGCACCTATTACGGCCAGCGCAATCTCACCACCGGCGACACGCCGGTGCGCACCCTCGACGATGTCGCGGGCATGAAGATCCGGGCGGTGCCGAACGAGATCTCGCTCGCGGTCATCCGCGGCATGGGCGCCACGCCGACACCGGTGCCGTTCTCCGAGCTGTTCCAGGCGCTGCGCCAGGGCGTCGTCGACGGGCAGGAGAACCCGCTGCCGACGATCGAGACGAACAAGCTCTACGAAGTGCAGAACTACCTCATGCTCACCGGCCACCAGCTCAACGTGCTGGCCATCGTCATCAACGAAAATGCCTGGCAGCAGCTCTCGCCCGAGGCCCAGGACGCGATCGAGCGCGCGGCACTCGAGGCGCGGGAATGGATCACCGAGGAGACGAAGGCCCAGGAGGCGGCGCTCGCCGCGGTGCTGGCCGATGCCGGCATGACCATCATCGGGCCCGAGGACGGACTCGACATCGAGGCCTTCCGCGCGGCGGTGCAGAAGGAGGTGGCGGCCACCTTCGATGGCCCGAAATGGCCGGATGACCTCGTCGAGCGCGTGCTCGAGACCGCTTCGGCCAACTGATCACCGTGGCGCCGGCCCATCTCCCGGACGAGGACGGCGAGCCGGGCGAGGGCAGCGCCGTCGACTGGCTCCGCCGCTCGCTGCACGAGCCGGAGCTGCTGCTGGCCGAGTGCATCCTCGTCTTCGTCGTGGTGATCTCGGCCCTGCAGATCACGCTGCGCTACGTCTTCAACGCGCCGCTCGAATGGCCCGAGGAGCTCAGCGGGGTGCTGGTCATCTGGCTGACCTTCCTCGGCGCCATCACCCTCGTCCGCCACGGCCAGCATGCCCGCGTCGAGCTGCTCGACTTCGCCGGTGACAGCTGGCCCCGGCGCATCTTCTACGCGCTCTGGGGCCTCTGCACGGTCGTCTTCCTCCTCGCCGTCATAGCCGGCTCAATCAGCTACATGCAGCAGATGACCTTCGAGCGCCTGCCGACGCTGCGCATCAAGCTCGCCTACGTCATCGCCATCGTGCCGATTGCCGCCGCCGCCATGATCTGGATCTATCTCCGCCGCGGCTGGACCGAGCTCGGCAATCTGCGTCGCGACCGCCGCCCGTGAACCTCGACTTCTTCATCCTCGGCCTGCTGGCCGCCAGCCTCGTCGTCATCTTCCTGGGCTTCCCGGTCGCCTTCGCGCTCGGCTTCTGCTCGCTCATCTATCTCTGGGTCGAGGGCTTCCCGCTCACCATCGTGGCGCAGAAGCTCGCCTTCTCGATCGAGGGCTTCGCCCTCCTGGCGATCCCGCTCTTCATGCTCGCCGGTGCGCTGATGAACGCCGCGCGCATCACCGACCGGATCTTCGATTTCGCGAACCTCGCGGTCGGGCGGATCCCGGGCGGCCTCGGCCACGTCAACATCCTGGCCAGCCTGATCTTCGCCGGCATGTCGGGGTCGGTGCTCGCCGACGTGGCCGGGCTCGGCCGCATGGAGCTGCGCGCCATGGAGCGCCAGGGCTACGAGAAGCGCTTCGCCGTCGGCATCACGCTTGCCTCATCGGTCATCGGGCCAATCCTGCCGCCGAGCGTGCCCATGGTCCTCTTCGGCATCCTTGCCGAGGTCTCGGTCGTCGGCCTCTTCCTCGGCGGGGTGATGCCGGCCCTCGTCATCACCATCTGCCTGATGGTCTACGTCTTCATCATCGGCAGGAGGCGCGGCTACTACAACAGCGAGTGGCCGGCGCTCGGCGCCCTGCTCAGAGCCTTCATCAAGGCCTTCCCGCCGCTCCTCACGCCCGTGATCATCGTCGGCGGCATGACGCTCGGCATCTTCAGCCCGACCGAGGCCGCGACCGTGGCCGTGCTCTACGCGCTCTTCCTCTCGGCGATCGTCTATCGCGACCTCGGGCTCGTCACCTTCCTGGACGTCATCCGGGATACGGTGCTCTCCACGTCCAAGCTGCTCTTCATCATCACCAACGCGCTGCTCTTCGGCTGGGTGCTGACGGTGGGCGACGTGCCGCAGCAGATCGCCGAGGTCTCGGCGACGTGGTTCGAGTCGCCCTGGATGTTCCTCCTGATGGTCAACATCGTGCTCCTGATCCTGGGTGCGCTGATCGAGAACGCGATCCTGCTCTTCATCCTGGGGCCGATGCTGCTGCCGGTAGCCGTCGGCACGTACGGGATCGACCCCCTGCATTTCGGCGTCGTGGTCGTGCTGAACATCATGATCGGCCAGTATACGCCGCCCATGGGCCTCTCGCTCTTCATCATGCGCGACATCAGCGGCCTGTCCCTCGGCCAGGTATCGTGGGCCGTGGCACCCTTCCTGCTACCGCTGATTGCGGGACTGATGATCGTCACGTACTTCCCGATCGTGGTCCTCTGGCTGCCGCGGCTGCTCGGTTTCTGACGATACAGGGTCAGGTTATCTGAAAAGGGAGAAGATGATGGGCAAGATCCGGCCGAACCGGGCCAAGGAGAAGCTGAAGGCGGGGGGGATCGTCGTTTCGCTCGGCGGCCTCGCCTCGACGGACCTGATCGACCAGGTGGGCCCCATGGGCCTCGATGCGATCTGGCTCGAGGGCGAGCACGGGCCGGTCGATTTCGGCCATATCGGCGACCTCACCCGGGCCTGCGACCTCTGGGGCATGACCTCGATCGTCCGCGTCAATTCCCTGGACTACGGCACGATCTACCGGGCCCTCGATCTCGGCGCCCAGGCCATCTGCGTGCCGCACATCGACACGGCCGCCGATGCCAAGGGCTTCGTCGAGGCCGCCAAGTTCGCGCCGATCGGCCGGCGCGGCCTGTTCACGGGCCGGCAGGGCTTCGGCGTGCCCGACTACCTCCAGGTCGCCAACGACCAGACCATGCTGATCGCCCTGGTCGAGGACGCGAAGTCCGTCGAGAACCTCGATGCCATCCTCGCCGTCGACCATATCGACGTCTTCTTCGTGGCGCCCTCGGACCTCGCCGCCTCCATGGGCCACATCGGCAACATCCAGCACCCGGAGGTGCAGGGCACGATCGACCGGACCTTGCAGCGCATCGCCGCCGCCGGTCGCACCCCCGGCACGCTGCTGCTCGGCCACCAGAATGTCGCGCGCTACACCGATCTCGGCGTGCGCTGCTTCATGACCCCGGTCCTGCCGCTGATCGCCCAGGGCGTCGGGCAGGTGCTCGAAGCTACGGCCGCAGCCAAGAAGAGCTGAAACGCTCGCCCCGACGCGGCGGCCAAAGGTGCCGCGTCGGGGCGATCCATCAGGCGCCGGGCCGGTGCGCCTCGAGATCAGCGACCGCCGCCTTGCGCAGCATCATCGCGTCGCCCGCACCGGCGACCATCGTGTAGCCGGCGTCGAAAAGCTCCGGAATGCTGCGCATCGCCGACGGCACCGTGCCGATGGGCTTGCCGGACGGACGCAGATTCTTCTCGCAGCGCTCGACCAGTTCCCTGACCTCGGGGTGATCCAGCTGGCCGAGCCGGCCGATCGAGCCCGCCATGTCGTTGATGCCGATGAACGGCATGTCGATGCCATCGATCGCGGCGATCGCCGCCGCCTGGTCGGCAGCCTCGGCACTCTCGAGCTGGCCCAGGATCATGAGTGTGTCGTTCCACTCGGCGAGGTAGTCCGTGTCCTTGCCCCAGCGGGTGCAGCGATGCCCCGCTGCCGCATAGCCGCGCGTGCCATAGGGCGGGTAGCGGCAGGCGGCGACGGCGGCCTTCGCCGCCTCCGCACCCTCGAGCAGCGGGATCATCACCGAGGTGGCGCCGAGGTCGAGGATGCGCTTGAGATAGACCTGATCGTTCCAGGGCACGCGGACGACCAGGGGGCAGCCGGCGGCCTCCGCGGCACGCATCACGTCGGCGGCTGTCTCCAGGCTGCCCGGGCCGTGCTCCTGGTCGAGGATCAGGAAGTCGTAGCCGGCATGGGCCAAAAGCTCGGCGACGGCGGCATCGGCGAGGCCGAGCCAGCAGCCATAGACGCGCTCGCCGGCAAGCACGCGGCGTTTCAGAACATTCGTTGTCATCTGCATCCCCATCCCGGCGGCCGGAGCGCCGCCTTCGGTCCGGGTCTATCGGTCAGGAGCCCGGGTCGGCAAGGGTGCTCGCCACATTCCTGGGCATCTACTGACCGAGGCGCACGGCGAAGGTCGGCCCGGCGCCATGCACGCTGTCCTCGGCCTGGACCAGAACCTCCTCGGTGCCCGGCGGGATCGCCACGCCGCCGAGCGAGCGGGTGAAGGGCTGCTCGTCGTCGTGGGGGTGCAGAAGCACGCGCTCGCCGAGCACCTGCCCGTCCGGGGTCAGCACCACCCACTTGTCGGCATAATGGTCCCAGCCCTCGTCGGCGTGCCGGACGGTGACGTCGAACCGCCAGGTGCCGGCGGCCTCCTGGCGCGCTTCGACCGCCTCGACGACCGCTTCGCCGGCCTGCGCCGCATGGGCCAGGAGCACCAGCGCCAGCCCGCAGCCAAGTCTTCTCATCGGCCTTCCTCCCGGTGATCCAGGTTCTCGATCTCGATCGGCGGCAGGGGCTCGGCCGGCACGATGCCGAAGATCCGGCAGTAGAAGGCGTACTCGGCAAGGAGCACCGTCCGCTGCACCTCGGACGAGCGGAAGCCGTGGCCCTCGCCCGCGAACTCGAGGCAGGCGACGGGCAGCTTCTTGGCCCGCAGCGCGTCGCGCATGGCCCAGGCCTGGTCGGGCGGCACCACCTTGTCCTCGAGGCCCTGGAAGAGGATCAGCGGGCAGCTCAGCCGGTCGGTGTGGTGGATGGGCGAGCGCTCGCGGTAGAGCCCGGCGCCCTCGGGCCAGGGGCCGATCAGCCGGTCGAGATAGCGGGCCTCGAACTTGTGGGTGGTGCGCATCAGCGCTTCGAGATCGCCGATGCCATAATGCGAGGCGCCGGCCTTGAACGTGTCGTGGAAGGTGAGGGCGGCGAGCGTGGTGAAGCCGCCGGCACTGCCGCCACTGATGACGAGGCGATCGGGATCGGCCTCGCCTGCGGCGACGAGGTGCTCGGCGGCGGCGACGCAGTCCTCGACATCGGCAATACCCCAGAGCCCGTTCAGCCTGTCCCGGTAGGCACGCCCGTAGCCCGTGCTGCCGGCATAGTCGACGTCGACGATGGCGAAGCCGCGGCTGGTCCAGAACTGGTAGCCGAGGCGGAGCGCCGACGAGGCGGCACCGGTCGGGCCGCCGTGGCTGCGGACGATGAGCGGCGGCTTCTCGGCCCCGGGTGCCCGGAAGTCCGGGTTGGTCGGCGGGTAGTGGAAGGCGTGCGCGGTGCGGCCGTTGCGGCTCGGAAAGCTGATCGCGCGCGGCGTCGAGATCCAGGGCGGGTCGAGCTCGAGCGGGCCCGCGGCACAGACGGTCTCGAGCCTGCGACTCGCGAGGTCGAGGGTCGCGATCTCGGCCGGGCGGTCCACCGCCGAGCCGCGAAAGACGGCTCGATCGCCGGCGGCGTGGATCTCGGTGTACTCGGCAAAGGGGAGGTCCAGAGGCTCGAGCCGGCCGCCCTCGAGCTGGAGGATGCCGAGGCGGCCGAGACCGTCCTCGCCCCAGGTGACGAGGCAGCGCTTCGCGTCGATAGGCGTCCACCAGCGATTGCCGACCTGCCAGAGTGGGCCGCCGAAATCGCTGTCGCGCTCCAGAAGCGGTGCCTCGCCGCCTTCCTGCCAGAGGTTCCAGTAGCCGGTGCGGTCGCTGAGGTAGAGGAGCCGGCCGTCGGCCATGAACTCCGGCTGCAGCACCGCCTCGCCGCCACCCGCCCCGGCGACGCAGCTTGCGTCGGTGACTGCACCATCCGGGGCGAGCCGGGCGGTCATCAGGCGCGTGGCGTCCCAGGGCATGTCCGGATGGTCCCAGACCAGCCAGGCGAGCCGGTTGCCGTCGGGCGACAGGCGCGGCGAGGCGAAGAAGTCGTGGCCCTCGGCCAGCGTCACGGGATCGCCGCCGGCGAGCGGCAGGGCGACCAGCAGGTTGGCCGGCTCTCCCCCGGTGCGGTGGTCCTCGGCCACGGCCACGACGCGCTGGCGCTGCCAGTCGATCAGGGGCTCGGCAAACCGCAGGGCACCGCCGGTGTCGGGGCTGATCGGGTGGAACGAGCCGTCCCCGTCCCGGCGATAGAGGCGCTGGTCGCGGTCGCTCACCAGGACGACGAGGCCATCCCGTGCGGCGACGCAGGATCCGCCATATTCGTGGAGCCGTGTGCGGACATTGAACGGTGCCGGGGTCAGCTCGATGGCCTGCCGGTCGGCGCTGGACCGGTCGAGGGCCATGAGCGTGACCCTGCCGCCTTCGGCCGGCCGCCCCTCGAGCCAGAAAACCCGTTCGCCGTCGAGCACGATCTGGCCCAGCCGGTTCTGGGCACCGGTGGCGCTCGCCGCACTGAGCGGCGATGGCCAGCTGCCGTAAGGTCGCTCCTGCACCCTGGAAGCCCGCCCCGTCAGCGGGCGACGGGCGTGTCGGGGCGGCTGCCCCATTCGGTCCAGGAGCCGTCATAGAGGGCCACGTCGGACCGGCCGAGCCGGGCGAGCGCCAGGCTGGCAACGGCGGCCGAGACCCCGGAGCCGCAGCTCGTCGTGATCTGCTGGTCGAGATCGACGCCGGCGGCGCCGAAGAGGGCCGTCAGCGCCTGCGCGTCCTTGAGCGTGCCCTCGGTCGCAACGAGGTCGCTGGCGGGCAGGTTGCGCGAGCCCGGGATGTGGCCCGCCCGGAGGCCCTGGCGGGGCTCGGCGACACTGCCGGTGAACCGGGCGGCCGAGCGGGTGTCGACCACCTGCTCGCGCCGGCTCGTCACATTGGCGCGCATCTGCTCGAGGTCGCGAAGGAGGAAATTGTTCATGCGCGGCGTGAAATGGCGCTCGGTCGGGCGGACGGGGAGGTCGTCCACGGGCCGCCCCTCGGCACGCCATTTGGCGAGCCCGCCATCGAGCACGGCGACGTCCTCGTGGCCCATCACCCGGAACATCCACCAGACCCGGGCCGAGGCGTAGAATCGGTTGTTGTCGTAGACGACGATGCGCACGCCGTCGCCGAGCCCGAGCTTGCGCACCCGGGACGCGAACTTGGCCGGGCTCGGCAGCATGTGCGGCAGATCGGTGTCGCTCTCCGAGACATCCTCGATATCGAAGAAGACGGCGCCTGGAATATGCGCCGCCGCATACTCGGCCTTCGGGTCGCGGCCTTCGGCCGGCATGAACCAGGAGCAGTCGACCACACGGATGTCGGGCGCCTCCAGGCGCTCGGCGAGCCAGTCGGTCGAGACGAGAGGATCGGTCAAAATGCTGCTCCCTGGCGGGCCGCTCACGCGCCCTCGTTCATCCAGGGCGGGATCGGCAGGTTCTTCCCGGCAAGGAAGGTAGGGTTGAAGAGCCTCGATGTGTAGCGGCTGCCGGAGTCGCAGAGCACGGTGACGATGGTGTGGCCACGGCCGAGCTCGCGGGCGAGGCGGACGGCCGAGGCGACGTTGATGCCGGAGGAGCCGCCGAGAACCAGGCCCTCGCGCTGGATCAGGTCGAAGACCACCGGCAACGCCTCCTCGTCGGGGATCTGGTAGGCGTCGTCGATCGGGGCATCCTCCAGATTGGCGGTGATCCGCCCCTGGCCGATGCCTTCCGTGATCGAGCTGCCCTCGGCCTTCAGCTCGCCGTGCTTGTAGAAATTGTAGAGGGCGGCACCCATCGGGTCGGCGAGCTGGATGCGGACCTTCGGGTTCTGCTCCTTGAGATACTGGCCGACGCCGGCGACCGTGCCGCCCGTGCCGGCAGCACAGGTGAAGGCATCCACCTTGCCATCGGTCTGGCGCCAGATCTCGGGGCCGAGATTGCGGTAGTGGCCCGTGCGGTTGGCGGTATTGTCGAACTGATTCGCCCAGATCGCCCCGTTGGGCTCCTTCTCGGCGAGCTCGGCGGCGAGGCGGCCGGAATACTTCACGTAGTTGTTCGGGTCGCGGTAGGGCACGGCCGGCACCTGGATGAGCTCGACACCCTGGGCCAGGAGCATGTCCTTCTTCTCCTGGCTCTGCGTCTCGGGAATGACGATCACCGTCCGGTAGCCCTTGGCATTGCCGACCACGGCGAGGCCGATGCCGGTATTGCCGGCGGTGCCCTCGACGATCACCCCGCCCGGCCGGAGCAGCCCCTGCTCCTCGGCATCCTCGACGATGGCGAGGGCCGCCCGGTCCTTAATGCTGCCCCCCGGGTTCATGAACTCGCACTTGCCGAGGATCTCGCAGCCGGTCTCGTCCGACAGGTGGTTGAGGCGCACCAGTGGTGTGTTACCGATGAGGGCGAGGGTACCGTGGCAAATGTCCATTGATCTCTCGGAAAACAGGAGGTTTCACTGACCAGTCATGTAGAGACGGGCAGGGGCCACGACAAGGCGGGGGTCGACGCGATCGCGACCCTGTTGCCGGGGCCGGTGGAGCGCATCGAGACGCATGCCGCCATCATTCTGCTGACGCCGGACCGCGCCTACAAGCTGAAGAAGCCCGTGGCCTTCAGCTTTCTCGACTTCACCACGCTCGACGCCAGGCGGGCGGCACTCGAGGCGGAGCTGCGGCTGAACCGGCGCACGGCGCCTGAACTCTACGAGCGCGTCCTGCCGGTGGCCCGCACCGGCGATGGCCTGGCGCTCGACGGGCCGGGCGAGCCCGTGGAATGGCTCCTCGAGATGCGCCGCTTCCCGGAATACTGCCGGCTCGACCATGTGGCCGAGCGCGGCGAGCTGGACGCGGCCCTGGTCGAGGCGCTGGCCCGGACCATCGCCGGGTTCCACGAGCGCCTGGAGCCGCTGGCCGAGGCGGGCGGGGCGGTCGCCATGCGCGAGGTGGCGGACGGCAATGCCGAGGACCTGAGGCGCTCGGCGCCGGAGATCTTCGCGGCCGAGCCGGTCGAGGCGCTCGTTGCGCGCACGGCCGCGGAGCTCGACCGGCGGGCCGGGCTGCTCGACGCGCGGTGTGCCGCCGGCCTCGTCCGCCACTGCCACGGCGATTTGCATCTCGCCAACATCGTGCTGCTCGACGGCCGGCCGGTCCTCTTCGACTGCATCGAGTTCAACGATGATTTCGCCCGGGTGGACCTGCTCTACGACCTCGCCTTTTTGATCATGGACCTTGTCGATCGCGGCTACCGGCCCGCGGCGCAGGGCCTGCTGCAGGCCTGGAACGAGCAGCGCGAGGACGATGAGGGCCAGGCGCTCCTGCCGCTCTTCGTCTCCATCCGTGCGGCCGTGCGCGCCAAGGTCGAGGGCTTTGCCGGCCACGGTGCGCTGGCGCGGGGCTATCTCGACCTCGCCAGCCGGGCGCTGGAGCCGGCGCCGCCCCGGCTGATCGCCATTGGCGGTCGTTCCGGCACCGGCAAGTCGACCGTAGCCCGGCTGCTGGCGCCGGGGATCGGCGCCATGCCGGGTGCGTTCGTGCTGCGCTCGGACGTGATCCGCAAGCGCCTCTTCGGCTGCGAGCCGGAGGCGCCGCTGCCGGCGGAAGCCTATACCGAAGGTGTGTCGAACGAGGTCTTCGAGCGTCTCGCGGCCCGGGCGGAGGTGCTGCTCGAGGCGGGGCGGACGGTGATCGCGGACGGGGTCTTCGGCCAGGACTGGCAGCGGCAGCGGATCGCCGCCGCCGCTGTGGCCCATGGTGTGCCCTTCGCCGGGTTCTGGCTGGAGGCCGACCAGCCCACGCTGGAAAACCGCGTGGCCAGGCGAACCGGCGATGCGTCGGATGCCGATGTCGAGGTCGTGCGCGCCCAGGCGGCGATGGACACGAGCACCGTCGACTGGCGGCGGATCGACGCAGCCGGCGGCGCGGCAGGCGTCGCAGCCATCATCCATGAAGCGCTCGGCCAGCTCCAGCCAGCCGGCGATCGATAGAGCGGCAGCCCCGCCGTATGGCGCTCCTCGCAGAAAGGGATTGCCGCGCCCTGCGGTTGTCCTATAATTTTCCTAGCAATTGCCTAGGTCAGCCACTTTCGGTCCGGACCGGGCGCTACGGCACGCGGGGGATGACGCCGATGACCACGCTCTACCTCAATCGCCATCTGCCGGACGACGAACGCCGCGCCCGGGTCTTCGAGGGCGACTTCTTCCTCTACACGGACGTCCGGGGCTCGCGGGCGCTTTGTGCCCTGGCGCAGGAAATGGCGGAGGACGCCTTCGCCGGGTACGATCCGGAGCGCGCGCAGTTCCAGATGGCGGTCGAGGAGTTCATCCGGCGGGTGGGGCCCCTCAAGTCCGGCTTCACCAACGCGGCCGGGGCGAAGGAGCTCTGCCAGACCTATCTGACCGAGCTCGGCTGCGATCCGCTGCGCACCTATTTCGACCTGCCGCGGCTTCGGGTCGTGCCCTCGGACGACTACCTGACCTCGGGCGTCAGCTATGCCTACAAGGCGCATCGCGACACCTGGTACGCGCACCCGCGCCAGCTCGTGAACTTCTGGATCCCGGTCTGGCCGGTGGTCGGCGACAACACGATGTCCATGTTCGTGCGCTACTTCGACGAGCAGGTGACGAACGGCTCCTCCGGGTTCGACTACGACGACTGGGTCGCCAACAGCCGGTTCGCCGCGGCCGGTCAGGTAAAGGCAGAGGCGCGCCCGCACCCCTTGCCGCGCCAGCCGATCGACACGCGGGGCGAGATCCGGATCGCCGGCGGCGCCGGTGACGCCATGCTGTTCTCGACCTGCCACCTGCACGCGACGGCCCCGAACTGCTCGGGCGTCACGCGGTTCAGCGTCGACCTCAGGACGGTGCATCTCGACGACCTCCTGGCCGGCCGCGGGCCGGCGCTCGACGACAGCGCGGCCACCGGCACGACGCTCGGCGACTTCCTGCGGGTCGCGGACCTCGCACCGCTCGACGTCGCCATGCTGCCGGAGCGGGTCCGGCGCCAGCGCCTGGCCGTGCCGGCCTGAGCCCGGGCCGCGACGCTCAGACGAGGAAGAGCGAGGCCAGGGCTAGGAAGATGAAGAAGCCGAGGCTGTCGGTGAGGAAGGTGAGCAGCACCGAGCTGCCCATGGCCGGGTCGCGGCCGAACCGCGCCATCAGGCTCGGCACCCCGACGCCGACGAGGGCGGCGAGACAGAGGTTGAGCATCATGGCGACGGTCATGACGAGGCCGAGCGTCGGGTTCTGGTAGAGCACGGCGGCGACCGCACCCATCACGCTGCCCCAGATCGCGCCATTGACGAGCCCGATGCCGCATTCCTTGCGCAGGAAGCTCCAGAGATTGGCCCGGTCGATCTGGCCGAGCGCCAGACCGCGTATGGCCAGGGCGATCGTCTGGTTGCCCGTGTTGCCGCCAACGCTGGCGACGATCGGCATCAGCGTGGCCAGCGCCACCAGCTTCTCGATGCTGCCCTCGAAGACGCCGATGATGCGTGACGCGATGAAGGCCGTGACGAGGTTCAGGCCGAGCCAGGCCCAGCGCTGGCGGGCCGACCGCCAGACCGGGCCGAAGAGGTCCTCCTCGCCGCTCAGCCCGCTCGGGTTGAACGCCTGCTGCTCCGCCTCCTCGCGCAGCACCTCCATCATCGTGTCCACCGTGAGCCGGCCGAGCAGCCGGCCATCGGCGTCGACGACGGGGGCGGAGACGAGGTCGTAGCGCTCGAACGCGTTGGCCGCCGCATGGGCCTGCTCGGTCGGGCTGAAGGTGATGGGCGAGCGGTCGACGATATCGGCGATGGCGCGGCGGGGCGGGGTCGTGACCAGCTGCTCGAGCCGGACCACGCCGACCAGCCGACGGGTCCGGTCGACGACGAAGAGCTTGTCGGTCTGCTGGGGCAGCGCCTTCAGGCGCCGCAACGTCTTCAGCGCCTCCTTCACGGTCGCCGTGTCGACGATGGCGACCGCCTCCTGGCTCATCTCCCGCCCGACCGTCTCCTCGGGATAGGTCTGCACATCGATCAGCCAGTCGCGGACCCTGGGCGGCAGCCCGGCCTCCAGCTCCCGGCGCACGGTGTCCGGCAGGTGGTCGATGACCTCGACGAGCCCGTCCGGGTGGAGCTGGCGGGCAATGGCCAGGAGTCGGTGGTCGTCGGTCTGGGCGACCAGGTCGTCGGCCACCTCGTCGCCGACCTCCCAGAGCACGGCCCCGGCCCGCGCGTTGGGCATCAGCTGCCAGGCCAGGCGCCGCTCGGTCGGCGGCAGGGTCTCGACGAGGAAGGCGAGTTCGGAATCGGTCAGGCGCCGCAGCCGCCGCTCGAGCAGCGTCTCGGCCTCGTGCTCGGCCAGCCCGGCGGCCCGCTCTGCCGCCCGGCCGCCCTCGCGGCGGGCGATCTCGACGAGGATCTCGCGCCGCTCGAAGAGCCGGCGCACATCCTCGAGTTCGTGGCGGCGATCGGCGGCCGGTGTGTCGGTCAGGACAGCCTGCCCGGATCAGCCGCGTTTGCGCGCGAGGAGCAGGCCGTCGCCGATCGGCAAGAGCACCGGCGTCACCCGCTCGTCGCCGTGGATCTCGCGGGTGAGCCCGCGCAGCGTCTCGGTCTGCCGCGACCGGTCGTCGGGATCGGCCACCGACCCGTGCCAGAGCATGTTGTCGAGGGCGATGAGGCCGCCCGGCCGCAGGAGGCCGAGGGCAGCCTCATAGTATTG
Organism: Alphaproteobacteria bacterium; assembly: GCA_030431615.1. Classification (GTDB taxonomy): domain Bacteria; phylum Pseudomonadota; class Alphaproteobacteria; order Geminicoccales; family Geminicoccaceae; genus SLRI01. The sequence goes on from JAUIID010000086.1 coordinate 17,269, forward strand.
CGGGTAGGCCTTCTTCTCGGCATCGATGTAGACGAGATCGAAGCTGCCGGAAGCGCCCTCGGCGATCAGCTCGGCGATGCTGTCTATGGCGAGGCCCTGGCGGAAGTCGATGCGCTGGGCGACGCCGGCCTCCCGCCAGTGCAGGCGGCCGAGCGCCGGCCATTCGTCGTTGACGTCGAGCGTGGTGAGCCGGCCTTCCGGCGGCAGGGCCAGGGCCATGCCGAGGGTGCCATAGCCCGTAAAGCAGCCGATCTCGAGGACGCGCCGCGCGTCGATGAGCTCGATCAGGAGGGCCAGGAGCTGGACCTGCACGGTCGAGCTGCGCATGCCGCCATCGGCCAGCGCATCGGTCGCCGCGCGCAGGCGGGCCAGCTCCGGGTGCTCGCGCCCGCCATGCGCATCGAGATAGGTCTGCAGCGCGCCATCGAGCGCCAGGGTGCGAGGGCTCAAGTTCCGTTCTCCCTGACTCAGCCGCCGAGTGCGCGCGCGGCGTCGAGGACTTCCTCGACATGGCCCGGCACCTTGACCTGGCGCCAGGCCCGGGCGATCCGGCCCTCGCCGTCGACGAGGAAGGTGGAGCGGTCGATGCCCATGTAGGTTTTGCCGTAATTGCTCTTCTCGACCCAGGCGCCCAGCCCCTCGACCAGCTTGCCGCTTTCGTCGGAGGCGAGCACGAGGTCGAGCTCGTACTTCTGCTTGAACTTGTCGTGGCTCGCGACGTCGTCCTTCGAAAGCCCGACGACCGGCACGCCCAGCGCCGCGAAGGCGGCCTTCTGCTCGGTGAAGCCCTGCGCTTCCTTGGTGCAGCCCGGCGTGTCGTCCCTGGGGTAGAGATAGAGCACGTAGGGCCGGCCCTTCAGGCTCTCGCTCGAGACCGTGCCGCCCCCGTCGGTCGGCAGCTCGAACGCCGGCATCATGTCGCCTTCCTTGAGCTCGCTCATGGCGTATTCCCCTCGTCTGTCATGTTGGGCTCCCCGTCCTCGTCGGGCGGGCAGAGCATATCGAAGTACTGGCGTGCCGCTGTCTCGCACTCGACGAGCAGCTCCTCTACCGCCGCGAAATGGGCCACGGGCACACCCAGGCCGAGCTGGCGATTGGCCGCCCGCACCAGGGCCTCGCGCAGCCCCATGGGTGCCTGCCGCGGCTCGAAGCGGTCGCTCAGGGAGAGGCGGAGCACCGCCTGCAGCGCCTGCAGGAGGGCCAGCGCCTGCAGGAGCTGGCGGCCGACCGCCGCCTCGATCAGGCCGGCCTCGATGGCCGCTTCGAGGATGCCGCCGGTATCGGTGCGCCGCAGACCCGGATGCCCGGGGCCGTGCCGCAGGACGAGATACTGTGCCGCAAATTCGAGATCGACGAGGCCGCCCCGGCAATGCTTGAGGTTCCAGGGGCTGTCGCTGCCGTGCTCCTTGAAGATCCGCAGCCGCATGGCGCGGACCTCGCGGGCCAGCTGCTCCGGCTCCGCCGGACGGGCCAGCGCTTCGTCGATGGCGGCCGTCACGTCGGCGGCGAGGCCGGGATCGCCGGCGACGACGCGGGCACGGGTCAGCGACTGGCGCTCCCAGACCTGTGCCGTGGTCTCCTGGTAGCGGCGGAAATTGGCGAGGCTGCAGGCGATCGGCCCGACATTGCCGGATGGCCGCAGGCGCGTGTCGATCTCGAAGAGCCGGCCCTCGGCCGTCCGGGCGCTGATGGCGCTGACGAGGCGCTGGCCGAGCCGGGCGTAGTAGGTCGTGGCGGCGAGCGGCTTCGCCCCGTCCGATTCCGCGTCTTCGGGAGCCTCGAAGATGAAGACGAGGTCGAGGTCCGAGCCGAGGCTCAGCTCGCGCGAGCCGAGCTTGCCGAGGCCGAGCACGCAGAAGCTGCCGCCCTCGATCCGGCCGTGCTGCTCCTCCAGCCAGTTCTCGGCCTCCGGCAGGAGGGTGCGGATGACGAGCTCGGCGATGCTGGTGAGCGCCCGGCTCGCGGTGGCGGCGTCCGCAAGGCCGAGCAGCACGTGCAGCCCGGCCTGGAACTGCCGGCCCTGGGCCCAGCGCCGGCAGAGATCGAGCAGGCCCTCGAGATGCCGCGCATCGCGCCGGAGCCGGCCGAACTCGGCCTCGAGCGACTCCTCTTCGGGGAGGGGCTCGAAGAAGTCGGGCGCCAGCATGGCATCGAAAAGCGCCACATTGCCGGCGAGCACCTGCGCCAGCCGGGGGGCCGCCCCCATCAGATCGCCGATCAGGGTGAGCAGGTTCGGGTTGGCACGCACCAGCGAGAAGAACTGCACGCCGGCGGGCAGGCCGCCGAGAAAGGCGTCGAACAACCGGAAGGCCTCGTCGACATCCGCCTGCCGCTGCAGGGCGTTCAGGATGCCGGGGGTCAGCTCGGTCAGGATCTCGCGCGCCCGGGTGCTGCGCGTGGCACGGATGTGGCCGTGGTGCCATTGCCTGATCCGGCCGGCCGCGGCGGCCGGGTCCTTGAAGCCCATCTCGCGCAGGGTCTCGAGCGTGCCGGGGTCGTCATCGGTGCCGGTGAAGACGAGCTGGCGCCCGGCGCCGAGATCCGGTTCGGCCTCGAAGAGCTGGGCATAATGGCGCTCGACGGCTTGCAGCACGACCATGATGGCGGCGCCGAGCGCGTCCGTGTCGGCGAAGCCGGCGAAGCGGGCGAACTGGTCGAGCTCGTTGTCGCGGGTCGGCAGGGTCTGGGTCTGCTTGTCGGCGACCATCTGCAGGCGATGCTCGAGTGCCCTGAGGAAGCGGTAGGCCTGGTCCAGATCGTCGCCGGCTGCACCGTCTACCCAGCGGCCCTCGACCAGCTTCTCCAGGGTCGCGAGGGTCCGGGGGTCGCGCAGCTCGGGGTGGCGGCCGCCGAGGATCAGTTGCTGGGTCTGCACGAAGAACTCGATCTCGCGGATGCCGCCCCGGCCGACCTTGAGATCGTGGCCGCGCACGCCGATCGTGCCGAAGCCGCGATGCGCGTTGATCTGCCGCTTGATCGAATGGATGTCGCGAATGGCCGCGTAGTCGAGATGCCGGCGCCAGACGAAGGGGGCGAGGCGACGGAGGAAGCCCTCGCCCGCCGGCCGGTCGCCGGCGATGATCCGGGCCTTGATGAAGGCGGCGCG
>JAUIID010000087.1 GCA_030431615.1 Alphaproteobacteria bacterium
CTTGCACTCGCGCCGCTTGTCGCTCGGCGTATCGGTGAGGTCGTCGACGATCTGCGCCGTCATCATCGATTCGAGCAGGCCCACGGCCGCCATGGTGAGCGAGAACGGCAGGATGATCTGCAGCGTTTCCAGGGTGAGCGGCACGTCGGGGATGAAGAAGTAGGGCAGGTTCGACGGCAGCTGGCCCATGTCGCCCACCGTGTTCACGTCGAGCCCGCCATAGATCGAGATGACAGTGAGCACGATGATCGCGATCAGCGGCGACGGCACCACCCGGGTGAAGCGCGGCAGGATGTAGATGATGGCGAGGCCGGCGGCCACCATCACGTAGGTCACCGGGGTCACGCCGATGAGCTGCGGCACCTGGGCGATGAAGATCAGGATGGCGAGCGCATTGACGAAGCCCGTGACCACCGAGCGCGAGACGAACTGCATGAGCAGGTCGAGCCTGAGGAAGCCGGCCAGGATCTGGATGACACCCATCAGGATGGTCGCGGCGAAGAGGTACTCGACACCGTGATCGCGGACCAGCGGCACCACCAGCACGGCGATGGCGGCGGTGGCCGCCGAGATCATGCCCGGCCGGCCGCCGACGAGCGCAGTGATCACGGCGATCGAGAACGAGGCGTAGAGGCCGACCTTCGGATCGACGCCGGCGATGATCGAGAAGCCGATGGCCTCGGGGATCAGCGCCAGGGCGACGACGATGCCCGCCAGGATGTCGCCGCGCGGGTTGGCCAGCCACTGGCGGCGGGCCTCGGCGAGTGCCGTCATGCAGGAAATCCAGCAAGATATGGGGCGGGCCGACACGCTGCAGAGGTGCCGCATCGCCGGGATGAAGAGCCTGTGGCCCGAATCGCCATGGCCGCGCCGGCCGGATGTCACCAGCCAGCGCCGCCCAGCCTGCCGGGACATGCGAGGCCGGCAAGCTAGCCCGGATAGGCTCTATGCTGCAACTGCTAACTGGCTTGCGGCAGTGTCATGACCTATTCGGCCGCGGCCGGGGCGGCGGCGCGGCGATTGGGGATGCTGGTGGCCGTCAGGATGGTGAGCAGGGTCACTGCCGCGATCAGCGGGAAGAACGCCTGCGCGTGGCCGTGGTCGAGCAGCCAGCCCATGACGAGCGGCATGACTGTGGCACCGAGGTCCAGCCCCGAATAGACGAAGCCGAACACCTTGCCGGTGCTGCCGGGCGGCGTGGCGCTGCGCACCAGCATGTCGCGGGCGGGCGTGGTGGTGCCCTGCAGCGAGCCGGCGATGGCGAGGACGCCGAAGAGCAGGGCCGGCTGCATGGGGACGTAGCCGACGAGCAGGAGGCAGCCGGCGCTCAGCGCCAGGCCGACGGCGATCATCAGCTGGAACCGCCCGGAGGCGTCGGCGATCACGCCGCCGATCAGCGTGCCCATGGCGCTGCCGAGCATGAAGGCCGTGATCGTGCCGGTGGCGATGATCATGGGCGTGCCGAAGAGCTCGTGCAGCGCCAGCGGCATGAAGCTCTGCACGGCGAGAAAGCCCGATGCCTGCAGTGCAAAATAGGCGAAGCAGAGGAGGATGGGGCCGGAGAGGAAGAGGGCGACCAGGGCACCTCGCTCCTGCCGTCGGTCGGCGGCGTTGGTGGTGCGTTGCTGCTTGGGCGTCTCGAGCTGGCGGCGGCTGAACAGCACGAGGAGCGTCAGGATGAGCGCGATGACCGCGGCCAGCACCAGGGCGAAGCGCCACGACACGAGTGCAGCACTGCTCGCCATGACGAGCGGGGCGAGGGCCCAGCCGAGCGTGCCGCCGACGGTGTGCACGCTGAAGGCCCGGGCCATCCGGTTGGGCGTGATGTGATGGTTGAGAATGGCGTAGTCGGCCGGGTGGAAGACCGAGTTGCCGAGGCCGAGCAGGATCGCCGCCGGAGGCAGGGCCCAGTAGCCCGGGGCCATGGCGATGAGGACGGCGCCGACGCCGAGCGAGGCGAGGCCGAACGTCAGGACCTTGGCGGCACCGATGCGGTCGACGACGAAGCCGGCGGCGGCCTGGGCCAGGGCCGAGACCGCGAAGAACACGGTCATGACCAGCGCCAGCTCGGTGTAGGACACATCGAAGGCTTCGCGCAGCCAGGGAAAGAGCGGGGGCAGCACCAGGTGGAAGAAGTGACTGCCGCCATGCGCGGCGCCGACCACGCCGATGACCCTGATGTCGCGCTTGAGCCCGAGTTGAGACCCGTCCATGTCGCTCGATGCCTTCCCTGATCGTCCAAGCCGTCTTACGCCGGCGGGGGGTGCCGAGCCAACCGATGATCGCGCGGACCAGCCATGCGCGCGACACCGGAGTCGCCCGGCCGCGCCAAGGGCGTTGCTGCAACACTGGCACCCGCACATGCGGTTCCGCCATCAGGGCACTTGAAGCCGGTCGTACCGCAAGTTGATACTGAGGGGCACAGGGCGTCTTGGGGGCGGCTCGCGCGTGCAGCCAGCCCTGTCGAGCAAATCCCCGCCAGATAACGGAAAACGGCTCCATGAAGGTTCTGGTCACCGGCAGCGACGGCTATATCGGTCGCGTCCTCGTGCCGTTGCTGCAACGGGCCGGCCACGAGGTCGTGGGCCTCGACAGCCGGCTCTACGAGGGTTGCGACTTCCCCGGTCTGGCGGCTCCCGAGCTGCCGACCATCGTCAGGGATCTGCGCCACATCGAGCGCGCCGACCTCGAGGGCTGCGACGCGGTGCTGCATCTCGCCGCCCTCTCCAACGACCCGCTCGGCGACCTGGATCCCGATATCACCTACGACATCAACCACAAGGCATCGGTGCGCCTGGCGGAGCTGGCTCGCGACGTCGGTGTCAGCCGTTTCGTCTTCTCGTCGTCCTGCAGCAATTACGGCTCGGCCGGCGACGACTATCTCGACGAGACAGCCACTCTGGCGCCGGTGACCCCCTATGCCGAGAGCAAGGTCTGGACGGAGCGCGATGTGGCCCCACTCGCCACGGATCGCTTCACGCCAACCTTCCTGCGCAGTGCCACGGCCTACGGGCTCTCGTCGCGGCTGCGCGGCGACCTCGTGGTCAACAATCTCGTCGGCTACGCCACGACGACCGGCCATGTGCTGATCAAGAGCGACGGCATGCCCTGGCGGCCGCTCGTGCACATCGAGGACATCGCCCTCGCGTTCAAGTGCGTGATCGAGGCGCCGGCCGAGGTGGTCCGCAACGAGGCGTTCAATGTCGGCCAGACGGCCGAGAACTTCCGGGTGCGCGAGGTCGCCGACATGGTGGCGGAGGTCGTGCCCGGGTCCACCGTCACCTATGAAGGCGGGGCGAGCCCGGACGTGCGCAATTATCGGGTCAACTGCGACAAGATCCGGCGCGTCCTGCCGGCGTTTCGCCCGGTCTGGACCCTGCGCGCCGGGATTTCCCAGCTCTACGAGGCCTATCGCAAGGTGGGCATGACCAAGGAGCAGTTCCTGGGCTCGCGCTATTTCCGCATTGGCCATGTGAAGGAGATGATCGCCACGGGTGCGCTCGACACGCGGCTCGTGCCACGATCGTCCGCCGGGTGAAGGAGAGCTGCCGGGCCTGCGGGGCCCTGGCACCACGGCCGTTCCACAGGCAGCCAGGCATTCCGGTGAACAGCTGCCTCCTGGTCGACGACCGGCAGACGGCGCTCGATTTCCCGACGGGCGATCTCGAGCTCGTTTTCTGTGCCGCCTGCGGCTTCATCCAGAACCGGCGCTTCGATCCCGGGGCCGTGACCTACTCGACTGACTACGAGGAAACCCAGGGCTTCTCCGGCCACTTTCGCCGGTTCGTCGACGAGCTGATCGACGACCAGGATCGCAAGCATCGGCTGCGCGACAGGACCGTGCTGGAGATCGGCTGCGGCAAGGGGGAGTTTCTCAGCCGCCTGGTCGAGCGCACCGGGGCGCGGGGCATCGGCATCGATCCGAGCTACCGGCCGGATCGCGATGTCGGCCAGACGACCGAACGGCTGACCTTCATCCAGGACTGGTACGGGCCGGCCTATGCCGATCTCGCCGCGGACTTCATCTGCTGCCGCCACACGCTGGAGCACATCCCGGACGTCCTTGACTTCATCAGGCAGGTGCGGCGGAGCATCGGCGACCGGCCGGAGGTCCGCATCCTCTTCGAGGTGCCGGATACGAAGCGCGTGCTCGCCGAGCACGCCTTCTGGGACATGTACTACGAGCACTGCAGCTATTTCACCGCCGGCTCGCTGGCGCGGCTCTTCGCCCGGGCGGGCTTCGTCGTCGACGACGTGCGGACGGCCTATGCCGACCAGTACCTCCTGCTCGAGGGGCGGCCCGGCGATGATCGGGTCCGGCCGGCGGGCGAAATCGTCGATGATCTCGAGGCGACGGCAGCACTCGTCGAGGCGTTCGCAGCCGCGCTGCCGCGCAAGCTCGCCGATCTCCGGGCGGAGGTGGACGCCTGGCATGGCGCCGGCCGGCGCGTGGCGATCTGGGGCTCGGGCTCGAAGGCCGTGGCCTATCTCACGAGCCTCGGCCTGAGGGACGAGATCGCCGCGGTGGTCGACATCAACCCGCACAAGGCCGGCAGGTACATGGCCGGCACGGGGCATCGGATCGAGCGGCCGGAGCAGCTCCGCGCCGTTCGCCCGGATGTCGTGGTCGTGATGAATCCGGTCTACGTGGCCGAGATCGCGCAAGCGCTCGGCGAGCTCGGTCTGGCGCCCGAGCTTCGGCCCCTCGATTGAGCCACGGTCCGTGACCCTCGCCGCGACGCTCGGCTCGCGCTTCGTGCTGCTGATGGGTGGCCGGGTCGCTCTCCTGCTGCTGGCGCTGGGCACCACGGCGATGCTGACCCGCATCCTCGAGCCCACCGGCTTCGGCCACTACCGGACCGCGGTCGCCTATCTGGCGCTGGTCATCGCCCTCGCCGACCTTGGCCTCACCAGCCTCTTCGTGCGGGAGATCTCCCGGCCCGAGGCGGATCAGTCCCGGCTGATCGCCAACCTGCTCGGGCTGCGCCTCGTGATCGCGGGCGGCGCGCTCGCGCTCGCTACCGGCCTCGCCTTCGTGCTGCCGCTCGATTCGCAGGACCGGCTCGGCATCGTCGGCGGGGCGTTCGGCTTTCTCGCCTATTCGGCGCATCTCATGCTCTTCGGGCTCTTCCAGCAGAAGCTGCGGCAGCAGGGGGTCGTGCTCGCCGAGCTCACCGGCGGGCTGGTGCTCGTCGCCCTGATCATCGTCTTTGCCTGGGCGGGTGCGGAGCCCTTCTGGTTCGTCGTGGCCATGGGGCTCAGCTATATCGCGACCCTGGCCCTGACGCTGGTCGCGGCGCAGCGTCTCGTGCGCTTCGGCCTGCGGCTCGAGCCGGCGCTCTGGCTCGATCTCGCCCGGCAGGCCGCCCCGCTGGCGGTCGCCACGACGATCAGCGTCCTCTATTTCCGCGCCGACACCGTGCTGCTCGCCTTCTTCCGGTCGCCGGCCGAGGTCGGGCTCTACGGTGTCCCGGTAAAGGTGCTGGACGCCTGCATGGGCATCTCCCTGCTGCTCGTCGGCCTGTTCACGCCGCTGATGGCGCACAGTGCCCGGGTCGACGAGCGGGCCTTTCGCGAGCATCTGGGCAACGGCCTGCTGACACTGGCGGTCGGAACGGCCCTCGTCGGCGTCGGTCTCGTGGCCCTCGCGCCCGAGATCGTCCTGCTGCTCGCCGGTGCCGAGTTCATCGGCGGCTCGCCGATCCTGCAGATCCTGGCGGGCGTCCTCGTGCTGCACGGCACGGCCTTGATCCTGCGCGAGGCGGCTACGGCACTCTCCATCCAGCAGCGGCTGCTGCCCGCCTACTTTGCCGGACTGGGGGTGGCGCTGGTGGCGTATGGCGTGCTCATCCCGCAATTCGGCGGCATCGGTGCGGCGGCAGCCCTGCTGCTCGCGGAGATCGTGGTCGTGCTGCTGACCGGCAGCATCGTCGCCGGGGCGGCGGCTGGCTGGACGGTGATGCGGCGCCCGCTCATGGCACTGGGCTGCGGCCTCGTGGCGGCAGTGCTCACGATCCTGGCGGAGAACGCAGGCCTGCACTGGTTCCTGCGCGGGCTGCTAGCCGGCGTGGTCTACCTGCTGCTCCTGCTCGCCAGTCGGACCCTGCACCTGCCGGCGATGATTGCGCTCGGCCGCGACATGCTGACCCACAAAAAGCCTTGAGTGCTCCATAGGAAAATCCTAGGAAAACCGTACATTCTGGAGAGTTGCATGAAGGCGAGCGATCTGGTCGGGCACGAACTCTGGGAAAAGCTCCTGGCTGATCGCCTGGGCGAGCCGCTGCATCTCAACTTCGCCAGCCTCTTCGTCAAGCTGTTCGGCGGCTTCCGCGCCAAGGTCGCCTTCGATCTGGTCGAGCGGCGACGCTACGCCTTTCCGCTGCTGAAGGCGGCGGATTATGCCAGGGCGCAGGGAATCCCGAAGATCTACGTGCTCGAGTTTGGCATCGCCGCCGGGGCCGGCCTCGTCAATCTCGCCTGGCTCGCCGAGCAGGTGACCGCCGTGACGGGCGTCGAGATCGCCGTGGTCGGCTTCGACGCCGGCACGGGCATGCCGCGGCCGAAGGATTATCGGGACTATCCCGAGGAGTTCATCGAGGGCGATTTTCCCCTGCCGGACAGGGAAGCGCTCGCCCGCGTGCTGCCGAGCGGCGTGCGCGTCGTCTATGGGCCCGTGGCCGATACCGTGGTCGACTTCATCGCGACCATCGATGCGCCGGTCGGTTTCGCCGTGCTCGATCTCGCCTACTATTCGAGCACGGTCGAGGCGCTCCAGGCGCTCACCGGCCCGGCGGAGCGGTATCTGCCCATGACCCTCGTCTATCTCGGTGCCATCAGGATCGACAACGCCAACCCGGCGGTCGGCGAGCTCCGCGCTGTGCGGGAGTTCAACGACGCCTGGCCGCTGCGGCAGATTCACCCCTTCACCAGCCTGCGCGACAAACGGGTCTTTCGTCGCGCCGCCTGGCTGGAACAGATCCATACGCTGCACGTTCTTGATCACCCGCGCCGCGCCGGCGCGGACCCGCTGGAGCGCGAGACATGGCTGCTCGAGGATCCCAGTCGCGAGCCGGGGCGTTAGGTCCTACAGTGGCGCGAAGCAAAATTGTCTCAGTTGGCCTGCCGGATACCAGAGGTGCCGGGGAAGCGGGAATTCGCGCTTGGCGAGAGATGGTGGCAAACCTATCCTGTGTAACACTGCTTCGTAACGAAGATCCGATTTCCGGTTGCGCGACAGGGCGTGACCCCTCGGCGCCGGCAGCGGGGCTGGAGTGATGATCCCCCTTTTCGCCAGTGGGATGAATGGCTTTCATGGCTGAGCTCAGTCCGAAGTGTCGCAGTTGCGGGGTGCCATTGGTCGACGAGGTGCTGGACCTCGGCATGTCGCCGCTGTGCGAGAGCTTCCTGCGCAGCGACCAGCTCGACCGGGCCGAGGTCTTCTACCCGTTGAAGGTGCTCGCCTGCGGCGGGTGCGGTCTCGTCCAGTTGCGGGAATATGTGAGTCCGGACGAGATCTTCGGCGAGTATGCCTATTTCTCGTCGTATTCGGACAGCTGGGTGCGCCATGCGGCCGAGTATTGCCGAGCAATGCACGGTCGACTGGGCCTCGGCGGCTCGTCGCTGGTGGTGGAGCTCGGCAGCAACGACGGGTACCTTCTGCAGCATTTCGGTGAGCTCGGTGTGCCGGTCCTCGGCGTCGAGCCGGCGGCCAACGTGGCCGCGGCGGCCGAGGCCAAGGGCGTGCCGACGCGGGTTGCGTTCTTCGGCGCGAAGGTGGCGAACGAGCTGCTAGCCGAGGGCCGGGCGGCAGATCTGATCGTCGGCAACAACGTGCTGGCGCAAGTACCTGATCTCAATGATTTTGTCGCCGGAATAGCGCTGCTGCTGAAGCCCGCCGGCACGGCGACGCTGGAGTTCCCGTCGCTCGAGCAGACGGTCGCCGGCAACCAGTTCGATCAGGTCTATCACGAGCACTTCTCGTATTTCTCGCTGGTTTCGGTCGAGGCGCTCGTCGCCCGGCACGGTCTGGTCGTGGCCGATGTCGAGGAATTGCCGAGCCATGGCGGCTCGCTGCGCGTCCATCTGCGCCACGCGGCGGGTGCTCCCGAGATCGCCGCCCGCGTCGGGGCCCTGCGCGCCCGCGAGCTGGCCGCCGGCTGCGCCGACCCTGCGCGTCTCGCCGGGTTCGGCAGCGTGGTCGAGGCCACCAAGCGCCGGCTGCTCGCCTTTCTCATCGAGGCGCGAGAGGCGGGCAGGCGCGTGGTTGGCTACGGGGCGCCCGGCAAGGGCAACACGCTTCTCAACTATTGCGGGATCCGTACCGACTTCCTCGATTATCTCGTCGATCGCAACCCGTACAAGCACGGGCGCTTCACGCCCGGCACCCACATCCCGATCTTCCCGGTCGAGCGGATCGCCGAAACGCGGCCCGACTATCTCCTGATCCTGCCCTGGAACCTGCGGCGCGAGATCGTCCGGCAGATGGCGCCGGTCATCGCACCCTGGGGCGGCAGCCTCGTCGTGCCGATCCCGACGCTCGAGGTGATCGAGGCCAAGGAGGTCCTGGCATGAAGGTGGTCCTCTTCTGCGGCGGCCTCGGCACGCGCATCCGCGACTACTCGGAGAACGTGCCCAAGCCCATGATCCCTGTCGGCCAGCAGCCGATCCTCTGGCACGTCATGCAGTACTATGCGCATTACGGGCACCGTGATTTCGTGCTGTGCCTCGGCTACAAGGCCAACGTGATCAAGGAGTTCTTCCTCAACTACCGGCCGACGGCGACCCGCGACTTCATCGTGTCGAACCATGGCCAGAGCGTCGAGCTGCTCGGCGAGCCGGAGCCGGACTGGCGGGTGGCGCTGATCGACACCGGCATGTGGCGCAATGTGGGTTCCCGGCTCTGGGCGGTCCGCAAGCATCTGCAGAACGAGCCGATGTTCTCCGCCAATTACAGCGACGGCCTCACCGATGTGAACCTGCCGGAAATGGTTGAGTTCTTCGAGGCCAGCGGCAAGGTCGCCTGCTTCCTCGCCGTCCAGCCCAACTTCAGCTATCACCTCGTCGATTTCGACCAGAAGGGCCACGTCGAGGCCCTGCGGACCAGCAGCCAATCGGAAATCTGGATCAATGGCGGCTTCTTCCTCTTCCGCCCGGAGATCTTCGACTACATGCGCCCCGGCGAGGAGCTGGTGGTCGAGCCGTTTCGCCGCCTGATCGAGGCCGACGAGCTCGTCGCCTACCGGCATCGCGGCTTCTGGGCGTCGATGGACACGCTCAAGGACAAGCAGATGCTCGAGGATCTCTTCGAGCGCGGCGAGACACCCTGGCTGCCCTGGCTCCAGCAGGCGAAGCCGGCGTGATCCCCCTGCGTCTCGACCAGTCGGTGCATTCGCCGACGGACCAGCCCCTGCGCCTGCTCTGTCTCGGTGCGCATGCCGACGACATCGAGATCGGCTGCGGCGGTTTCGTGCTCGACCGCATTGCCCGGGAGCGGCCCGTGCATGTCGACTGGTGCGTGCTCAGCGCCAGCCCGGAGCGGGCGGCCGAGGCGCGCGCCAGCGCTGCGGCCTTTCTCGCCGGCGCCGCCTCGACCGGGATCACCGTTGCCGGCTTCCGTGACGGCTACTTTCCGGCCGAACGCGTCGCCATCAAGGACTGGTTCGAAGCGCTGAAGGAGCGCCCGCGGCCCGATATCGTCCTGACCCATACGAGGGACGACCGCCACCAGGATCATCAACTGGTCTGGCAGCTCACCTGGAACACCTTTCGTGATCACCTGGTTCTGGAATACGAGATCCCCAAATACGAGGGCGATCTTGCCACCCCAACTCTCTACGTGCCGCTGAGCGAGGACGTGATCGAGCGCAAGATCGACATGCTGCTGGAGCACTTCGCCTCGCAGCGCGCCAAGCCCTGGTTCGACCGGGACACGTTTCGCGGGCTCGCCCGCCTGCGCGGTCTCGAGTCGGGCTCACCGACCCGCTTCGCCGAAGGCTTCCACGCCAGGAAGCTGGTACTCCAATGAGCGACATGCAGGCGACAGAGGACCTTCCGCCCACGGTCAGCATCGGCGTGCCGGTCTACAACGGCGAGAACTTCCTCGCCGAGGCGATCGAATCGGTGCTTGCCCAGAGCTTCGGCGATTTCGAGCTGATCCTCTGCGACAACGCCTCGACCGACGGCACCCGGGCGATCTGCGAGGCCTATGCGGCGCGTGACGCACGCATCCGCTATTACCGCAACCCGCGCAACCTTGGGGCTGCAGCCAACTACAACCGCGCCTTCGCGTTGTCCCGGGGCCGCTACTTCAAGTGGCTCGCCCACGACGACCGGCTGCATCCGGCCTTTCTCGAGCGGACGGTTGCCGTCATGGAGGCGCGGCCCGAGGTGGTGCTCTGTGGCAGCCAGGTGCGCGTCATCAACTCGGACGGTGCGCCGATCGGTGCCTACAAGAGCATTCTCGGCGAGGCGGACGTGCCGTCGTCGGCCCGGCGGTTCGCGATCTATGTGCTGCGGCCGCATACCGGTGTCGACATCTTCGCGCTCATCCGCCGCTCCGCGCTGGAGGGTTCGCTCCTGCATTCGCATTTCCATGGGGCCGACCGCGCTTTGCTGGCCCAACTCGCGCTGCGCGGCCTCATGGTGCAGCTGCCTGAAACCCTCAACGACATTCGCGAGCACGATCAGCGCTATACAAGAAGGGCGAAGTCCGCACGGCTGCGCCTGGACTGGCATGGCTCCGCCCCGGGCGGCATCAAGGCCATTCCCATCCTGCAGCTCTATCGCGCCTATCAGCGGGTGGTGGCCGCGGCGACGATCGAGCCCGACGGGCGCTGGCGTTGCCGCGAGACGCTCGTCCGCTGGTGGTTCGTCAACTGGAACAGCATGCGGGTCGCCGTCGATATCGCGGCGGTCGTCCTGCCCGGGATCGTCGGCGTTGCCGAGAGCGTGAAGGAACGTCTCGTTGGCGCCTCGGTCGGCCATTTCCGGCCGCCACGCTGACCATCGGACGGCCGCCCGGGCTCAGCGGACGATATCGCTGCCTTTCACACCGAGGGTCCGCGCCAGGTCCCTGAGGCGGCTACGCACCGGGTCGCTGTCCGGCACGTCCTCGTCGGTCGTGAGCCGCATCGTGACGCGCTCGTCGTCGACCTCCAGGCGAGCATGCTCGAGCAGCTCGGGCACGCTGCCGGAAAAGCGGTAGCCGAGGCGAAGCGCGCAGCCGAGCACGCCGGCGCGCTGGCGGGACGCGGGGTCGAGCAGGCTGGCGGCAGCATCCAGTCCGGGATCGCCGTCGGCGCCGCCGTAGCGGCGATGGATGGCGAGGGCGATGAAGACCCGCTCCGCATGGTCGAGGGCGACGAACGGGAACTCGCTGAGGCGGTGAAAATTCTGCAGGGCGCGCAGCTCGGCGTGGTCGCGCCAGCCGATGTCGGAGAGTTCGCACGTGGCGATCCGCAGCCGCTTCTTCTGCTCGGTCTCACTCGTGAACAGGTGGGCCGTCCATTCGGCCATGGCCTCGCCGATATGCGGCACCCGGGCGCGCGGCCGGCCGAACGTGGCTGCACCGACCAGGAGCGGGTCGAGCCCCCGCTCGGCCGCGGGCAGGCGCCGGTGCAGCCAGCCCTCGCGCAGCCCGAGGGCGGAGAAGACGATCCGGTCCGGCTGCATCGCCTTGAGCAGGCGGTGCAGGACGAGCGCCGCCGCGCGCACGGTGGTGGTGCGTCGCGCCGGCACCCCGGGCAGCAACGGGACCTGGTCCGGCGCCGTCTTCAGGATGGTCTTCGTCAGGCGGCGGGCCGTGTCGTAATCGAGCTCGAGCCCGTGCACGACCCGAAGCGGCGCCTGGATCGTGGCGAGATGGATGCGGGCGAGGGCGCGCCAGCCGCCGCCGACGACGAAGAACCGCTCGACATCGGCGGCCGCCCACGGGCGGTCGGCGAAGATCTCGTCGAGGTGCCGCTTCGCCGCGCGCTCGTCCCTCGCCATGAGCGGCAGCACGCGCAGGGCGCCGAGCGGCAGGGTGGTCGCCTCCCTGCCGACGCGGCCGTCGCTGACCGACGAGAGCTCGAGGCTGCCGCCGCCGAGATCGCCGACGACGCCGGTCGGTCGATGAAAGCCGGCGGCGACGCCCTGGGCCGCCAGCTGCGCTTCCTCGGACCCCGTCAGGATCCGCACTCTGCGGCCGGTGCGCGCCCGGATCGCCTCGACGAGATCCTTCGCATTTTCGGCACGTCGGACCGCCTCGGTCGCGAGCAGGTCGATGCGGCCCGCCCGCATGGCATGGGCGATGACGCAATAGCGGTGAACGGCATTGACGCAGGAGTCGATGCTCTCCTCCGGCAGCCGGCCGGTCGTGTCGAGCTCGCTGCCCAGACCGCAGAGCGATTTCTCGTTGAAGCGCGGAAATGGCGCCCGACTGAGCGTGTCGTAGATGACGAGGCGGACCGAGTTCGAGCCGATGTCGACGACGGCGACCGGCGCCGCACGCGTCATGCGGTCAATCCCCGACGCCTTCGGCATGGCCAAGCACGAGATGCAGGTGCTGGGCGCGAATCTTGCTCTTGCGCAGGGCGCTGCCCCGCCCGGAGAGACTCGGGTTGGTCATGAAATAGGTATGCGCGGCGAACGCCTCGCCGTCGGCGCCGAGGCGGGCATAGGTGCCGTCCGTGTTCAGGAGCCAGCTCTGCGCCGTGTCCTTCAGGTTGGCCACCATGACCTGCGACATGATCTGCTGGTGCACCGTCTCGTTCTCGATCGGCACCAGCGTCTCGACGCGGCGCGACAGGTTGCGGGACATCCAGTCGGCGGACGAGATGAACACCTTGGCCTGGCGGGAGGGCAGGCCGAAGCCGTTGCCGAAGCAGATGATCCGGGAATGCTCGAGGAAGCGGCCGATGATGCTCTTGACCCGGATGTTCTCCGACAGGCCCGGCACGCCCGGCCGCAGGCAGCAGATGCCGCGCACCACGAGGTCGATCTTCACGCCGGCCTGGCTCGCGGCATAGAGCTGCTCGATGATCTCCTCGTCGACCACCGAGTTCATCTTCGCCCAGATCGCCGCCTTGCGGCCGGCGCGCGCATGCTCGGCCTCGGCATCGATCAGCTCGAGCAGCTTCTGGCGCAAGCAGACCGGGGCGATCGCCAGCTTCTCGAGGCCCTGCGGCTCGGCATAGCCGGTCATGTAGTTGAAAGTGCGCGCGGCATCGCGGCCGAGCGCCGGGTCGCAGGTGAAGAAGGAGAGGTCGGTGTACACCTTGGCCGTGATCGGGTGGTAGTTGCCGGTGCCGAAATGGCAGTAGGTACGCAGCCCGCCGCCCTCGCGGCGCACCACCATCGAGACCTTGGCGTGCGTCTTGAGCTCGATGAAGCCGTAGACGACCTGCACGCCGGCCCGCTCGAGATCGCGCGCCCACTGGATGTTGCGCTCCTCGTCGAAGCGCGCCTTGAGCTCGACGAGGGCCGTCACCGACTTGCCGCGATCCGCCGCATCGCAGAGGGCCGCCACCACCGGCGAGCCGTCGGACGTCCGGTAGAGCGTCTGCTTGATGGCGATGACGTCCGGGTCGCGGGCCGCCTGGTTGAGGAACTGGACGACGACGTCGAAGCTCTCGTACGGGTGGTGGACGACGAAGTCCTTCTGGCGGATCGCAGCGAAGCAATCACCGCCGAAATCCTTGATGCGCTCCGGATAGCGCGGGCTGTACGGCTTGAAGACGAGGTCGGGTCGGTCGCTGCCGATGAGCTGGCTGGTATCGGAGAGGCCGAGAATACCCTCCAGCTCGAACACGTCGGCGGCCTCGACATTGAGCTGGCGCATGAGGAACACGCGCAGGGCGCGGGGCATCTGCACGTCGGTCGTCAGGCGGATGACATGGCCGCGACGGCGCCGCTTGAGCAGCGTCTCGAAGAGGCGCACGAGATCCTCGGCTTCCTCCTCGATCTCGATGTCGCTGTCGCGAATAACACGGAAATAGCCGAAGCTCTTCACGCCGAAGCCGGGAAAGAGCAGGTCAGTCCAGTGGGCGATCAGCGATTCGAGACGGACATAGCGCGCCTCGGGCCCCGGCAGGCGGACGAAGCGGTCGAGCTTGGCCGGCAGCAGCAGGAGCCCGATCAGGTCCTCGTCGCGGCCCTGGCTGAGCTGCAGGACGACGCCCATGCCGCAATTGGGAATGAAGGGGAAGGGGTGAGCCGGGTCGATGGCGATCGGTGTGAGCACGGCGAGCGCCTCGTCGGCGAAGCGCTGGCGCAGATTGGCGCGGTCGGCCTCGCTCACCTCGTCGAGATCGAGCACGCTGATGCCCTGCTCGCGCAGCTCGGTGGCGAGGCCGTGCCAGATGCGCTGCTGGTCGGCCATCAGCCGCCCGGCACGTTCGTTGATCGCCTCAAGCTGGCGGGCCGGCGTCAGGCCGTCCTGGCTCTGGGTGGTCACGCCGGCGTGGGCGAGGCCCTTGAGGCCGGCCACGCGGACCATGTAGAACTCGTCGAGATTGCTCGAAGAGATCGACAGGAAGCGCAGGCGTTCGAAGAGGGGATGCGCCACATTGGATGCCTCCTCGAGCACCCGTTCATTGAAGGCCAGCCAGGAGAGCTCACGGTTGAAGAAGTGCTCGGGCCGCGGGGCCATGGGTTCGGCGACGGTCGCCGCGGGAGTCCGGCCGCGCTCGGCAACCGGCGACACGGGCTCCACGCTGGAGGTCGGGGCCATCTGTTCGTTGGTCATCGACTTCGTCGCTCGTCAATTGGTTCATGGACCGATGCTGTCATGCGTCCGCAAGGCTACAGGCTCACTGCGTTCGTGTCATGCCAGGACGGTCGGATAGGGTCATGATGCTGGAAATACTGGTTCTGCGGCACGCCAAATCGCGTTGGGACGAGCCCGATACGGTCGACCACGACCGCACGCTCGCCCCGCGCGGCGTCGAGGCGGCGAAGCGGATGGGCAAGCTGATCCGCGAACGGGACTGGTTTCCCGACCGGATAGTCTGCTCAACCGCCGCGCGCGCGGTGGCGACGCTGGAGCTCGCCATGGCGCAGTGGCCCGAGCGCGCCGCGCCGGCGCCCGAGCACACGAGCCGGCTCTACATGGCGAGCCCGCAGCAGCTGCTCGAGGCCGCGCGGGCGCAGGCCCTGGGCTGCCGGCGCCTGATGCTGATCGGACACAATCCGGGCATGGGCTCGTTCGTGATGCGCCTCGCCGGCGCCGGCGAGCTGGCGCTTCGCATGGCCGTCGAGGAGAAGTTCCCGACCGCGGCGCTGGCCCGGCTGGCACTCGACGTCGAGCGCTGGCAGGACGCCGAATGGGGCGGTGCGGTGCTGCTCGACTTCGTCCGGCCGAAGGATATCTGACCGGCCGCCGGTCAGGCCCGCTCGACCGAGGCGTCGGCCAGCCCCGTCTCGATATCGGTCCGGCGCACGCGGCCGGTGCCGTCGGCCTGCGGCAGGTAGCCGGCGAGCTGCAGGGTGAGGGGCGCGTCCCGCTCCTCCGGGATGGCGCAGATCCCGGCGCGCGTGAGCAGCCGGCCGAGACTGGGCCGCGCGGTGAGCCAAGCGAACGGGATGGCGAGGACGAGGCCGCCGATGATCGGCAGGGTCCAGGGCAGGACTGCCGGCATGGCGAGGGCGAAGCCCGTGAGCAGCGTCAGGCCGAGCACGAGCTGCGGCCAGAGGCCGCGCGCCGCGTCGGCGAGGGAGACGCTGTGGTCGGCGCGCACCTGCGCTTCCCAGCGGACCATGCGGCCGAAGGGCAGCCCGGCGATGAAGATCGTCTGTGCGACGGCCATGGCCGGCCCCATGACCAGCGAGGCGAAGAGCTCGACGACGGCCGAGGCGGCCAGCATGCGGCCGCCGCCATAGGCGCGGCGGGTCTCGGGGCGCAGGGCCACGTCGACGAGGCCGGCGAGCTTCGGGGTGAGGTTGACGGTCATCATGATGGCGAAGAGGCCGATGCCCAGGGCGGCGATGGTCGGCGTCCATTGGCTCGCCGTCGCGCCGGGGTCGCCTGGGTCGCCGCTGCCGAAGCCGATCAGCATCGCCTTGGCGAAGCCGGTGAGCATGAAGAAGAGCCAGGCGGGAGCCGCCATGTACATGAGGATCGCCAGCGCCAGCTGGAGCCGCCCCATCGCCCGAAAGCCTGCCACCGGCAGGAGCTGCCAGTACTGCATGTTGCCCTGGCACCAGCGGAGATCGCGGCGGATGAACTCGGGCAGGGTGGGCGGGTTGACCTCGAACGAGCCGCCCTCCTCGGGCAGCACCCGGACCTGGTAGCCGGCGCGGCGCATCAGCGCCGCCTCGACCTGGTCGTGGCTGAGGATCAGGCCGCCGAGGGGCGGCTTGCCCGGCAGATGCGGCAGCCGGCAATGCTGCATGAAGGCGGCCGTGCGGATGATGGCGTTGTGGCCCCAGTAGGGGCCCGCATCGCCCATCCACCAGGCCGAGCCGGTGGTATAGGAGCGCATGCCGTGCCGCATGCCGAACTGGAAGATGCGGGCGAAGGCGGAGGACGAGGGCAGGCCCGTGATCAGGGTCTGCAGGATGCCGAGATCTGGGTTGCGATCCATGATCCGGACGAGCCGCGCGAGCAGCCGCCCGCTCATCAGGCTGTCGGCGTCGAAGGTGACGAAATAGTCGTAGGCCGAGCCCGTGCGGTCGAGCCACTCCCAGATATTGCCGGTCTTGTGGTCGGTATTCGCCTTGCGCCGGCGATAGTGCAGGCGATTCACCCGCGCTTCCGTGGCCCGCCACGACTCGAAGAGCCGCAGCTCATGGGCGGCGATGGCCGCGTCGCGCGTGTCGCTCAGCACGTGGATGTCGACCAGCGCACCCGCCCCGGCCCGGTCGACGCTCTCGACCGTGGCGCGCAGGTGGCGAAAGACGGCCTCGGGGTCCTCGTCGTGGATCGCCATGAGGAGCGCGGTCCGGCCCTCGAGCGGCCGGTCACCGTCGCCGTCTTGAACCATAGGCGTCACATAGGCTACCGGGTCGCGCTTCAGATGGAGGATGAGGAGGCCGAGCACGGCGCACCAGAAGCCGATGGCGACCCAGGGCAGAGTCAGGCCGAAGAAGCCCAGCATCAGCCAGTCGAGGACATCGAGGCCGTCGCGGCCGACCAGCCACACGAAGGCGGCGATGGCGCCGGCGACAGTGGTGAGGATGAGAGTGGCGAAAATGGTGCGGCGCAGCCAGAGGCGCTCGCGGGCCGTCGTGTTCGGCGTGAACATCCCTAAATTCACCGTTATTCTTTAATTTCAGCGTGCTGGAGAGGCGTTCTGGACGAATGCTGCAAGGCACCCGTCACCGGTCTCCCTGATATAGAAGCACCGCCCCTAAAGGCACCAACGAATTGTAAAAACTGCGCGAGCCGGCCGCCGGTCAGGCGATCTCGCGCTTCTTCTTAACCCGCGGCAGGCGCCGCGCCAGGTACTCGCCGGTGTGGCTGCCCTCGGTCGCCGCCACCTGCTCGGGCGTGCCTTCGGCAATGAGCCGGCCGCCGCCGGTGCCGCCGTCCGGGCCCATGTCGAGGATCCAGTCGGCGGTCTTGATGACCTCGAGATTGTGCTCGATGACGATCACCGTGTTGCCCTGGTCGACCAGCGTGTGGAGCACCTCGAGCAGCTTCTTCACATCCTCGAAGTGCAGGCCCGTGGTCGGCTCGTCGAGGATGTAGACGGTCTGGCCCGTGGCGCGCCTGGAGAGCTCCTTGGCGAGCTTGACGCGCTGCGCCTCGCCGCCCGATAGGGTCGTCGCCTGCTGGCCGAGCTTGATGTAGCCGAGGCCGACCTGCTGCAGGGTGCGGATCTTGTTGTGGATGGCGTGCAGGGGCTCGAAGAACTCGGCCGCCGCCTCGACCGTCATGTCGAGCACGTCGGCGATGGACTTGCCGCGATAGTGGACTTCGAGCGTCTCGCGATTGAAGCGGCGGCCATGACAGACGTCGCACTCGACATAGACGTCCGGCAGGAAGTGCATCTCGATCTTGATGACGCCGTCACCCTGGCAGGCCTCGCAGCGGCCGCCCTTCACGTTGAACGAGAACCGCCCGGGCTTGTAGCCCCGCGCCTTGGCCTCCGGCAGCCCGGCGAACCAGTCGCGGATCGGGCCGAAGGCGCCAGTGTAGGTCGCCGGGTTGGAGCGCGGCGTGCGACCGATCGGCGACTGGTCGATGTCGACCACCTTGTCGACGAGCTCGAGGCCGGTGAGCTCGCGATGCGGGCCCGGCATCTGCCGGGCGCCGGTCAGCCGCTTGGCGAGGGCGGGGTAGAGCGTGTCGACCACGAGGCTCGACTTGCCCGAGCCCGAGACGCCGGTGACGCAGACGAAACAGCCGAGCGGGAAGTGGGCGTCGATGTCCTGAAGGTTGTTCGCCGTGGCGCCGCCCAGCTCCAGCCAGCGGCCGCCCTTGGGCTGGCGTCGGCTGGCGGGCAGCGGGATCTCGCGGTGGCCGGCGAGGTACTGGCCGGTCAGGCTGGCGGACGACGCGATCACCTCTTCCGGCGTGCCCTGGGCCACCACGATGCCGCCATGCACGCCGGCTCCCGGCCCCATGTCGATCAGGTGGTCGGCGGTGCGGATCGCGTCCTCGTCGTGCTCGACCACGATAACCGTGTTGCCGAGGTCGCGCAGGCGCGTCAGCGTCGCGAGCAGCCGGTCGTTGTCGCGCTGGTGCAGACCGATGGACGGCTCGTCCAGCACGTAAAGGACGCCCGTCAGGCCGGAGCCAATCTGCGAGGCGAGCCGGATGCGCTGGCTCTCGCCGCCCGAGAGCGTGCCGGAATCGCGATTGAGCGTGAGGTAGGAGAGGCCGACATTGACGAGGAAGCCGAGACGCTCGCGGATCTCCTTGAGGATGCGTTCGGCGATGGTCGCCTGCTTGGTATCGAGCCGGCCGGCGAGGTCGTCGAACCAGAGGGCCGCCTCCTGGATGGAGAACCCGGAGACCGCCGCGATGTGCCGGCCGCCGACCCGGACCGACAGCGCCTCGGGCTTCAGCCGGTGGCCCTCGCAGGCGGCGCACGGCGCCGACGACATGTAGCGCTGGATCTCCTCGCGCATCCAGGCGCTGTCGGTCTCCCGCCAGCGCCGCTGCAGGTTCGGGATGACGCCCTCGAAGGGCTTGTTGGTCTTCATCGTGCGGAGCCCGTCCTCGAAGGACATCGGTACGGGCTCCTTGCCGGAGCCGAAGAGGATGGTCCGCCGGCTCTCCTCCTTAAGCTCCTCCCAGGGCGTGTGCAGGCTCTCGTCGAAATGCCGGAGCACGGCGGCGAGCGCCTGCGGGTAGTAGTGCATGGTCTGTGACGACCAGGGCTCGACGGCACCCTGGTGGACGGTCTTTGTCGCGTCGGGGACGACGAGGTCCGGATCGACCAGCAGCCGCCGCCCGAGGCCGTCGCAGGACGGGCAGGCGCCGTAGGGGTTGTTGAACGAGAAGAGCCGGGGCTCGATCTCCGGCAGGGTGAAGCCGGAGACCGGGCAGGCGAACTTGGCCGAATGGGTGGTGCGCTCGCCGCTGTCGGCATCCTCGACGACCAGGAGGCCGTCGGCGAGGCCGAGCGCCGTCTCGATCGAATCGGCGAGTCTTTGTGCGAGGTCGGGGGCGGTCACCAGCCGATCGACCACCACCTCGATCTCGTGCTTGAGCTTGCGGTCGAGGGCCGGTGCCTCGTCGATCTCGTGGAACTCGCCGTCGATCTTGACCCGCTGGAAGCCCTGCCGCTGCAGCTCCCTGAGCTCCTTGCGGTACTCGCCCTTGCGGCCGCGGACGATCGGCGCCAGCAGATAGAGGCGGCTGTCCGCGGGCATGGCGAGGATGCGGTCGACCATCTGCGAGACTGTCTGCGCCTCGATTGGCAGGCCGGTGGCCGGCGAGTAGGGCACGCCTACGCGCGCCCAGAGAAGGCGCATGTAGTCGTAGATCTCGGTGACCGTGGCGACGGTCGAGCGCGGGTTCCGCGACGTCGTCTTCTGCTCGATCGAGATCGCCGGCGACAGGCCCTCGATCAGGTCGACATCCGGCTTCTGCATCAGCTCGAGGAACTGCCGGGCATAGGCCGAGAGGCTCTCGACATAGCGCCGCTGGCCCTCGGCATAGATGGTGTCGAAGGCGAGCGAGGACTTGCCGGAGCCGGAGAGGCCGGTGATCACCACAAGCCGGAAGCGCGGGATGTCGACGTCCACGGACTTGAGGTTGTGCTCGCGGGCACCGCGAATGCGTATGACGTCGTTCATGGGCACCGTTCGAAGGCGGGATGCGGCCGGTCGCGCGGAAGTTGCCCCATCTAGTTGCGCTCTG
>JAUIID010000088.1 GCA_030431615.1 Alphaproteobacteria bacterium
CGGGATGGCGAAGCCGCCGAAGAGAAAGCCCGTGAGGATGATCGCGGTCGGCGAGAGCCCGGTCGCCACCGACATGGCGAAGCTCGTGGCGATGGCGCCCAGGGTCGTGGCGAGCAGCACGGTGCGCCGGCTGAGCCGGTCGGAGAGGGCGCCGATCGGGAACTGCATCACCGCACCGCCGGCGATGAAGGCGCTCATCAGCCAGGCGATCTCGGCGATCGTCAGCCCCTGGTCGAGCAGCGCCACCGGCGCCACTGTGCGGAAGGTGCTGTTGACGAGGCCCACGGAGAAGACGCCGATCGTGCCGAGCGGCGAGACGGCGATCAGCCGCCCGAGGCGGAGTCGCGGCGTCTGCAACGGCGCCGGCAGGGTCGAGCGGGTCATCGCCAGCGGCACGAGGCAGCAGCAGAAGAGGATGGCGACGAGCGAGAAGAGCTCGAAGCCGCGCGGGTCGGCGAGGGTGAGGACGAGCTGGCCGAGCGTGACGCAGGCGAGGTCGACGAGCCGGTAGACGCTGAGCACGCGGCCGCGGTCGCTGTTGGGCGTGCGCTCGTTGAGCCAGCTTTCGAGCACCAGCGTCAGCCCGGCGAAGCAGAAGCCGCCGAGCATGCGCAGCACGAGCCAGAGCCAGGGCTCGGCCAGCATCGCGTGCAGCAGGGCCGCCACCGCATAGATCGCCCCGGCGGCGGCGAACGTGCGGATGTGGCCGGCCCGGATGATCAGCCGCGGCGCATAGAGCGAGCCGGCGACGAAGCCGACATAGAAGACCGATCCGAGCAGCCCGATCGTCGTCGCCGAGAAGGCCTCGAGATTGGCGCGCACGGCGATCAGCGTGCCGAAGAGCCCGTTGCCGCCGAGCAGCAGGCCCGCGGAGATGAAGAGTGCCGTGAACGAGGCGAGGCGGACCATGGGTTCAGCCCTGGCGTACCGGCTCGCGCACGGTGAAAAGGAGGAGCAGGCCGCCCGCCAGCAGGAGGAGCACGACCACCGCCATGCCGGCCCGCTGGGTGGCGAAGAGGGTGGTGGCGGCACCGAAGAGGAAGGGGCCCATGAAGGCCGTGAGCTTGCCCGAGAGGGCGTAGAGGCCGAACATCTCGTTGCGCTGGCCCTCGGGCGAGAGCCGCGCCATCAGCGTGCGGCTGGCCGACTGGGCGGGGCCGACGAAGATGCCGACGAGGACGCCGACTGCCCAGAACGTGGCCTTGTCCGGGGCGAGGAGGGCCGCCGTGCCGGTGAGGACGAGGCCGGCGAGGGCGAGGAGGATCGTCCGTTTCGAGCCCAGCCGGTCGTCGATGAAGCCGAAGGCAAAGGAGCCGATGCCGGCCGTGACGTTGAGGGCGATGGCGAAGAGGATGATCTCGTCCGTTGCCATGCCGAACGTGCCGGCGGCGTAGATGCCGCCGAAGGCGAATAGCGTGTTGAGCCCGTCATTGTAGATCAGCCGGGCGACGAGGAAGCGCGTTACCTGGCTGCCCCGGCGAAGGGCGCGAAGCGTCTGCAGCAGCCGGCCGAGGCCCGACCGGACGCTGGCGGCAAGGCCGATGCCGCGCGCCGGCGTGTCGGGCGTGAAGAGGAAGAGCGGCAGGGCGAAGACCACGAGCCAGAGGCCAATCAGCGGGCCGGCGATGCGGACCGGCTCGGCCGTCGCCGCGTCGAGGCCGAAGAGCGGTGGCTTCGGCTGGATGAAGAGGACGAGCACTATCCCGAGTGCCGCGATGCCGGCGAGGTAGCCGAGGCCCCAGCCCCAGCCGGACCAGCGGCCGAGCTGGGCGGGATTGGCGAGGTCGGCCAGCATCGCATTGTAGAAGGCCTGGCCGAGCTCGAGCACGGTGTTGGCGATCACCATGAGGACGAGGGCGAGAAGCACGAAGCCGGGATCGGGCCGGACCAGCCAGAGCAGGCCGATGGCGACGGCGGCGACGCCCGTGCAGAGGGCGAGCCAGGGCTTGCGTCGCCCGCCGGCGTCGGCGACGGCCCCGAGCACCGGGCTCAGGCACGCGATCAGCAAAGCCGAGATCGACATGGCGAGGCCCCATTGGGCCGTGCCGTCGATCGGGTTCGCCGCGACACCCTGGGTGAAGTAGGTGGCGAAGACGAAGGTGAGGATCACCGCGAAATAGGGCGAGCTCGCCCAGTCGTAGAGCGCCCAGGCCAGGAGCTGCCGCGGGCTCGAGGGTGTCCGGCTCAACTGCCGGCCACCGATGGCTGAACAACGAGGCGCAACGCGATTTCCTGACGATTGGCCGGCTGGGCGCCCTTCTGCCCGAGCGCCGGGACGCGGGCAAGTGTCGCATCAAATGGTGCCGCCGGGCCGCCACCGGACCCCTCGACGGATATGGCGACAGGTGCAATAAGGCGGCCTTCGCAGCGAAGCAACAGGGAGGCTGGTCATGCGACTGGCACTTAAGAGCATGGTCGCGGCGGTCGCCGTGACTTTCGCCGTGGCCAATTCGGCCGAGGCTCTGGTGATCAAGACGAGCGACGTCCATGCCATGGGTTATCCGACCACGGATGCCATGGAGTTCATGGGCGAATGGCTCAATGAGAAGTCGAATGGCGAGATCACGATGGAGATCTTCCATTCGATGCAGCTCGGCGGCGAGAAGGAGGCGCTCGAGCAGGTGCAGCTCGGCGCCCTCGAGATGACCCGCGTCTCGGTCGGCGTGGTCGGCCCCATCGTCGACGACTTCAACGCCTTCAACCTGCCCTACGTCTTCCGCTCGATCGACCACATGCGCAATGTCGTCGACGGCGAGATCGGCCAGGAGCTCCTGGCCGCGCTCGACGCCGGCGGGCTGGTCGGCCTCGGCTTCATGGATGCGGGTGCGCGCAGCTTCTACAACAAGCAGAAGGCGATCCGCGAGCCGGCCGATCTCGCCGGCCTCAAGATCCGCGTCATGCAGAACCCCATCTTCATCGAGATGATGAGCGAGATGGGCGGCAACGGCATCCCGATCGCCTTCAACGAGCTCTACACCGCCCTGCAGACGGGCGTGGTGGACGGTGCCGAGAACAACCCGCCCTCCTACTCGACCCAGAAGCACTACGAGCAGGCCGGCTTCTACTCGCTGACCGAGCACCTCATCGTGCCCGAGATCTTCGTCTTCTCGAAGAAGGTCTGGGAGACGCTGACGCCCGAGCAGCAGGAGCTGATCCGCGAGGCCGCGGTGCTCACCACGGAGAAGGAGCGTGAGCTCTGGGAAGCCATGGAGCAGAAGGCCATGGAGGAGCTCGTCGGGCTCGGCGTCCAGGTCAACGACGACGTCGACAAGGCCGCCTTCATCGAGGCCACCGCCCCGGTCCGCGAGCAGTTCGGTGCCCAGTACGCCGATCTCCTTGGCCGGATCGAGGCCGTCGAGTAAGGGGACGACCCGAGCTCCTTGAACGCGTGACGGGGTGGCCTTCGCCACCCCGTCTGTTTGTGCACCCGCCCGCTCCCGGACATAGCCCTCGATGACGCCAACCAAGCATCCCTACGTGCGCGCCATGGAGCTTCTCCAGGCGATCTGCATGGGTTTCGCCGCGCTCGCCATCATCGGCATGACGCTGATCATCGCCTGGAGCGTCTACACCCGCTACTGGCTCAATCTGGGTTCGTTCTGGGCGGAGCCGATCGCCATCATGCTGGCCGTGCAGATGACCTTCTTCGGCGCCGCCGCCACCTATCGCGTCGGCGGTCACATCAGCATCGACGTGTTCACCCGCCTCGTCCCCGGCGAAGACGGGCAGCGCATGGCCGCCCGCGTCGCCGACGCGCTGGTGGCGATCATGGCGTTCGCCATGATCTGGTACGGCATCGGCCTCGTGAACACGACCTGGCTGCAGGTCTATCCCGAGTTCCAGCAGATTCGCGTCGGGATCGTCTACATGGCGCTGCCGCTGAGCGGGCTCGTCACCCTCCTCTTCGCCCTCGAGCGCGTGATCTTCGGGGCACCGGCCGGGTCCGGGCACGGTGCAGAGGGAGTGGTCTGATGGGCGGTGCATTCGGGCCGATCATCTTGATCGGCGGCCTCTTCCTCCTCATCCTGATCAACGTGCCGGTCGCCTACGCGCTCGGCCTCGCTTCGCTCGCCGCCACGCTCTGGATCGGCATCCCGGCCGAGGCCGTGATGCTCAAGGCGTCGGACGGCGTCGACAACTTCGCGCTGCTCGCCATCCCGTTCTTCGTCCTGGCCGGGGCGATCATGGCGCAGGGCGGCATCGCCGTGCGCCTCGTCAATCTCGCCAATGTCTTCGTCGGTTTCATCCGTGGCGGGCTCGCCATGGTCAACATCCTGTCCTCGATGTTCTTTGGCGGCATCTCCGGCAGCTCGGTCGCCGATACGAGCTCGATCGGCTCCATCATGATCCCGATGATGAAGCGGCAGGGCTACGACGACGCCTTCTCGGTCAATGTCACCATCACCAGCTCGACGCAGGGCATCATCATCCCGCCCTCGCACAACGCCATCATCTACGCCTACGCCGCCGGCGGCACCGTCTCGATCGCCCAGCTCTTCCTCGCCGGCATCGTGCCCGGCGTGATGGTCGGCGTGGCGCTCATGATCCTCACATACATCCTCTCCGTCCGGCGCGGCTACCCGAAGGGCGAGCTCGTCCCGCTCCGCGAGGCCGTGCGCATCATGGCCGGCGCCTTCCTCGGCCTGCTCACCGTCGTGATCATCGTCGGCGGCGTCATCGGCGGCATCTTCACCGCCACCGAGTCCGCGGCCATCGCCGTCATCTACGCCTTCCTGGTCGCCGCCTTCGGTTATCGCGAGCTGCGCTGGCGCGAGATGCCCGAAATGATGGTCGAGGTCACCAAGACCGTCGCCATGGTGATGATCCTGATCGGCTTCGCCTCGTCCTTTGCCTACCTGATGACGCTGATGCAGATCCCGGCCAAGGTGACGGGCTTTTTCCTGACGATCTCCGACAACAAGATCGTCATCATGCTGCTCATCAACCTGATGCTGCTCGTGCTCGGCATGTTCATGGACATGGCGCCGCTGATCCTGATCTGCACGCCGATCCTCCTGCCGGTCATGAAGGCGATCGGCGTCGATCCCGTCCATTTCGGCATCGTCATGCTGCTCAATCTCGGCATCGGCCTCGTCACGCCACCGGTAGGCACGACGCTCTTCGTCGGCTGCGCCATAGGCAAGGTCAGGGTCGACGAGGTGGCGAGGGCGCTCTGGCCCTTCTGGCTCACCATGTTCATCGTCCTGATGCTGGTGACCTACATCCCCGAGCTTTCCCTGGCGATCCCGCACATGTTCTACTAGGTGCAGCGGCGGCGGGGGCCGCCCGGGGGGACCCGATGCATGGACCGCCGCCTCTGGAGATCGTCGCGCACGATTCGGCGCACGGTCGCTGGACGCTAGTCCGTCGCCGCCCGGCCCGCCGGCTCCGGCCCTGGCTGATCGAGTACCGGGGCTATCTCGAGACCGGCGGCCGGCCAGTGCGCCGCCGCGAGCTGCCGGTCACCGTCATCCCGCTCGTGCTCAATCTCGGCCCGCCCTTCGAGGCCGAACTCGGCGGGCGGATGGAGTCGTTGCCGGCCGCCTTCACGGCCGGCCTCTGGCAGGCCCCGGCACTGGTCGGCTCCGCCGGCACCGCCCATTGCCTGCAGGTCGACATGACCCCGCTTGCGGCACGGCAGCTCTTCGGCGTGCCGATGGCCGAGCTCACCGACCGCATCCTCGATGTCGATCTCCTGGCCCGCGGCTGGGCGACGGGGCTGCTCGACAGGCTCGCCGGCATCGTCGACTGGGCGACCCGCTTCGACCTCCTCGATGCCGCCTTCACGGCCCGGCTCGCCGCCGGCCTGCCGCCATCCGCCCTCGTCGCCCGCGCCCTCGAGCGGCTGCCGCACCAGCCGATCGGAATGATCGCCCGTGACCTCGACACCAGCCGGACCCGGCTGCACCGGCTCTTCCTCGACCAGGTCGGGCTGCCGCCACGCACCGTGTGCCGCCTGCTGCGCTTCGAGCGGGCGACGGGCATGCTGTGCTCCGGCTGGCCGCTCGCCGAGGTGGCGGCGGCCTCGGGCTACTACGACCAGCCGCACTTCAACCGCGAGGTCCGGGACTTCGCCGGCGAGAGCCCGACCGCCCTGCGCCGGCGCATGCTCGCCGACGGCACCGGCGTGCTCGACGATCCGGCGTGACATCCGTCCAAGACGGGCCGATGCCGGTGGGGCAGTCTGGGAGCCCATCCGAGGGAGAAGGGATCATGACCGACACGCCGACCGTCACCGCCACGCTCTTCCCGGCGGCCACTTATGGCGACGCGGCGCACGCCGTGCGCTGGCTGCAGGACGCCTTCGGCTTCGCCGAGAAGGCCGTCTACCCGACGGGGGACGGCAAGATCGCCCATGCCGAGCTCAGCTTCGGCAACGGCATCCTGATGCTGGGCAGCTCCCGCGACGAGCCCGGCAATCCCTGGGCCACCAATCCCATGGGCATCTACGTCGTGGTCGACGACGTCGATGCCCATTGCGCCCGGGCCCGCGCCGCCGGGGCGGAGATCGTCATCGAGCCCCGCGACACTGAATACGGGTCGCGCGAATACTCGGCGCGCGACTGCGAGGGTCGTCTCTGGAGCTTCGGGACCTACCGGCCCTGACCGAGCCGCGTCAGGTCGCGACCCGGCAGGCTCTGAACGCCGTAGCGGGCGTCCCAGGCGTCCTGCATGACCTGCATGGCCCGCATCGCCGGCATGACGTCTTCCGGCGTCACCCGTGGCCGCCGGCCGTGGCGGCAGGCCTCGACGAAGTCCTCGATGACGCGGCGGCAGAGGTCCGGCTCGGCATCGATCTTCGTGGTGCCCGAAGCGGTCAGCAGCTCGTGCCGGGGGACGTCGATCCGGTAGCTGTCCCGGTCGGTCAGCACCATGGCCTCGTTGTGCTTGAGCTGGCTGAAATAGGTCAGCAGGAGATGTGCGGACGTGCCGTCCTTTTGCGCCATGTTGATCGCGGTGGTCATCGGGATGCCGGTCCGGGGGTCGACCGGCGCCATGTAGCCATCGACCTCGTCGACCTCGCCCATCAGCCAGCAGGCGAGGTCGATAAGATGCGCGCCATGGTGCCAGAGGATGTTGTCGGTCCAGCTCCGCCGATACCCGGTGGCGCCCACGTTCTCCAGCCGGTGGATGAGAAAGCGCCCCTCGATCATGGCGAGCTTCTCCTCGCCGGCGGCGAGCCGCTGCTGGAGGGCGATGAACTCCGGCCGGTGCCGCCACGGGTGGCAGACGGCGACCACCCGGTCGCTTGCCGCGGCGGCCGCCGTCACGCGCTCGGCCCCAGCGAGGTCGAGTGCCGTGGGGATCTCGAGCAGCACATGCTTGCCGGCGGCGAGCACCGCGAGGCAGTGCTCGACATGCGCCTCGGACGGGCTCGCCACCACCACGGCGTCGATGGCAGGATCGGCCAACATGGAGTCGAGATCGGTCGTCGCCTTCGCATAGCCGTGCTCGGCGGCAAAGGCCTCGGTTGGCTCCTGGCGGCGGCCGACGATCGTCCCCTTCACGGCGGCGAGGCCGTCGAGGTTCTGGCTGTGCCAGACCCCCATCATGCCGTGGCCGATCATGCCGATGCGGAGCGGGGATGGATCGGGCATGGCGGGTGTCCTCGAGGCTGAAGTCGAAATGTCGCCGAGCGATAGCCCGCTTCGCCCAGCTTGTCGAACGGTCCAGTGGCCCCCGCCGTCTTGACCTGCCAGGCGGCGTGTGTGAGCTTTGGTTTGAAACTTCATACACGCCGGAAGCCTCGGGAGGGCCTCTTGTCGATCCGCCTCGGCCTCGTCGCCGCCCTCTGGCTCGCGGCGACCCCTGCCGCCGCGCATTTCCAGACCATCCTGCCGAGCGCCGACGTGCTGCCCGAGGGCGGCACGGTGACGGTCGATCTGGTGTTCACGCACCCGGCCTTCGACGGCCCGGCCATGGCCATGGCGGCCCCGCGGCGCTTCGCCATGGTGCGGGACGGCGAGACCACCGACCTCACCACCAGCCTCGAGCCCTTCACCGTCGACGGTGCCTCGGCCTGGCGAGCCGAGCTGGCGCTG
Organism: Alphaproteobacteria bacterium; assembly: GCA_030431615.1. Classification (GTDB taxonomy): domain Bacteria; phylum Pseudomonadota; class Alphaproteobacteria; order Geminicoccales; family Geminicoccaceae; genus SLRI01. The sequence continues at coordinate 8,043 of JAUIID010000088.1, forward strand.
CCGGCACCGGGTGCCGCCGTGCTCTTCGTCGAGCCCGCGCCCTATTTCGAGCCGGCCGAGGGGCGCCACATCGTCCACTACGCGAAGGTGGTGGTGGACAGCTGGGCCTCGGGCGAGGGCTGGGACGCGCGCCTCGGCCTGCCCGTCGAGATCGAGCCTCTCGCCCGCCCGACCGGCCTCTGGACCGGCAATCTCTTCCGCGGTCTTGTCCTGGCCTCTGGCGAGCCCGTGCCGTTCGCCGAGGTCGAGGTGGCGTTCGTCAATGACGGCCGCATCGCCCTGCCCAACGACGCCTTCGGCTCGCAGGTGATCAGGGCGGACGCCCAGGGTGTCTTCGCCTACGCCATGCCGTTTGCCGGCTGGTGGGGCTTTGCCGCCCTGACCGAGGCCGAGGGAACGCTGCCGGCTCCTGACGGCACCCCGGCACCAATCGAGCTCGGCGGGCTCATCTGGGTCCGCGCCACCGACGTGCAGCGCGCGGACTGAGCCCGGCCGTGGCGCACATTGCCGACGGCGTGCTCGCCTGGCCGGTCCTCCTCGCCGGGACGGCCGCGGCGGGCGTCGGCGTGGCCATTGGCCTGCGCCAGCTCGACGAAAGCCGGCTCGCCCGCACGGCCATCCTCGCCGCCGCCTTCTTCGCCGTCTCGCTGGTCATGATCCCGCTCGGGCCGTCGAGCGTGCATCTCCTCCTGGCGACGCTGATGGGCCTCACCATCGGCAGCGCCGCCTTTCCGGCCGTGCTGGTCGGCCTCGTCCTGCAACTCGTGCTCACGGGCGTTGGCGGGCTGACGACGCTCGGCATCAACACGCTCGACATTGCGCTTCCGGGCGTCCTGGTCGGCGTGCTCCTGCGCGGCTTCGTCGCCCGTGCCGCGTCCGGCCCGGCCATGCTGGCGGCAGGGCTCGGCGCCGCGCTGGCAGTGGCGCTCACCACCCTCGGCGTGGCGCTGGCCCTCATTTTCTCGGGCGAGGGGCTCGCCGGTGCCGCCCCGCTGGTCGGCTTCGCCAACCTGCCGCTGATGCTGGTCGAGGGCGTGGTCACGGCCTTCGCCGTGGGCTTTCTGAAGAAGGTCCGGCCGGAGCTCCTGGCGCCGTCGGCCGTGTACGTCGCATGAGGCCGGTCCTGCTGCTCGGGCTGCTCTTCGTCTTCGGCCTGCCGCTCCCGGCCGCCGCCCATCAGCTCAAGCTCTTCGCCACAGTCGAGGCCGGCACGGTCAGCGGCTACGGCTTCTTCGTCGGTGGCGGCCGTGCGCTGACCGCCGTCGTCACCGCCACGGCGGGCGAGGAGCCGGTCGTGGCCGGCGTGCCGGTCGACGACGACGGCAGCTTCGCCTTCCCCTATGCCGGGCCCGGCCCGCTCCGCCTGGCGCTCGATGCGGGCGAGGGGCATCTGGCCGAGACCACCCTGGCGGCCGAACGTTTCGCCGCGTCCGGCGCCGGCGAGGATCAGGCCTGCGTTGCGGACAGCGACGGCCTCGCCGGGCTGATCGAGGCTCGGGTCGAGGCCGCCGTGGCCCGCCAGACCCGGCCCCTGCTCGAGGCTTTGGCCGCAGCCGAGGCGCGGCTCCGCTTCAGCGACGTCATGGCCGGGATCGGCATGATCGCCGGCATCGCCGGGGCCGCCCTCTGGGCGACCGCCCGCCGCCGGGGCAACACGTCTTGAGCCGGGATCACCTCGCGTCGCTCGATCCCCGCACCCGCCTGCTCGGTGCCTTCGCCCTGGTCCTCGCCGTCCTGAGCGTCGATGGACCGGCCGCCGGCCTCCTCGCCGTCGCCGCTTCCTTCGCCCTGGCGCTCGCGGCCGGCTGGCGCCCGGCGGCGCTCGCCCGGCGCCTCGTGCATGTCGAGGGCATCATGGCGGCCCTCTTCCTCGTCCTGCCCTTCACCACGCCCGGCACGGCCCTCTTTCACCTCGGCCCGCTGGCCGCCACGTCCGACGGGCTCCTGCTGGCGTTTGGCCTGATGCTGCGGGTCACCGCCTCCGCACTCATCGTCCTCGCCCTCCTCGCCACCGTCGAGCCGGTCCGCCTCGGCCAAGCGCTGGCCCGGCTGCGCGCGCCCATGCGCCTGGTCCAGCTCCTCCTCCTCGTCCTCCGTTACGGCGCCCTGCTGCGGGCGGAGCTTCGCCGGATGCGCGAGGCGGCGCGAGCGCGCGGCTTTCGGGGCGGTCTCTCCATCCATGCGCTCCGCAGCTTCGGCTGGCTCGCCGGCATGACGCTGGTGCGCGCCCTCGAGCGGGCGGAGCGGGTCGAGGAGGGGATGCGCCTGCGCCTCTGGCAGGGGGCGCTGCCGGTCGCCGCCCCCGGCCGGCTCGGCCGGGTCGATGCCGGCTTCGCCATGGGCGTCCTGGCGGCCCTGCTCGCCGCATTGGCCGGTGGGCGCTCATGAGCACGGTCTTCGCCCTTGAAGGCATTGTGCTGCAGCGTGGTGCCAGCCGCGTGCTCGACGGCGCCGACCTCCGCGTCGAACAGGGTGAGCGGCTGGCACTGGTCGGGGCCAACGGGGCTGGCAAGACGACGCTGCTGCGCGCCCTGGTCGGCCTGGAGAAGCCGTTGGCCGGCCGCCTCGTCGCCTTCGGCCGGCCCGCTGCCGACGAGGCCGACTTCCGGCCCGTGCGCCGGCGGGTCGGCCTCCTCTTCCAGGACCCGGACGACCAGCTCTTCTGCCCGACCGTCCTTGAGGACGTCGCCTTCGGCCCGCTCAACCTGGGCGAGACGCCGCAGGCCGCCTTCGCCACGGCGCGCGCGACCCTCGACCGGCTCGGTCTCGACCATCTGGCGGACCGCATCACCCACCGCCTCTCCGGCGGCGAGAAGCGGCTCGTCGCCCTTGCCGGCCTCCTCGCCATGGCGCCCGAGGTGCTGCTGCTCGACGAGCCGACCAACGCCCTCGACGACGCCAACCGGGCGCGCATGCTGGAGCTCGTGGCCGGGCTGGCCGCCACCATGGTGATCGTCTCGCACGATCGCCTTGCCCTGGAGCGGCTCGCCACCCGTGCCGTTGTGCTGCAGGGCGGCAGGCTCGAGCCCGCCACCATCCACCGCCACCCGACCGGGCAGCCGACCCTGCACATCCACGGCCTCGACGACGACCACCGCCACGAGCTCGAGCTCGCCGCCCGGACCGGTTCCTAGCCGAGCCAGAGGATCCACAAGGCAGCCATCGTCAGGCAGGCCAGCGCCGTCGGCACGCCGGCCCGGGCGAACTCGCGAAACGAGATCGTGATGCCCTGGCGTGCCGCCTGCTCCACCACGATGATCCCGGCGAGGCTGCCGAAGACGATGAGGTTGCTGGAGAAACCGGTGCCGAGGGCGAGGGCGGCGCCGATCGCGTCGACGTCCTTCGCGGCATCGAGATAGGGCACGAGCAGCATCACGGCCGGGTTGTTGCCGACGGTGTTGCTGAGTGCCGCCCCGATCAGCAGCAGCCAGAGCGGCTCGTCGAGGTCGAAGCCGGCACCCTTCAGGTCGGCGAGCCATTGCTGCGGCAGATGCGTGTCGGCCAGGGCGGCGTTGACGACGAAGAGGCCCATCAGCAGGAGGAGGAGATTGCCGTCGACATGCTTCAGCATGTCGGCAGAGGCGATCTGCCGGTTGATCAGGAGGAAGCCGGCGGCAGTGAGCGCGATCAGCTCGCGCGGCCAGTCGCTGACGACGAAGGCGGTGACGACGGCCAGTGTCACGAGCCCAGCCTTCGCCGTCTCCCAGCGATCGACCTTCACCGCCGGCGCCGCCGCGATGGGGCCCGCCGCTCGCGCCACCTGCCAGTCCCGGCGATAGATGAAGGCGACGATCCCCCAGACGAGCGGCAGCGAGAGCAGCGCCGGCAGGCCGGCGACGGAGAGAAAGCCGGTGAACGAGAGGCCGAGACCCTGGGCTGCGATCATGTTCTGCGGGCTGCCGATGATCGTGCCGGCCGAACCGGTATTGGCGGCGAAGCAGAAGGCGAGGAGGAACGGCACCGGGTTGAGCCCGCGCGACAGGGTCAGCGAGACCAGGAGCGGCGTCATGGCGACCACCACCACGTCATTGGTCAGGACCGCCGACAGCACCCCGGCGACCGTCACCAGGATGGCGAGCAGGACCGGCGGCCGGACGTCGAGCGTCGCCACCCGCTCCGCCGTCCAGGCATAGAAGCCGGAGACGACGAAGGCGGCCGAGACCACCATCAGGCCGAAGAGCAGGCCGACCGTCCGGTAGTCGATGGCGCTCCAGGCCGCCGCCGGACTGATCTCGCCGGCGGCCATCATGGCGAGGGCACCGATGATCGCGGCCCCCGTCCGGTCGACCTTGACGCCCGGCAGGTGGCCGAAGCCCATGGCGACGTAGACCGCAAGGAAGACGATGAGGGTCAGGGCCATGCGTGGCTTCCGCTGCGGCCGCCGGTGCCGGCTATGACCCGCGCCGGCCGGCGGACCTGGCCACGGCCGCGTGATAGTGCTGGCGGATTTCCGCCAGATCCACCGTCGGCTCCGGCATCTTCATGCGCAGGTCCTGCAGCGTGGCGGCGATGATCTGGGAAACCGCGAGGTTGCGGAACCACTTGTGATTGGACGGAATCACGTACCACGGCGCGTGTTCCGTCGAGCACTTCGCCAGCATGGCTTCGTAGGCCTTGCCATAGTCGTCCCAGAACTCCCGCTCCCGGTAGTCCGCATCGCTGATCTTCCATTGCCGGTGCGGATCGTCGAGGCGCTGCTTGAAGCGGGCGAGCTGCTCCTCCGGCGAGATGTAGAGGAAGAGCTTGATGATCGTCGTGCCGTGATCGGCGAGAAGCTGCTCGAACTGGTTGATCTGGTCGTAGCGCTTCGACCAGACGCTCTTCGGCACCAGCTTGTGCACCCGGACGACGAGGACGTCCTCGTAATGCGAGCGGTTGAACACCGCCGCCTGGCCGAGCCCCGGCGCATGCGCATGGACCCGCCAGAGGAAGTCATGCGCGCGCTCCGCCTCGGTCGGCTGCTTGAAGCCGGTGACGCTCGTGCCCTGGGGATTCATCGCCGCCAGCACGTGCCAGCAGGTGCCGTCCTTGCCGGCCGCATCGATGCCCTGCAGCACGATGAGCAGCGCATACTTCTTCTCGGCGTAGAGCAGGTATTGCTGGCGGGTGAGCTCCGCCACGTGCTGCTGCAGCTCCGTCGCCGCCAGCTCGGAGGTCTCGTGCTTGCCATGGTAGCCGGCGTCGATGTCGGCGAGCCTGACCTTCGAGCCCGGCTTGACGATCAGCTTCTTGCGGTAATCCATGGAGGCGCTCCTCTCAACCGTGCGGCATCAGTGGCTGCCCGACCAGCGCCAGGCTCCGGCGGTGTCGGGCGGTGCGGAAATCGACGAACCGCTCGGTCACGAGGCGGACGGCGCCGAGCACGACCATCCAGACGATGCTGTAGACCATGACCAGGACGATCATGTTCCACGAGATGGCCGGCACGAGCCAGCCAAAGGCGCACATCAGGATCGCCAGGACCTGCGTCGCCAGCAGCGCCAGGACCAGCGGCGACGCCGGGAAGGGCGGCAGGAAGAACCAGCGCTCGGTGCGGGTGATGAACAGCAAGAGGTGTCCGCCGGCGATGAGCTGCAGGAACATGACCGTCTGCAGGTGGCTCTGGTCCGTGAGGCCGAGCGCCGCGAAGCGGGTCGGCTCGGAGAGGATCTCCATGCCGATCAGCAGGAGGCCGAACGACTGCACCACCGAGAAGAAGCCGAGCACCGCCGAGATGCCGAGCAGGCGCGGCATCTTCCAGCGGATCGGCCGCTCGCTGACCGGCGTGTTGTCGTAGGCGATGGTCATGATCGGGATGTCGTTAAGAAGCGACAGGAGCACGATCATGATCGCCGTCAGCGGCTGGAAATCGAGAACGATGGACGACAGCACCACGAGGAACATGATGTCCATGGTCAGCGCCACGCGGTAGATCGTGTAGCTGGTGATCCGCCCGAAGATGCGCCGCGCCTCGTCGATGGCGCTGTTGATGACCGAGAGGCCGGGGGCCGTGAGGATGAGGGCCGCGGCCCCGCGGGCGGCGTCCGTCGCCCCGGAGACGGCCGTGCCGCAGTCGGCCTGCTTGAGCGCCGGCGCGTCGTTGACCCCGTCGCCGGTCATCGCCACCAGATGGCCGCGTGCCTGCAGGGCCTTGACGATGGCATATTTGTGCTCGGGAAAGACCCGGGCGAAGCCGTCGGCCCGCTCGATGGCGAGGGCGATCTCGGGCGGCACGTTGTTCGGGTCCATGTCCTTGGGAAAGGCGTCCGAGGCCGGGATGATGTTGGCCCCCATGCCGAGCTGGCGGGCGGTCTCCCGGGCGATCGCGGTGTCGTCGCCGGTGATCATCTTGACGGCCACGCCCTTGGCATTGGCCTGCCGGATGGTCTCTGCCGAATCGTCGCGCGGCGGGTCGAACATCGGCAGGATGCCGAGCAGCGACCAGCTCCGGCCGCCGTCGTCGGAGCGGGCTACGCCCAGCGCACGAAAGCCCCGGCCGGCGAGGTCCTCGACCGTCTCTTTGACCTTGTCCGCGACCGCCGCCTCCGGCTTCGCCAGGTCGACGATCGCCTGCGGCGCGCCCTTGGAGACGGTGAACTGCCGCCCCTGGTCGTCGGTGATCTCGGCGGCGGTCCGCTTGGTGACGGGATCGAACGGCACGAACTTGCCCTGCCGGTAGGCCTTCAGCGCCGCCTGGTCGCTCAGTGCCTCGATCACCGCGGTGTCGATGGCGTCCCGGTCCTCGATCTTCGAGGCCAGCGCCCCGGCGAGGATGACCTCCTGCGGCGCCTTCGCGGCGAGCAGGATCGGCTCGCCCAGCTTGAGCTGGTTCTTGGTCAGGGTCCCGGTCTTGTCGGAGCAGAGGATGTCGACCCCGGCCATCTCCTCGATCGCCGCGAGCCGCGAGACGATCGCCTGCTCCTTCGACAGCGCCAGGGCACCGAGCGCCATGGTGATCGAGAACACGGCCGGCATCGCCACCGGGATCGAGGCGACCAGCAGGATCAGCACGAACTGCAGGATGTTCAGCGCGTCGGCGGCCTGCCAGTCATTGGCGACGACCATGACGTGATAGACGCGAAACGCCACCATGATCGCCGCCAGCACGACGGCCACCACGATCAGGAAATTGCCGATCTGGAACATCGCCTTCTGGGCATGGCTGACCGCCCCGGCGCCGGCCACCAGCTTCGCCGTGCGGCCGAAGAAGGTGTTGCCGCCGGTGCCGATGACGACCCCTTCCATCTCGCCCTGCTTGACCACGCTGCCCGAATAGGCCTCGTCGCCCACCTTCTTCGCCACCGGCAGCGATTCGCCGGTGAGCGCCGACTGGTCGATCGCCGCGAAGTCGCCGGAAACGAGGCGCAGGTCGGCCGGCACGATGACGCCGAGGCGGATTCTGACGACGTCGCCCGGCACCAGCGTTGCGGCGTCGATCGTGCCCCACTTGCCGTCGCGCAGTGCCGTCGCCTCCGGCGCCAGGCCCTTCTTCAGGGCGGCCAGCGCGTTCGACGCCTTGAGGTCCTGCCAGAGATCGAGGACTGCATTGAAGAGGAGGAGACCCACGATGATTACGAAGTCCTGCCAGTGGCCGAGGATCGCCGAGACCACCGCCGCCGCCTCGATCATGAAGGCGATGGGGCCGACGAAACAGCCGAGCACCTTGGCGGCGAGGCTCTTCTCCTTCGCGACGATGGCGTTCGGCCCGTACCGTTCGAGCCGATCCTTCGCCTCGGCACCGCTCAACCCCTTGTCCGGCTCGACGCCGAGCGCGGCCACCACCTGCTCGACCGGCACCTTCTCGAGATCGATACCGGCGGCGGGGCCGCTTTCTGCAGCAGCCGTAGCCTGCGTTCGAGCCGAAGCAGCCATCGTTCCCCTCCCCATAAAGAGACAACGGCGTCGGCCCCGCCCGCCTGCGCCAATGCCGTCATTCTCGCACCGACTGCTGTAGAATGTCGAGCCTCCACATGGCTCGCCGGCTGGCCTGTCAAACCGGCAGGACCGTGCCCCGGAATACTCAGGGAGCAACGCAAGCGAATATTTGCCGCTACACGAAAAAGAACCTGTTGCGGCGGCTCCGGTTTGGGAGCCTACTTGATCGTCCGGCAATGATGTCGGGCCGAGCATTGGCAAGTGCCAAGTGCCGGAAAATACCATGATCCAAGAAAAGGGCGGTAACCATGAGCATCAATGAACGCATGACGGCCTTGAAACCCTATCTCGCAGGCTTCGTCGTCGGGCTGATCGCAGCCCCGGCCATCGCCTTCGGCGCCGGCTGGGTCACCACCACACGCGCCAGCACCGCCGCGGTCGAGAGTGCCCGCATCGCCACCCTGGCCAGTGTCTGCTCGGCCACCGCCACGAGCCTCGCGGCGGCCGGCAACATGGATCTGGCCAAGCTCAAGGGCTACAGCAACCGGGAACAGCGCGACCGGCTGGTCGAGGCCGCCATGGCCGGCATCGCCGTGCCGAGCGAGCTCCTGGGCCGGGTCACCAGCGGCTGCAGCCGTACGCTGGCCTGATTCTCCGCACCTGACTCTCGCGGACGGAGCCCCGGCACCCGAGCCCCGGGGCTTGGCCGTGCCGCCGATCCGTGGCACGACGGGTGGGTCCCGATAGAGGGACCCACCGGCGTGGGAGGCTCGAGATGCCGCAGGTCAGGACGAGTGACGGCGTCGATCTTCACTACGACGAGGCCGGCAATGGCCCGCCCATCCTGCTGATCCCGGGGTGGTCGCAGACCGCGGCCCAGTTCGGCGCCCAGCTCGAGGGGCTCCGGCATCGCTACCGGCTGATCGCCATGGACCACCGCGGTCACGGCGAATCGGCGAAGCCCGAGCACGGCTACCGGATCGCCCGGCTGGCCAAGGACCTGCGCGACCTGCTCGAGGCGCTCGAGCTCGACCGGGTGACCCTGCTCGGCCATTCCATGGGCTGCTCGGTCATCTGGAGCTATCTCGATACCTTCGGCCCGGACGGCATCGACCGCCTGGTCCTCGTCGACCAGATGCCGGTCATCATGGCCAATCCGGTCTGGGCCGAGGAGGAGCGCCTCGCGGCCGGCCCGATCCTCGACCACGAGAGCCTCTATCCCACCATCAACGGCCTCGCCAGCCAGGGCGGTGCCGAGGTCACGCGGCAGTTCGTCGGCGGCATGTTCACCGACGCCTACGACCGGGCCCGGGTCGACTGGGCGATCGAGCAGAACCTCAAGCTGCCCCGCCGCCACGCCGCAACCCTCCTCTACAACCACGCCACCCAGGACTGGCGCGACGTCATCCGCCGCATCGACCTGCCGACCCTGATCATCGGCGGCCGAAGGAGCCTGATCGACTGGCGCTCGCAGGTCTGGATCCAGAGTGTCATCCCGGGCTCGAGGCTTGAGATCTTCGAGGAGCACGAGGGCGGCAACCATTTCATGTTCATGGAGAACCCGGCCAGGTTCAACCGGCTGGTGGCCGAGTTCGTGGGGTAGCCGCCATAAGTGCGGCGACGACCAGCGAGGTATCGAGATAGGGCCTCAATAGCGATCTTCGTCGCGCATCTGGCGCACGAATGGCTCACGGGCGGTCGCTGCCTCGGTCATGGCAGCCGTCACCGCCTGAAGTCGTGCCAGATCGATGGGCTTGCGGGCCGCCTCGCCGGCTTCGGCAATTACGTGGCCCGGTTGTGCCTTGGCTTCGGCCAAGCTTACATCACGCATGGTTCGTTCCCCGACAATCCCAATGCTCGCATCATAGGCGTTCGGATTGGTTGGCCGCAATTGCTGCCGCTCACCCCCGCGCCGGGAACACCCCCGGCATCACCGTGAAGCCCGGCACGCGCTTGAAGCGGTCGTGCCAGCGACGGATGGCCGGATAGTCGGCGAGGTCGAGGTCGGCGTCCTGGGCGAGGGCGGTATAGGGGAAGCAGGCTATGTCGGCGATCGAGGGATGGTCGCCGGGCGCCAGCCATTGGGCTGCCTGCCGCTCCTGAAACCAGAGGTGCTCGTCGAGGATGCAGAGCAGGCGCCGCCCGCCCGCCCGGGCGGCTTCGGCGTCGAGGTCATAGAAAAAGGCATCGTGCAGCCGGGCGGCACCGATCGTGCCAGTGAAGTCGCTGGCGAAGCCGAGCCATTCGGCGATCCGGCCGTTCCGCACCGCGTCGCCGCCGAAGCCCCAGCTTCCGTCCGGATCGTGGGCCGAGGCGAGGTAGGTCAGGATGGCGTTGGCGTCCCGGAGCACATAGCCGTCGTCGTCGATCACTGGCAGCTGGCCGAGCGGGTTGATCGCGAGGAAGGCGTCCGCCTTGTGCTCGCGGCCGGGGTGGAAGTCGACATGCCGGGTCTCGTGCGCCAGCCCGAGAAAGCCCAGCATCAGCCGCACCTTGTAGCAGCTGCCCGATAGCTCGTAGTCGTAAAGCGTCAGCATGGTTGTCAAAGATCCAGAACCAGCCGGCCGCCGGCCGCCCGGCTGACGCAGGCCATGAGGCAGTCGCCTCTGGCCTTCTCGGACGGCGTCAGGTGCACGTCCTGGTGGTCGATCGCCCCCTCGATCACGCCGACCCGGCAGGTGCCGCAGGCCCCCTGGGCGCAGGACGTCGGGATGTGGATGCCATGGGCGGCCACGGCCTCGACGATGCTCTGGCCTGGTGCGATCTCGAGGGTCAGTGCGGAGCGCGCCAGCGCCAGCTCGAAGGCGGTCGACGCGTCGCGCGGGCGCTCGTTCTTGAAGTACTCGAAATGCACGGCTTCATCCGGCCAGCCCTTGGCCGCGGCGATGGTCCGGGCGGCATCGAGAAACGGGGTCGGGCCGCAGACATAGAGCTCGTGCTTCTCCCCCTGGGTGCCGATGATCGCCTCGAGCGCTGCCGTGGTGGCGGCCGGGTCGAGGCCGATATGACGCTCGACCGCGTCGCCGAGCCCATCCAGCACATCGACGAACGGCAGGTGGTCGGCGGAGCGGGCGAAGGCGTGGAAGCGGTAGGGCAGGCGGGCCAGATGCAGCGTGCGCGCCATTGCGAGGAGCGGTGTCAGGCCGATGCCGCCCGCGACGAAGAGGGTGAGGAGCCCGTCGCGGCGCAAGGGGAAGTTGTTGCGCGGCGGCGAGACGGCGAGGACGTCGCCCTCGCGGACCACGTCGTGCAGGCAGGCCGACCCGCCGAGCCCGGCCGGCTCGCGCTTGACGCCGATCACCCAAGACCGCGTGTCGTCGGGGCCATTGGTCAGCGAGTACTGCCGGGTCAGGCCGTTGGGCAAAGCGACATCGATATGCGCCCCCGGCTGGAAGGCCGGCAGCTCGCCGGCGAGTGGCGCCAGGCGAAAGGCCGTGACGTCCGCCGCCACCGGCCACTTGCGCGCCACCCGGACGCGCAGGCTCGCCCCGGCCGGCCCCGGCTCGGGCATGCCGGCGAGGGCAGAATCGACCCGGTGCAGCTCGGCCGGGATCGGCTCGACGGGTGGCCGGGGAAGCGCCTCAAGCCGATCGCGCAGGCGGCCGAGCCGGGCCGACCAGACACGGAGCGCGGGCAGGGGATCCGCCGGCGCCTCGCCCAGCACACCCCGGATGACCGACCTGCCGGCATCGACCGGCTGAACCAGCCAGCGCACGTCGTCCCGGCCGAACTCTATCGTGAGTGCCGCCTTGACCTCGGCCGGCGGCACCGCGACCGGGATCGGTCGCAGCACGAGCCCATCGGCCGGCAGCTCCGGCAGGTCTGCCTCTTCGACCGTCCCCTCGAGCGCCGCCCAGACGAGGCCGTGGCGCTCGAGCGCCGGGTAGACCCGGTTGCAGATGGTGCGCGCGGGGGCGTCCGCCGGATGCGCCGGGATATAGGTGCAACCCGCCGTGCGGTTGGCGTAGCGCCAGCCGTGATACTGGCACATCAGCTCGCTGCCGAGATTGACGCCGATGGTCAGCCTGACACCGCGATGCAGGCAGCGGTTCTCCCAGACATTGACGTGGCCGTCATCGGCCCGCCACACGGCCAGCTCCTGGCCCCAGATCGACCCGGCGAAGACGTGGCGGGGGACCAGGTCGGTGCTGGCGGCGATCGGCTGCCAGGTCCGGCGCTGCTCTTCAGTAAGCATCAGGGTGCGGGGATCACGCCATAGGCGACGCCCTTCGACGTCAGCCAGCGGCGATACATGATCGAGGACTTGTCGGCGCGGATCGGCGTCTCGGCGCGCGGGTCGAGCGGCA
>JAUIID010000306.1 GCA_030431615.1 Alphaproteobacteria bacterium
CAGGGCGGGTGCGATGCAGACGCAGCCGGCGGTGAAGCCGCCGAGCCCGAAGGCATCGAGATGCGGCACGGCGACAATCTCGCCGGCGCCCGAGACGATCCGCTCGGACCCGACGGCGGCGACCAGCGAGGCGAGATAGGGGTCGTAGCGCAGGTCCGGGCGATCGACGGCGTATTTCACGGCACAGACCTCGCCAGCGGCGACCATCGCACCCAGCGCATCCGGTGCGACATAGCCGGACTGGCGGATGTAGACGATGGCGGGCTTGCCCGACGCCTGGACGAAGTCGCGCGTGCCGCGCGCGACGCCGGCCGGCGTGTGATGCGCCGCCATGGGCAGCAGCATGGCGCAGGGAAAGCGGGTCCCGGCGAGGCTCCGCGCCTCGTCCATGAGCTTGCCGTAGTCGGGCCCGACCGAGGGGATCACCCAGCTTTCCGGCGCCGCCGTCGCCTCGGCGAGGGCGAGGAAATCGCCGTAGCGGCTGGCCGGCCAGTGCTGCAGCTGGGCATTGCCGCCCCAGAGGATGGTCGTGACGCCACCGGCCTCGATATGGCGTACGAGGCGCCGCATCTCGGGCTCGTTGGGCGAGAGGTCAGAAGCCAGGGGCAAGGGCGGTACCGACAGCACCGAGGCGGCGAGATCGGCAGGGGTGACGGCAGTGGTCTTCATGGTTTGAGCGCTCCCTCGTCGCTGTGCCGGTGCGTCGGCGCCGCGGTCATTTGCGCCGACGCTATTCGATCCCGGGCCGGGCGCCAAGCGTCCGCCGGCAGCGCCCTCGGGCCGCCACGGCGCCGTTGCCCGTCAGATCATCCGCTGATATCAGGAGTGCAATGCCCGGTTTCGCTAACCGGCACAATGCAACAATAACAGGGAGGTTCGCCCATGCGCCGCATGGTCCTTGGCACGGTCAGCGCGCTCGCCATCGGTGCGGCGGGTTTCCTCGGCGCGAGCGCCGGATCCGCATGGGCCGAGACGCCTGCGGACCAGCTTATCGTCGGCATGAACATGAACAACATGCTGAGCCTGGACCCGCATGACGTGGGCCAGTTCGAGCCGACCCACGTCTTCTCGAACGTCTACGACACCATCGTCACGACCGACCCGAACGATCCGGCCGTCCTGTTGCCTGGCATCGCCGAGTCCTGGGACCTCGCCCCGGACGGCACGATCACCTTCCATCTGCGTGACGACGTCACCTTCCACAGCGGCCGGCCGATTACCGCCGCGGACGTGGTCGGCTCCTTCCACCGCCTGCTCGAGATGAACCTCAGCCCCTCCAATCACTTCAAGTCCTGGGGCTACTCGGTCGACAACATGGAGGAGCTGATCTTCGCGGAGGACGACCACACGGTCGTCATGAAGATGGCGTCGCCGTTCAATGCCAGGCTGAAGCTCTACTTCCTCGCCAACAGCCTCGGCTCCGTGCTCGACATGGAGGAGGTCAGGGCGCACGAGCAGGACGGCGATCTCGGCAAGGCGTGGCTCGCCACCAACGCGGCCGGCTCGGGTCCGTTCACGCTCCGCAACTGGACCCCCAACGAGATCGCCATTCTCGATCGCCACGACGACTACTGGGGCGATGTCGCCAAGATGCGCCGCGTCGTCGTCCGCCACATGCCGGAATCGCAGACCGCGCGCCTGCAGCTTCAGCAGGGTGACCTCGACGTCGCCTACACCCTGTCCGGCGCCGATTTCGACGCCCTCGAGGCCAATCCCGACGTCGACATCGTGCGCGTGCCGGGCGGCGGCTACTACTATCTCAGCGTCAACATGAAGGACCCGGACCTCAGCAAGCCCGAGGTGCGCGAGGCGCTGCGCTGGTGCATCGACTACGAGGGCATCAACGAATCGCTGATGCGCAACTACGGCATCGCCTGGAAGCGGCAGATCCCGCCGGGCATTCCGGGCGCCATCGAGGAGGACCTCGACTACACGCTGGACATCGACAAGTGTCGTGACGGGCTGGCCGCCGCCGGCTACCCGGACGGCATGGCGAAGACGCTCCGGGTGCTGACCCTGCCGCCTTTCGCCGAGATCGCGACGGCGATCCAGGGAACGATGGGGCAGGCCGGCGTCGAGATCGAGCTCCTGCCGGGCGACGGCGGCTCGGTCTACGGCTCCATGCGCAACCGCGACTTCGAGTTCCTCGTCGGGCGCAGCGGCGGTGGCTTCATTCCGGACGCGCACGATTTCATGCGCAGCACCTGGTACAACCAGGACAACAGCGACGAGGCGCAGCTGACCGGCCAGGTCGCCTGGCGGGCGTCCTGGTTCGAGGAGGATATCAACGCGCTGATCGAGGAAGGGGTGGCCGAGCAGGACGATCAGCGCCGGCTGGAGATCTATGCCGAGATCCAGAAGCTGATCGAGGAGAAGGTCCCCTACTTCATGCCGATCTCGCAGCGGATCGATCCCTTCGCCGTCAGTGGCCGGGTCAAGAACTACGTCGGCAACCCGACCTGGATGGCGCCATGGGAGATCGTCGAGAAGGATTGAGCGCCATCCGCCGGTCACCGCCCGATCGGTTCCCTGCTGTCGGATTCGGTACGGGAAGCGAACGCCCGTCATGGCCATGATCGCCGTGACGGGCCGGAGGGGGTGGCGCCTGTCGCGGCGCGGGCGCGGCTTCGTCTCGACCGTCCTCAGCATCGCCACGACGATCTTCCTGCTGCTCGCGCTCACCTTCATCATCGGCCGCGTGCTGCCGCTCGACCCGGTGGCGGCGATTGTCGGCGACGATGCCGATCAGTCGACCTACCAGATGGTCTACGAGCAGCTCGGCCTCGACCGACCGGTGCTGGAGCAGTTCGCGCTCTTCGTCGGCCGCATGCTGCGCGGCGATTTCGGCATAGCGCTCCGCACCGGCCATCCGGTGCTCGAGGACATCGCCCGCGTCTTCCCGGCGACCATCGAGCTCGCCACCGTCACCATCATCTTCGGTGCCGGCCTCGGCGTGCCGCTCGGCGTCTATGCCGCGGTGAACCGCAACCGGCTGCCCGACCACGTCGTGCGCGTCGTCTCGCTGCTCGGTTACTCAACGCCGATCTTCTGGCTCGGGCTGATCGCGCTGCTCGTGTTCTACGCCCAGCTCGGTTGGGTCGGCGGCGGCGGCCGCCTCGACGTCTACAATGTCGGCCTCGTCGTGCCGCAGACCGGCTTCCTCCTCGTCGATTCACTGCTGCAGGGCGAGCACGAGGTGTTCTGGAGTGCGGTGCGCCACATCATCCTGCCGAGTGCGGTCCTCGGCTACAGCGCCATCGCCTATATCAGCCGCATGACCCGCAGCTTCATGCTGGAGCAGCTCGAGCAGGAATACGTCATCGCCGCGCGCGCCAAGGGAGTGCCCCGCTGGCAGATGATCTGGCGGCATGCCTTCTTGAACATCCGGGTCCAGGTCGTGACCATCGTGGCACTCTCCTACGGTGCCATGCTCGAGGGGGCGGTCCTGATCGAGACCGTCTTCGCCTGGCCCGGCTTCGGCAGCTACCTGACCAACGCGCTCCTGATCGGCGACATGAACGCCGTGACCGCCTGCACGCTGCTCGTCGGCATCGTCTTCATCACGCTGAACCTGATCTCGGACCTCCTCTATCGCCTGCTCGACCCGAGGACCCGATGAGCGCCGG
>JAUIID010000089.1 GCA_030431615.1 Alphaproteobacteria bacterium
GTGCCGAGGATGATGGCGTCCAGGGCGAAGGCGGTGGTCGGGAGTGTCGCCATGCAGAGCGACGCAATGAGCACGGACGTGAGGCGGAACATGCGGGTTTCTCGGCGAAGCGCGGTCAAGATGCTTCATAGGCCATCGGCGGCGGGGCTGAAAGCCGGCCCGGCGCACGAGGCGACGCCGGCCGAGATGCCCGGCGACCGCGATGGGGATAAGGCTGGTGGGGCGAGCGACCGGACTTGAACCGGCGGCCTCCAGGGCCACAACCTGGCGCTCTAACCAACTGAGCTACGCCCGCCATCAGATGGCGGGGTATGTGGCGCAAAGGGTCGAAGGCGTCAAGCATCCGCCGCCGCGGCAGGGGCTGCCTATCTTTTGAGCAATTTGCCTGTTATTTGATCGGATGGCGCCTGCGGGTTGACCGCCACCGCGCAGTGACGCGCCTCATGGCTGGCTGGCACGCTCCATGCATACTCGTTGGCACCGATACGAGATGCAGGTCGCGGGCCTGCCCTCCGGTATCCCATGTCGCGCGACCGCCCGCCGGTCGGGGTGGCTGGGCGCCGGTGGCCATGGCTCGCAGCAAGGCGGAAGGAGACCCGAGGGCATGAAGAAGATCGAGGCGATCATCAAGCCGTTCAAGCTGGATGAAGTGAAGGAGGCGCTGCAGGAGGTCGGCCTCAAGGGCATGACCGTGACCGAGGTGAAGGGTTTCGGCCGCCAGAAGGGTCACACCGAGCTCTATCGCGGCGCCGAGTACGTCGTCGACTTCCTGCCGAAAGTGAAGATCGAGCTGGTGGTCGACGATTCGATCGTCGACCGGGCGGTCGAGGCGATCCAGCAATCGGCCAAGACCGACCGCATCGGCGACGGCAAGATCTTCGTCCTGCCGGTCGAGGATGCCGTGCGCATCCGCACCGGCGAGCGCGGCGCCGACGCCGTCTGAATGACAACGAGGCCGGCGTCGGCGCCGGTCATCGAGCGTAAGCGGCCGCCGGCTCGCCGGCCGGCCGCCAACCAGGGCTCTGGGCCAAAAAACGGGCCCGGCATTGTGCAACAAGAGGTTCGATCATGACACTGGGATGCAAGTCGGCTGCTGACGTTATGAAGTACGCCAAGGAAAACGGCGTCGAGATGATCGATCTCAGGCTGATCGACGTGCCTGGGATCTGGCAGCACATCTCCTATCCGGCGGCGGTCTTCAACGAGAGCAACATCGAGGACGGCCTCGGCTTCGACGGCTCGTCGGTGCGCGGCTTCGCGCAGATCCAGGCCTCCGACATGCTGCTGCGCCCGGACGTCACCACGGCGTTCCTCGACCCCTTCACCAAGCACAAGACGCTGGTGATGATCTGCGCCGTCGCTGACCCGGTCACCGGCGAGCTCTACAGCCGCGACCCGCGCGGCATCGCCATCAAGGCGGAGGAGTATCTCAGGACCACCGGCATCGGTGACACGGCGTATTTCGGCCCCGAGGCCGAGTTCTTCGTGTTCGGCGACGTGCGCATGGGCCAGGGCGTCAATTACGGCACCTACGAGGTCGACAGCCCCGAGGGTCACTGGAACTCGATCGCCGACGAGGGCCCGAACCTCGGCTACAAGGTGGCCCCCAAGGGCGGCTACTTCCCCTGCGCGCCGACCGACACGCTGAACGACCTGCGCGCCGAGATGGCGATGATCATGCAGTCGATCGGGCTGACCGTCGAATGCCATCACCACGAGGTGGCGACCGCCGGGCAGTGCGAGATCGACATGAAGTTCGCGCCGCTGCTCGCCATGGCCGACGACCAGATGAAGTACAAGTACGTGGTCAAGAACACGGCCAAGGCGCATGGCATGACCGCGACCTTCATGCCGAAGCCGCTCTATGGCGACAACGGCTCGGGCATGCACTGCCACCAGTCGATCTGGAACGGCTCGACGCCGCTCTTTGCCGACGAGGCCGGCTATGCCGGGCTCTCGGACCTGGCCCGCTTCTAT
The DNA here is from genome assembly GCA_030431615.1 of Alphaproteobacteria bacterium. GTDB lineage: Bacteria > Pseudomonadota > Alphaproteobacteria > Geminicoccales > Geminicoccaceae > SLRI01. Next base: position 1,978 of record JAUIID010000089.1, read on the forward strand.
ATCGGCGGACTCCTGAAGCACGCGCCGTCGATCCTCGCTTTCGCGGCGCCGACCACCAACTCCTATCGCCGGCTGGTGCCGGGCTACGAGGCGCCGGTGAACCTGGCCTGGTCGCTCCGCAACCGTTCGGCCGCCTGCCGCATCCCGATGTACTCGAACAGCCCGAAGGCGAAGCGGGTCGAGTTCCGCTGCCCCGATCCGTCGGCCAACCCGTATCTCGCCTTCTCGGCGATGCTCATGGCCGGCCTCGACGGCATCAAGAACAAGATCGATCCGGGTGCGCCCATCGACAAGAACATCTACGACCTGCCGCCCGAGGAAGCCGCCGAGATCCCGAAGGTCCCGGGCCAGCTCTCGGACGCCATCGCGGCGCTCGAGGCCGACCACGAGTACCTGATCCAGGGCGACGTGTTCACGCCGGACTTCATCGAGAACTACATCGCCCTGAAGCGCGAGAGCGAGCTCGACCCGATCCGGCTGCGGCCGCACCCGTACGAGTTCGTCATGTACTACGACTGCTGAGGTCTTCCGTTGCCGGCGCCCGAGGTCGGGTGCCGGCAACCTCTTCGTCAGGCAACTCCCCCCCGCTCGGGGCGGCCCACGGGTCGCCCCTTTTCTTTTCAGCGCGTCGCCCGCGCGACCGCGAGCCGCCGCTCCAGCCCGCGGGCGAGGCCGAGCCCGCCAAGGGCGAGGAGGGCCAGGGCCGGGATGACCAGATGCGCCGCCTCGAGCCCGATCCGGTCGGCAAGGTCGCCGAGCAGGAAAGGTGCGGTGAGGATGGCCACGCCGATCGCCAGCATGAACCTGGCACTGGCAGCGACCCCGTTCGGCCCGGCCGCCTCCAGCGCCACGCCGAGCGTCAGGGGATAGAGCAGCGCCGTGCCGAGGCCGAGGACAAAGAGCCCCGGCACCGCCAGGAGCGGCCCGGCGCCCGCCCAGTAGAGGGCGAAGCCGGCGAGGGTCACGAGGAGCGCCCCCGCATAGAGGCGGTGCGCCGCTATCCGCCCGACCACCGCGCTGCCGGCACTCCGCCCGACCAGCATGGCGAGCGCGAAGAGGGCGGCGGTGCTCGCCGCCGTGGCGGGCGAGAGGCCGACCACGATCTCGAGGAAGGCGGGCGCCCAGAGCAGGGCGCTGAACTCGATGGCGACGACGAGGGCGAGGAGCACCCAGTAGACCCAGTAGATCGCCGGCAGGCGGCCCCGCCGGTCGGCGTTGACCGCACTCTCGGGGACCCGGGCGGCCCGGCCGACGAGGAGGATCAGGATGCCGATGGCGACGCCCATCAGCACGGCACCCCGCCAGCCGAAGCCCAAGGCGAGCGAGGCGCCCATGGCGAGCGGCGCCAGCACGGCGAAGGCGTAGCAGGCGGCACCCAGCTCGGCGAGGGCGCGGTCGCGATGCCGGCCGTGGATGTCGGCGAGCATGGCCGGTGTCACCGAGGCGATGAGCGCCCCGCAGAAACCCATGACGAAGCAGGCGGCGATGCTCGCTGCGGCGGCCCGGGCGAGGCACAAGGCTACCGCCGCAAGTGCTGCGCCGGCGCTGCCGAAGGCGAGGCCGCGGGCGCGGCCGAGCCGGCGGATGACCCGCTCGCCGACGAGACCGATGAGGATCATGCCGAGGGCGATGGCCGAGGAATGCAGGGCCGCCGCCCGATAGCCGAGCTCGAGCTCGGCCCGAAGGAACGGCAGGATGTTGCCCTGGATGTTCAAGAGGTAGGTGAAGAAGCCGAGCAGCAGGTAGCCGTACCAGGTCGCCGCGTCGCGCCGCATGGCCAGAGCCCCAGGGGGCGCCGCGCCCGCCGATCCATCCATGCGCTTCTCGTCCGAGGAGAACGGCGTCCAGCACCGAGCGGCCCCGGATAGGCCGCCCGCCGGCTGCCGGCAAGCGGGCTTCGGTTAAGGGTGCTGTGGTACCCCCGTGGCGCGCCGGACGATCGCCCGGGTACCGCCGGTGCCCCGCCTGCTAGCTTTCACGTGAAGGAACGATCAACCATCCGAGCGAGGGGGGCAGCCGGTGCCGGACGAACGACAGCGCTCGCTCCCCGGCCTTTTCGTAGACCTCCTGCTGCTGACCGCGCTGTCGGTCCTCCTGGACGCTTACCAGCCGGCGATCGTGGCCGCGCTTCGCCCGGCGACCGGCTCCATGGCGGCGCTGGCGCTGTACATCCTGGCGCTCCTCGCCATGGCGCTGCTCGGGCTGCGGCTGGCGCTCCGGCTCTCGCACCACGCTTTGCGGCGGCACAGGCGGGGCGAGGCCGGCCTGCTCCTCGTCCTGGCCGCCGGTCTCGTCCTCTATCAGTCGGCCAATGCGGGCGCCTACGTGCTCGCCGCCCGGGACCTCCACGCCATCGGGGTGGCCCTCGACGGGTTTGCGGACGCCGAATTGCAGCCGCTTGCGCCCGGGACGATCCGCATCACGGGGCCGCTCGGGCCGAACCTGATGCGCGATTTCGCGGCCGCCGATGCGGCGCACGGCCCCTTCACGCGCGTCGAGATCACGAGCTCGGGCGGCCTCGTCGCACCGGCCCTGGCGCTCGCCGGCTTCGTCGAGCGGCACGGGCTCACGGTCGTGGTGCGCGGCGAGTGCCTGAGCGCCTGCGTGCCGATCGCAGTGGCGGCCGGCACAAGCTTCGCCGAGCCGGGCGCCGTCTACGGGCTGCACCGGGTGGCCCCGGCGGTCGAGGTGGCGAGCCACCAGCAGGAGGGGCTGACACCCGACCTCTTCCTGTACCTCCGCCGGCATGGCGTGCCGGATGGCCTGCTGCAGGCGGCGGCGAGGCACGGCGCAGATTCGATGCACCTGGTCTCCGCCCGGGAGATGCTGGCCATGGGCGTCATCGACGGCATCCTGCCCGGTCGCTGAAGCACGGCCGTCGCCCATGGCATGCGGCCCGGCGGCCTGCTAAGGACCGGCCCTCGCCGCCGCACAGGACCCGCCGCCCGTGACCGACCCTACCGCACCAGCCACGCTCCTCGCCCATGACGACCTCGCCGCGTTCGACCTCGGCGCCGGCGGGCCGGTGGTGCCGCCGATCTACCAGACCTCGCTCTTCACCTTCAAAAGCGTCGCCGCCATGGAGGCGGTCTTCGCCGGCGAGCAGCGGCAGGCGATCTACAGCCGGGGCGACAACCCGACCGTCATGGCCTTCGAAGCAAAGATGGCCGCGCTCGAAGGGGCGGAGGCGGCGCGCGGCTTCGCTTCCGGCATGGCGGCGATCAGCAGCACGGTCATGGCCTTCCTCGAGGCGGGTGACCGCATGGTGGCGGTGCGCCACTGCTATCCGGACGCCTACCGGCTCTTCCGCCGCCTGCTGCCGCGCCTCGGCATCACCGTCGAGTTCGTCGATGGGCGGGACCTCGACGCGGTGGCCCGGGCCGTTAAGGGCGCGAAGCTGCTCTATCTCGAGAGCCCGACCAGCGTCGTCTTCGAGAGCCACGACGTGGCGGCGCAGGCAAAGCTGGCGCGGGATGCCGGGGCCGTCAGCGTCATCGACAACAGCTGGGCGACGCCGCTCTTCCAGCAGCCGCACAAGGTTGGGGTGGATCTCGTCCTGCATTCGGCGAGCAAGTACATCTCCGGCCACAGCGACACTGTGGCCGGGGTGGTCTGCGGCGCCCGTGCGCATCTGGAGCGCATCAACCGCCTCACCTACCCTTTCCTCGGCGGCAAGCTGGCACCCTTCGAGGCCTTCCTCCTGCTCCGCGGCCTGCGCACGCTGGAGCTGCGGCTGAAACGGCAGGAGGCGAGTGCCCTCCAGGTGGCGCGGTGGCTCCGGGAACGGCCGGAGGTGACGAAGGTCAACCACCCGGGCCTCGGCAACCGGCAGGGCCTCGCCGGGACGTCGAGCCTCTTCAGCATCGAGCTCGACGACAGGGTGGACGTGACGCGCTTCTGCGACACGCTTGGCCTCTTTTGCCTGGGTGTGAGCTGGGGCGGCCACGAGAGTCTCGTCTTCCCGGCGGCGGTGGGGCTGCGGCAGGCCGGTGAGCACAACAGCCTCGTCGATTTCGGCGTCTCGCCAAGGCTGGTCCGGCTGCATGTCGGGCTCGAGGACCCGGCCGAGCTGATCGCCGACCTGGAGGCGGGGCTCGATACGGCGCGCGGGAACTGAGGCCTGCGGCGGGTTCGACCCCGGTCAGCCGTCTCGCGTCCCGACCCCGACCTGGCACAGGTAACGCCGCAGGTGCTCGCGGACGAAATCGTCCAGCCGGGCCTGGGGCGAGAAGCCCCAGAGCAGGATCGCTCCTTGCCATTGGGCGATCATCATGAGGCCGATTCCGTCAGGGGTTGGCCCGCCGAAACATTCGTCGAGCAGACCTGCGAGCAGGCCGATCCACGACCTGCCCCGCTCCCGCAGATCTGGATGGCGAAAATCCTCTCGCAGCAGATGCAGCTTGTCGGCATGGCTCTCGATATCGCCATACCCCTCCGATAGCCGGGCCAGCACGGCGACCGCACCTTCGGGCGTCCTCGGCTCCTCGGCGGCGGTCCGGCGGGTGCGCTCGTCGAGTGTGTCCCAGGCATGGACGAGGGCCGCGTGAACCAGGGCCTCCTTGGTGCCGAAGCGCTGAACCAGCGTCGATCCGGACAGACCGATGCGCGCGGCGAGGGCAGCGAAGGTCAGGCCGGCGGAGCCGCGCGCTTCCATGAGCGCCAGGGCTGCTTCAAATATGGCCACGTTCGTCACGGTCTGCGGGCGGGGCATCTTGACTTCCATTCATAAACGAATACTCATTTATACACGGATGATCGAATTGGCGCAACGGAGGAGCCGATGGCTGAAGCGGCTGGGAAGAAGGCGCTTGCGGGCCGTGTAGCGCTGGTCGCCGGCGCCACGCGCGGTGCCGGGCGGGGAATTGCGGCAGAGCTCGGGGCCGCCGGCGCCACCGTTTATGTGACGGGCCGGACGACGCGTGAGCAGCAATCAGAGTACGGGCGTCCGGAGACCATCGACGAAACGGCCGAGCTGGTCGACAGGCTGGGCGGGCATGGAATTGCGGTGCGCGTCGATCATCTCCTGCCGGAGGAAGTACGGGCGCTGGTGGCGCGTATTCGGGCCGAAGCGGGACGCCTGGACATCCTCGTCAACGACATCTGGGGTGGCGAGAAGCTGTTCGAATGGAACAAGCCCGTGTGGCACCACGACCTCGCCAATGGCTTGCGCCTCCTGCGCCTCGCCATCGACACGCACCTGATCACGACGCATCACGCGCTGCCGCTGCTGATCGAGCGGCCGGGTGGGCTTCTGGTCGAGGTGACGGACGGGACGTCCGACTACAATGCCGACCACTACCGCATCAACCCGTTCTACGACCTCGCCAAGGTGGCGGTGAACCGAATGGCCTGGGCACACGCCAGGGACCTGGAGCCACATGGCGCCGTTGCCGTCTCGCTCACACCCGGCTGGATGCGCTCGGAAATAATGCTGGATACCTTCGGCGTGACGGAGGCCAGTTGGCGGGACGCGCTCGCGACCGTACCGCATTTCGCGATCTCGGAGACGCCACGCTTCGTCGGCAGAGCGGTGGCGGCATTGGCGTGTGACGCCGACCGGGCGCGCTGGAACGGCCAGTCGCTGTCCAGCGGCGCCCTTGCGCAAGTCTACGGCTTCACCGACCTCGACGGTTCGCGTCCGGATGCCTGGCGCTACCTCGTCGAGGTGCAGGACAAGGGCCGGCCGGCCGACGTGACGGGCTACCGGTAACCACCGTGCCACGGGCCTCCCGCCGGTCGAGCCGGGCGGCGCCTTGTGGTGCGAGACGTCAGGCGGGCAGGCGCTTGTCGTACTCGGCCTTGAGGCGGCGCCAGCCATCCCAGAAGGGTGCGGGGGCCTGGCCCGAGGCGCGGGCGGCCAGGATGTCGAGATGCATGTGCCAGCCAGCGCCGACCATGAGCAGGGTGCTGCGATCCGGCAGGCGGCGATGGGTGACGGTGAGGAGGACCTCCCTGCCCTGCGGCTCCAGCTCGAAGGAGACCCCGCCGCTGTTCTGCCAGGTGAAGGCGAGCCGGCGGGGCGGGTCGAGCTCGGTGATCCGGCTCGCCATGCTGTGCTCCTCGGGGAAGCCTTCAGGTACATCGGCCGGCGGGTCGCTGAGCTCGTGATTGCGCCAGGTGAAGTCGAAGGGTGCCCCCACCCGCATCTCCATCTCGCCCGCGGCCAGCCACTGGCGGCGCAGGTCGCTCTCGGTGAGAAAGGCCCAGATCCGATCGATGGGGCCGGGCAGCAGGCGCTGGATCCTGAGGGTCGTGGGCTCGATCAGGACGCCATGGGTGTCGAGGGTCGAAAGCTCGGTCATCGGTCGTCTCCCTTCGGGGTTCTGGGCGCATCTTCGGCGCGCAAGAGTCGTTCGAGCACGTCCAGGCGATCGGTCCAGAAGCGCTCGTAGAAGGCCAGCCACTCGTGGGCGCTGGCGAGCGGCCCGGGGTCGAGCCGGCAGTGATGGGTGCGGCCTCGCACTTCGCGACGAACCATGCCGGCATTCTCCAGGACCTTGAGGTGCTTGGACGCCGCTTGGAGCGAGATGGCGAACGGTGCCGCAAGCTGGCTCACCGTCCGCTCCTCGCCATCGGCGAGCTCACGCAGCATCCGCCGGCGGGTGGCATCGCCGAGGGCGTGGAAAACCGCATCGAGCTGCGCTGCATGAAGTTCAACCATGTGGTTGAGTATGGGCACGATGAAAGAAAGAGTCAACCATTCAGTTGAATGATTGCCATGGCCTCATGCGACCGGCACAATCGTGGCATTACCGGCCGTGAGGTCTGAGCCATGGGCAACCGTTACGAGCCCAATTCCGATTTCCTGAATGCCATCCTGGCTGGAAATGTGCCGCTGCCGGGCGACGAGCTCGAGAACGGCGAGGCAAGCCCGCTCCGCGACGAGCTGTCCGAAGCCAATCTGCGCGCGCTCATTCGATTGATGGAGGACGACGATGTCGCCAATCGGGACTGGGCGACGTTCTTTCTCGCCCAAACCGAGCTCGACCGGCCCGACATCCGCGATGCCCTGCTGCGGGCCAGCCGCGATGCCAAGGACGACGTCCGCTGCGAGGCGCTCCTTGGCCTGGCGCAACGCGATACCGGTCTCGCCCTGCCGCTGGTGCGGGAGGCGCTTCGCGGGGACACCATCTCGATTCCCCTGATGGAGGCGGCGTCTCTTTGCGCCGATCCGTCGCTCCTTGCGGACCTGGAAGCCTGGACCGAAGTGTCAGGCTTTTCCTCGAGACTGAACAAGTCCATTGCCGAAGCGCTGGCGGCTTGCGGAAGCTCGACACCTCCCGATCGGCTGATCCCCGTGGTGAAGCAGGGAGCGGGCGACGGCGCCGCTTGAGAGCAGCCACCCGATCCGGGTCCAACCCCGCGCTGGACCAAATGCAGGAAATCGCGCACATCTTTCAGCAACTGATCGCGCAAGGGAGGACTTCATGCGCAAGCTGACAATGGCGGCGACAGTGGCGCTTCTGGCGAGCGCCGGCGGGGTCTCGGCCCAGACGCTGAGCCTGGTCGAGGTGATCACGAGCCCGCCCCGGACGGAGCATCTGCGCTCCATGGTCGACCAGTTCGAGGCGGCCAATCCGGGTGTCACCGTCGAGATCACCTCCCTGCCCTGGGGCCAGGCCTTCGAGCGGCTCGCCACCATGGTGCAGGGCGGGCAGACGCCTGACGTGGTGGAGATGCCGGATCGCTGGCTCTCGCTCTATGCCAATGCGGGCCAGCTCGTCGACCTCACGCCCTATCTCGCCGAGTGGGACGGCACGGCGGAGCTGACCGATGCGACGAAGTCGTTCGGCAGCGTCATCAGCGGCCAGACCCACATGATCCCTTATGGCTTCTATCTCCGGGCCATGTTCTGGAACAAGAAGCTCTTCGCCGAGGCCGGGCTCGACCGGGCGCCGGAGACGCTGCAGGAGTTCTACGACTATTCGGCCAAGATCGCCGAGCTCGACGGCAAGTACGGCTATTGCCTGCGTGGCGGGCCGGGGGCGACCAACGGCTACATCATGATGATGCTGAACTTCCTCGGCGAGAACAAATACTTCAACGAGGACGGCACCTCGACGCTGGACGACCCGAAGGCGGTCGAGGGCCTGCAGTTCATCGTCGACATGTACCAGAATGGCCTGGTACCCCGGGACAGCGTCAACTGGGGCTTCAACGAGATCGTCGCGGGCTTCTATTCCGGCACCTGCGCCATGCTCGACCAGGACCCGGACGCGTTGATCGCCATCAAGGAGCGGATGCCGGCGGAGGACTTCGCCGTTGCACCGATGCCGCTCGGCCCGGCCGGCAAGTCGTTTCCGACCATCGGCTATGCCGGCTGGTCGATCTTCGAGGATTCCGAGCACAAGGACCTCGCCTTCGACCTCGTCGCCCATCTCTCGTCGCGCGAGATGAACCTGGAGTGGTCGAAGTTCGTCGGCGTCATCCCGATCCACGAGGGGGCGGAGCAGGATCCGTTCTTCACCGGGCCGAACTTCGAGGGCTGGTTCGTCGAGATCAACGACGATCGCTGGGAGCCGACCTCGATGCCAACCTATCTCGAGGAGTTCGGCTACTTCGCCGACGTCGTCTCCATCCAGGGCGGCCAGGAGGCGCTGCTCGGCCAGCGCAGCGCCGAGGAGGTCGCCGCCGAGTGGGCCGACTACCTGACCCCGGCCCAGCAGAAGTGGCTGGCAGCGCAGTAGCGGGGCCCATGTCGACGCGGGCCGGTCGGGGGACCGGCCGGCTCGCCCGCGTGCTCGAGCCCTGGGTCTATCTCTCGCCGGCGCTGGTCCTGCTGGCGCTCGTCATGTTCGTGCCGCTGATCGTCGGCTTCACCTATGCCTTCCAGGACATCCGCCTGCTCAACCCGCTGGCCGGCGGCTGGGTGGGGCTGAAGCATTTCGAGGCCCTCTTGGGCGACAAGAATTTCCGGGTGGCGCTCGTCAACACCGTCTGGTGGACGGTGGGCTCGGTGGTGCTGCAGTTCCTCTTCGGCCTCGGGCTCGCGATGCTGCTCAACCGCGCCTTCTGGGGCAAGCGCGTGGTCCAGGCCGTGGTCTTCCTGCCCTGGGCCGTGCCGACCTTCCTTTCGGGCCTGACCTTCGCCTGGCTGCTCAACCCGGTGATCGGGCCGGTCCCGCACTGGCTTTTCGCCATGGGCATGCTGGAGGAGCCCTACAACATCCTGGGCGATCCCACGCTCGCCATGTGGGGGCCCATCGCCGCCAATGTCTGGTTCGGCGTGCCCTTCTTCGCCATCACCCTGCTCGCAGCACTCCAGGCCATCCCGAACGAGATGTACGAATCGGCCGCCATCGACGGGGCCACTTCCTGGCAGAGCTTCGTCCAGGTGACGCTGCCTTACCTGGCACCGATGATCGCCATCACCGTGCTGCTGCGGACCATCTGGATCGCGAACTTCGCCGATCTCATCATCGTCATGACCAGTGGCGGCCCGGCGAACGCCACGCAGATCCTGCCCTCCTACATCTTCACGACCGCCTATCGGAAGCTCGACTTTGGCTACGCCTCGGCGATTGCCATGGCGCTCCTGCTCCTCCTCTTCCTCTATGCCGTGCTGCTCCACCAGATGCGCAAGACCATGCGGAGCACGGCATGACGAGCTTCACTCGGCCCCTGCACCACCAGCTCGCTCTGGCCCTCGGCCACAAGCTCGGCATCCTCGTCTATCTCGTGGCGGCCCTCTTTCCGGTCTACTGGCTCGTCAAGATCGCGGTGACGCCGGAGGCGCTCCTCTATACCGAAGGGGTCCGGCTCTGGCCCTCCTCCTTCACCTTCGACAACTTCACCAAGGTGCTGCTGGCAAGCGACTTCCCGGCCTTCTTCAGGAACTCGGTGATCGTTTCCTTCGGCACGGCGATCGCCGTCACCGCCATTGCCAGCGCTGCGGGCTATGCCTTCTCGCGCTTCGCCTTCAAGGGCCGGGCGGCCATCGTCTTCGTCATGCTGCTGACGCAGATGTTCCCGCTCGTGCTGCTGATCGCCCCGATCTACCGGCTGATGACGCCGCTCGGACTCACCGATTCCCTGGTCGGTCTGATCATCGTCTACACCGCCTTCAACACGCCCTTCGCCACCTTCCTCATGCAGTCCTTCCTCGAGGGCATCCCGAAGGAGCTCGAGGAGGCGGCGATGATCGACGGCTGCACGCGGCCGCAGGCGCTGGTGCGGGTCATCCTGCCGCTCACCTTGCCGGGCATGGGGGCGACGCTCGGCTTCGTCTTCACGGCCGCCTGGTCGGAGCTGCTCTTCTGCCTCATGCTGATCACCAGCGAGGCGAAGATGACCTTTCCGGTGGGCCTCCTCTCCTTCGTCTCCAAGTTCTCGGTCGACTGGGGGCAGATGATGGCGGCGGCCGTCCTCGCGCTGATCCCCGCCTGCCTCTTCTTCGCCTTCATCCAGCGCTATCTCGTGCAGGGCCTGACCGCCGGCGCGGTCAAGGGCTGAGCGGCGGCTCGGTCGTGGGGAGCGAGGCGCTCGAGGGCGAGCATGTTGGCTGGCGCGAGATCCTGGGCCGGCGGCACCGGGCGTCGCTCGCCATCGTCGGGCTCGGCGTCTGGCTGCACGCGGCCGACGGGCTGCTCGTCGCCACCATGCTGCCGGCGATCGTGGCGGAGATCGGCGGCGTCAGCCTCATGCCCTGGACCATCGCCCTCTACGAGATCGGCTCGATCACCGCGGGCGCCGCTTCGGGCCTCATGGCGCTCCGCCTCGGGCTGCGCCGGCCGATGGCCATGGCCGCCCTGCTCTTCGCCGCCGGCTGTGTGCTGAGCGCCCTGGCTCCCGCGATGTGGGTGCTGCTGGTCGGCCGTCTGCTGCAGGGCCTGGGTGGTGGCGGGCTGGCGGCGCTCTCCTTCGTCGCGGTCACGCGCCTCTTCCCGCCCCGGCTGATGGCGCGGGTCATGGCCGTCATTTCCACGGTCTGGGGCGTTTCGGCCTTCATGGGCCCGCTGATCGGCGGGCTCTTCGTCGAGCTCGCCACCTGGCGTCTCGGCTTCCTCTGCTTCGCGCTGCAGGCGGTGCTGCTCGCCGCCTGGCTCGGGACGCGGCCGGAGCCTGCGGCCGACCACGCCGGTGACGCCAAAGACGGGCGCTTTCCGGCCTTCCGGCTGCTCTGGCTGGCGCTCGGCGTCGTCGCCATCGCCTATGCCGGCATCAGGGTCGGGCCGCTGCACACCCCAGCCTTCGTGCTGCTGGGCCTTGCCTGTCTCGCCTGCTTTCTCAGGCTCGATGCCTCGGCACCGGCCGGCCGGCTCCTGCCGCGACACCCGATCGGGCTCAGGACGCCGGTCGGTGCGGCACTCACCATGATCCTCGCCTTCGCCGCCTCGACCATCGCCATCGGCGTCTACGTGCCCTTCCTGCTGACGAGCCTGCACGGCGTCTCCCCCCTGGTCGCCGGCTACATCATCGCCCTCGAATCCATCGCCTGGTCGGTCGGGGCCGCCACGGTCTCGGGCAGCCCGGAGCGCCACGATGCCCGGCTGATCCTGCTGGGGCTCGTCATGGTGACGCTCAGCATCATGGGCCTCGCCTGGAGCGTGCCCTTCGGCCCGATCTGGCTCGTCGGTGCATCCGCCATCCTGCAGGGGCTCGGCTTCGGCACGGCCTGGACCTTTATCCTCCGGCGGGCGGCGGCCGTGGCGGAGCCCGGCGAGCAGGCCCTGGTCGCGGCCGCCATTCCCACGATCCAGCGCCTCGGCTATGCGCTGGGGGCCGCCTATGTCGGCATCGTCGCCAATGCGGCGGGGCTCGAGGGCGATCCGGCGACGCTGGCGCGCACCGGGCTTCTCGTCTTCCTCGCCTGCCTGCCGCTCACCGCCATCGGCCTCGTCGCGGCGGCCCGCTTCACCCGTGCCGAACCGGGAACTGCATGATCGAGAACCGCCTCGCCCGCCGCGTCTTCATGCACCGCCACGGCCTGCTCGACCCGCCGGGCCGGAAGATGGGCAAGGCCGGGCTGCTGGAAACGATCGACCGGCTGGGCTTCGTCCAGGTGGACAGCATCAACACGGTCGAGCGCGCGCATCACATGATCCTCATGGGTCGCAGCCAGACCTACCAGCCCCGGCACCTGAAGGCGCTGGTCGAGAAGGACCGGGCACTCTTCGAGCACTGGACGCACGACGCCTCGATCATCCCGACCGCCTTCTATCCCTACTGGCAGCGGCATTTCGACCGGACGACCGAGCGGCTGCGCGCACGCTGGCAGCGCTGGCACGGCGCGGACTTCGACGCCGAGGCCGAGGGCGTACTGGAGCGCATCGCGAGGAACGGCCCGGTCCTTGCCCGCGAGCTGAACGAGCCCGACCCGGACCGGCCGCGCAGCCAGGGCTGGTGGGAGTGGCATCCGTCGAAGAAGGCGCTCGAATATCTCTGGCGCACCGGCCGGCTCGCCGTCTGCCGGCGGGACGGCTTCCAGAAGGTCTACGACCTGGTCGAGCGGGTCATCCCCGAGACGCACCGCCATGACGGGATCGACGACGCGGCCCTGGTCGACTGGGCCTGCCGGGCCGCCCTCGACCGGCTGGGCTTCGCCACCTCGGGCGAGATCGCCGCCTTCTGGGGCATCGTCACGCCGGCCGAGGCCCGGGACTGGTGCCTCGACGCCGCGCATGGCGCCGTGCTGACGTCGATCGAATGCGCCGACGGCTCGGCGCCGAGGAAGGTGCTGGCCGATGCGGCGCTGCTCGATCTCAGGGCCGACGATCTGGCACCACCACCCCGCATCCGTGTGCTCAGCCCCTTCGACCCGCTGGTCCGCGACCGCGACCGAGCGCTTCGCCTTTTCAATTTCGACTACCGGATCGAGGTCTTCGTGCCCGAGGCCAAAAGGCGGTGGGGCTACTACGTCTTCCCGCTGCTCGAGGGCGACCGGTTCGTCGGCCGCATCGACATGCGGGCCGAGCGGGCCTCGGGCACGCTCGCCGTCCGCCGCCTCTGGTGGGAGCCGGGTGTGCGGCCCAGCCGCGGCCGGCTCGACCGGCTGGAGGCGGAGCTCGCGCGCGTGGCGCGGTTCAGCGGCTGCGACCGGGTTCGGTTCGACGATCCCTCTTTCGCGAACGGAACCTGAACAGGCGGACAATTCTGCTGGTTTCGGGCTCGTTGTCGCACGACCTGTCGAATTCTGGCTAGGAGCGCCTTCGAGCCCGGCGTATGGCGACGGCGTGCCGATCGGCCGGAGGCCGGCAACCGTCACGGATTCGTGCCAGGCGCAGGTTCTGCTGGCCCTGCCCGCATCGGGAACGACCCGTTGTCGCAACAATCCCGGACACTGGGCCAACCCGCCTGCTCTCGAGGGCACCAAGCGCAACAGGTTTGGGAAGAAACCACAATGTCCAGGAAACTCGCTGCCGAATTCTTCGGCACCTTCGTCCTCGTCTTCGGCGGCTGCGGCAGCGCCGTCCTCGCCGCCGGCTTTCCGGAGCTCGGCATCGGCTTTCTGGGCGTGGCCCTGGCCTTCGGCCTCACCGTGCTGACCATGGCCTTCGCCGTGGGCCACATCTCCGGCGGCCACTTCAACCCGGCCGTCTCGCTCGGGCTGGCCATCGGCGGCCGCTTCTCGTGGGGCGAGCTCGCCCCCTACTGGATCGCGCAGGTCCTTGGCGGCCTCGTGGCGGCGACCGTCCTCTACGTCATCGCCTCGGGAGCACCCGAGTGGGTGGCCGGCGGCTTCGCCTCGAACGGCTACGGCGCCCTCTCGCCCGGCGGCTACGGTGTCATGAGCGCGCTGCTCATCGAGGTGGTGCTGACCGCCATCTTCCTCATGGTGATCCTCGGTTCCACCTCGCCCAAAGCGCCGGCCGGCTTCGCCCCCATCGCCATCGGCCTTTGCCTGACGCTCATCCACCTGATCTCGATTCCGGTGACCAACACCTCGGTCAACCCGGCCCGCTCGACGGCGGTCGCCTTCTTCGCCGAGACCGGGGCGGCAGGGCAGCTCTGGCTCTTCTGGGTGGCGCCGCTGCTGGGCGCCGCGCTGGGTGCGGTGATCTGGAAGGCGCTCCTCGACCGGTCCGAGGACAGCGACGTGCCGGCAGCGCTGCCAGCCGAGTAGGCCCGGCGCCAACCGACGAACGAACGAAGGGCATCGCCATGGCGGTGCCCTTCTGCCTTGCAGCCTCCCCGGCTGTTCAGCCCTCGAAAAAGTAGCGGCGGCGCTCGTCCATCTGTCGCAGGGCCTTCTGGAAAGCGTCGGGCGGCACCTCGTCGATGGCCGCTGTCGGCACGAAGAGGAAGACGTCGGCCGGGACGGCGCTCATCGTGCCTTCGTACATGGCGGCCAGTGCCAGATCCGCGTTCAGCTTGCGCAGCCCGTGCTGGTAGAGAACGGCAAGCATGCCGAGCGTGCTGGTCAGCCGGAAGACGTAGTCGATGTCGATGCCGTGCCGCGCCTGCCGCAGCGCCGTGCCGACCTCTTCCTTGGTGGCCTTGCTGAAGGCGAGCGCTGCCTTCAGGTCGGCGTTCAGATCGCCCTGCCGCTCAGGCAGGGGTGGCAGCGCGACGCCGAGCTCGCCGGCACGCCCGGACGCGGCCAGCCAGTCCTGTGCTGCCGACGCATCGCCATCGAGCATGTGCCGCAGCAGCACGGTGGAGGTCCAGAAACCCAGCTCCCAGACCTTCCCGGCCGTCGCGTTCTTCGGACGCTCGACCACACGCTGCCCCCTTCGCCGGTCGATCCGGGGCATGAGCTTCTCGTCGACGAAGGCGGCATCCATCTCGCGCAACCACTCGATGTCGGCTGCCGCCCGCTCGTCCTGGCCGAGCCGGGTCAGCACCTCGGCGCGCAGGGCGAGGTGGGCTTGGGCCGGCTTCTCGACGTCGACCAGCGCGTTCAGATCCTCGAGCGCCGTCTCGAAGGCATGGAGCTCGTCCAGCAGCTCGGCACGCTTGAAGCGATAGTCCCGAAGCCGCCAGTCGCCCTCGCCCGCGCCGTCGATCACCGCGGTGTAGTCGCGAATCGCGGCACCGGCATCGCCGAGGTCCCGATGCAGGTTGCCCCGTCGGGCGAAGAACTCGGGCGACGGCGCCACGCCCACCGCCGCATCCAGGTCCGCGAGGGCCGCGTCGCTGCGCCCGAGGGCGACATGCGCCAGGGCCCGGTCGGCCAGCGCCGCGGCCTTCTCGTGACCGGACAGCGCCGGATCGGCCATGGCAAGCGTGACCCACCGGTCCGCATCGGCGAACCAGGCCTCGTTCTCGCCGAGCTCGGCACGGGCCTCGGCGCGGAATGCCAGATACTCGATACTGTCGGGCCTGGCGGCGAGGAGGCGGGTCGTCGCCGCCACCGCGATCTCGGGGTCGTCGAAGACCGTCCACCACACATCGCGCGCCAGCTTCAGCCAGGTCTGGTCGGCCTCCTGCGTCCGGCCGAGCCCGAGGAGCGAGTCGATCCGGCCCCAGTAGACCTCCTCGAGCGTCCGGTTGTCCTCCGCCGTCTCGCCTTCGTCCTCCATCGCCCGCATGGCGAGGTTGAGGCCGAAGAGGGCCCTGCGATAGTCCTTCGCCGCGAAGAACTCCCAGCCGGTGGTCGGCCGGTACTCGTAGCTGTCCCCGACCCGGTGCTCGCTCGACTTGAAGGAAATGTCGGGCGGGATGTCGGTGACGAGGATGGCGTTGGTCCGCTTGCGATCCGCCGCGGCCGCGTCCCGGTTGGGGCCCGCCTCATGCGTCTCGGCGGCCTTGCCGTACCAGTACCAGGCGGCCTCGAGGTTCTGCAGCACGCCCTGCCCCGCCTCGTAGGCGCGGGCGAGATTCACCTGGGCGAACGGGTTGTCGAGCAGGGCCGCCCGACGGAACCAGCCGACCGCCCTCACATGGTCCCCAATGTCGGGCGAATCGTGATGCCGCAGCCCCAGCTCGTTCATGGCGGGCGCGTAGTCCTGGGCCGCGGCCAGCTCCAGCAGCCGCACAGCTTCGGCCTCGTCCCAGGGCACGCCGCGCCCCTGCATGAGGAGCCGGGCGAGGTTGAACTGCGCCATCCTGTGGCCCTGCGCAGCGGCGCGACCGTACCAATGCGCGGCCGCCGCCTCGTCTTTGGCGACGCCGCTGCCCATCTCGTGCAGGCCGCCGATATTGTTCTCGGCCCGCGCATTGCCCTGGTCGGCGAGGGGCCGCCAGATGCGGTAGGCGGCTTCGGGGCTGCCCTGGTTGTACCGGGCGAGTCCCTGGTCGATCAGCGCATCCGGGTCGGCCTGAACGTCCGCCGCCTGCTGCCCGGTGCTGTCGGACTGCAGGCGGACGCCCGCAACGACGTCCCCGTCGCCGAGCAGCCGCATGCCGTCATCCGAGAGCTTCAGCCGCTGGTGAAAGCCGGTCGCCCATTCGAGCCCGAGGTCGCCGGTGAAGTAGTCGCACCACCAGCTGCCCTCGAGCAGGACCGCGCTGCCGGCCTGCAGGCGGGCGAGGACCTTCGAATCGACGGTCAGCGTCACGTGCGTGCGGTCCGACCACTGCCACTCGCCGACGGCATCCACACAAGTGGCCGCGACAACCGGCTGCGGCAGAAGCGCTGCCGCAAGAGCCACGAAAATCGGCCAGTTTTGCCTGCCCATGCACCGCTCTCTTGAACAAAAACTTCAGCAGTTCAACCAGACCAAGAGCAGCAATCGAATTTGCTTAACTTGCAAGATAAAGAACACCGCTGAAACAGCGCAAATTCATATGATTAACTCATTCTTCTAGCATTCTTGTGCGGTTACGGCAAGGTAACGGGCCGGACGGGCCTGCGTCGCATCCCGCCAGCCACGGGTCGCTTCCGGCTACTGGCGACTGACGGCCCGCGCGCGTAGCCTTCACCGGCATTGCCGGGGAGGAGGTGTGGATGCGGCAGACGGCGCGGGTGGTGGTGATCGGCGGCGGGGTGGTCGGGGCGAGCGTGCTCTACCACCTGGCCCGGGCCGGCTGGACGGACGTGCTGTTGGTCGAGCGGGACGAGCTCACCTCGGGCTCCACCTGGCATGCCGCCGGCGGCATGCACACGCTCAATTCCGATCCGAATGTGGCGAAGCTGCAGGCCTATACGATCGGCCTCTATCGCGAGATCGAGGAACGCTCCGGCCAATCCTGCGGCGTGCGCCTGACCGGCGGCCTGCTGCTCGCCGGCACGCCCGAGCGCATGGACTTCCTGAAGGCCGCGCACGCCAAGGGCCGCTATCTCGGCATGGAAACGGAGCTGATCTCCGCCGAGGAGGCGGCGAGGCGCATGCCGCTCCTCGATCCGGCCCATTTCATCGGCGCGCTCTTCGATCCGATGGAGGGCCATGTCGACCCGTATGGCGTGACGCACGCCTATGCGAAGGCGGCAAGGTCGCTCGGGGCGGAGGTGGTCCTGCGCAATCGTGTGGTCGAGCTTCGCCAGCGTGCGGATGCGAGTTGGGACATCGTGACTGAGGCCGGCACGGTGCATGCCGAGCATGTGGTTAATGCCGCGGGCCTGTGGGCGCGCGAGGTCGGGCGGATGGTCGGGCTCGAGCTGCCGGTGCTCGCCATGGAGCACCAGTATCTGATCACCGAGCCCATGCCCGAGGTGGCGGCGGCCGAGAGCGAGCTCTTGCACGTCATCGACTTCGAGGGCGAGATCTATCTCCGCCAGGAGCAGGGCGGGATGCTGATGGGCACCTATGAGCGGGCGGGTGTGCCCTGGTCGGTGGAGACGACACCCTGGGACTTCTCGACCCAGCTCTTGCCCGAGGACCTCGACCGCATCGCCCCGTCGCTGGAGGTCGGGTTTCGCCATTTCCCGGCGATCGGCAGGGCCGGCATCAAAAAGGTCGTCAACGGCCCCTTCACCTTCGGCCCGGACGGCAATCCGCTGGTGGGGCCGGTCCGGGGCATGCGCAATTACTGGTGCGCCTGCGCCGTCATGGCCGGGTTCAGCCAGGGCGGGGGGGTCGGTTTGGCGCTGGCCAACTGGCTGGTGGAGGGCGATCCGGGCTTCGACGTCTGGGCCATGGACGTTGCCCGCTTCGGCCCGTTCGCGACACCGGGCTATACGCGGGCCAAGGTGCGCGAGAACTACAGCCGGCGCTTTCGCATCACCTATCCGAACGAGGAG
>JAUIID010000090.1 GCA_030431615.1 Alphaproteobacteria bacterium
GCTGTCGAACTCGTGGCGCTCGTGGATGCCGGTGATCTCGCCGTGGTTCATCACGAGGATGCGGTCGCACATGCCGATCAGCTCCTCCATCTCGGACGAGATGAAGAGCACGGCGGTGCCTTCGGCGACGAGCTGGTTGACGATCTTGTAGACCTCGAACTTCGCACCGACGTCGATGCCGCGAGTCGGCTCGTCGAGGATGAAGACCCTGGGCTGGCGGAGCAGCCACTTGCCGATCACGACCTTCTGCTGGTTGCCGCCCGACAGGTTCTTCACCAGCATGCGGCCGTAATCGGTGGAGTTGACCTGGACCCGGCGGCTGACCTCGGCGACATCGTCCTCCAGCCGGCCGCGCGCGATCCAGCCGGCGAGCGAGCGCGCATAGGAGCGGAGCGAGGGCAGGGCCGTGTTGTCGGCGATGGTGGCCTCCATCATCAGGCCCTCGCCGCGGCGGTCCTCGGTCAGGAACGCCATGCCGTTGCGCATGCAGGCTTCGGGCGAGACCTCGGTCAAGGGCGTGCCGGCGATGGTGATGCGGCCCGCCTCGAACGGGTCGAGGCCGAAGAGGATGCGGGCGAGCTCGGAGCGGCCGGCACCCATCAGCCCGGCGACGCCCAGCACCTCGCCGGCATGCAGGGTGAAGGAGACGTCGCGGACCACGCCCGTCTGGGTGATGCCCTCGACCTCGAGCGCCGGCGTGGTGGTCGGCACGGTGTCGCGGGGCGGGAACAGGTTCTCGATCTTGCGGCCGACCATGAGCGAGATCAGCGTGTCGATGGTCATCTCGTCGCGCGGCCCGCCGCCGACCAGATGGCCGTCGCGCAGCACCTGGATCGTGTCGCAGACACGCAGCACGTCACCCAGGATGTGGCTGATGTAGATGAGTGCGATGCCCTGCGCGCGCAGCCGCTCCATGATGGTGAAGAGCTTCTCGGTCTCGCGCCTTGTGAGCGAGGTGGTGGGCTCGTCGAGCAGGATGATGCGGGCGTCCTGGCTCAACGCCTTGGCGATCTCGACGAGCTGCCGCTCGCCCTGGCTGAGCCGGCCGATCGGGGTTGCCGGCGGGTAGCGGACGTCGACCATCTCGAGCAACTCGCGGGTGCGCTCGCCGATGCGGCCGCGGTCGATCAGCGGCAGCCGGCCGAGGCGCCGCGGGAAGCCGCTGATGAAGATGTTCTCCTCGATCGAGAGGTTCTCGAAGAGGTTGAGCTCCTGGTGGATGAAGGCGAGGCCGGCCTCCTGGGCGTCGCGCGGTCCGGTCGGCCGGTAGGGCCGGCCGTCGAGGGTGATGCTGCCGGCATCGGCCTGGTGGATGCCGCCCAGGATGTTCATCGTCGTCGACTTGCCCGAGCCGTTCTCGCCGACGAGCCCGAGGATCTCGCCCGGGCGCAGGGCGAAGCTCACGCCGTGCAGGACCTCGACGCCGAAGAAGCTCTTGGTGAGGCCGTCGAGGCGGAGAATCTCGTTCGCCATGACGCCTAGCCTCGCATCACGATGCGCTGGCGCATGGCGTCGATGCCGGCGGCGAAGAGGATGACCGCGCCCTTCACCGCGAAGACGACGAAGAGGGACATGCCGAGCAGCTTGAGGCTCATGTCGATGACCACGAGGAAGAGCACGCCGCCCACGGTCCAGACAATCTTGCCCTTGCCGCCGGCGAGGCTGGTGCCGCCGATCACCACGGCGGCGATGATGTCGAGCAGGATGCGCTGGCCGAGCACCGGCGTGCCGGTCTCGAGGCGGCCGGTGAAGAGGATCGAGGCGATGGCGGCGCAGACGCCCGAGATCACAAAGGTCCAGAGGATGGCCGTGCCGACCGGCACGCCCGAGATCTCCGCGGCCTTGCGGTTGATGCCGATGGCATAGAGCCAGCGGCCGAAGACCGTGTGGCTGAGCAGGAGGTGGGCGACGATGCCGACGGCGAGCGCCACCCAGAGCGCGTTCGGCAGGCCGTAGGCGCTGCCCTGGCCGATCAGGACGAAGGCCCTGGGCAGGCCGGCGATGCTGCTCGTTTCGCTGTGGCCCGTCGTGTACCAGATGGCGGCACCGCTGAGGAACATGAGGCCGGTCAGCGTGACGATGATGGGCGGCATGCCGAGCCGGGTGCAGCAGAACCCGTTGAACCAGCCGACCAGCCCGCCGATCACGAGGAAGGCGACGATGCCGGCCGGCACGGCGAGGGCGCTGCCGCCGAGATAGCCGCCGTCGCTGGTCATGACCGAGGCGCCGACAACGCTCGCCATGGCGATGATGCTGGTCACCGAGAGGTCGATGCCGGCGACGATCAGGACGAAGGTCTGGCCGATCGCCACCACCAGCAGCGGCAGCATGTCGGTCAGCATGTTGTAGGCCGAGCTCCAGGTCGCGATCTCGGGCACGATCGGCCAGACCGCGAGGAAGTAGGCGATGGTCAGATAGAAGACGAGGTACTCGGAGAGCACCACGCGCTCGAGCCAACCGCGCGCGAGGGCGCTGCCGCTGCCCGCTGTCGCCGCACTGCCGGGAGCGCCGGTTCTCAGCGCCACGGGTCGGGCAACCGTTGCAGCGTCGTCCTAGCCAACTCGGCCTCGTCCTTCTGGTCGTCCGGGAGATGGGCCGGCCCGCGCCCCGGAGCGGCGCGGGCCGGCTTCGTGGGAACGGGCTACTGCTTCTGCTGCCAGACGATGTAGCCCCACATCTCGTCGCGGACCTCCTCGAGATTGTCGGCGGTGATGACGAAGCCCGGGTCGAGGAGCAGCTTCTCGGGCTTGTTGCCGGCCCACATCTCCTCGAAGGCGCCGAACGCCATCTCGACCTCGAGGAAGAGGTTCTGCACGCCGTCGGCATCGAGATAGCCATCGACCAGGAGCTGGTAGGCCCCGGCATCGCCGTCGAAGCCGCCGAAGAGGACGTGGCCGTCCTCGCCCCGCTTGTGCCACTTGCCGGCGATCTTCAGCGCCTGCTCGATCTGCGGGAAGAGAAAGTCGGAGGACGTGACGAGGAAGTTGATGTCCGGGTTGGCCTGCAGCGCGTTGGTGAGGCCGGCGAAGGCCTTGTCGGCGTTCCACTCGGTGGAGACGCGGGCCACCACCTCGATCAGGTCGGGGTGCTGGTCGACGATGTCGAAGAAGCCGTCGCGGCGCTGGATGGCGTTCACGTCGCCGAGGTCGCCGATCAGGATGCAGGCCTTGTAGGTGCCGCCCTGGGCCTGGGCCTGGTCGACCATGAACTGGACGGTTTCCGCCATGATCGCGCGGTTGTCGGCCTGGATGGCGACGGAATAGGCGTCGCTCTCGGCCGGCGGGCGGTTGAAGTGGACCATCGGGATGCCGGCCTCGTTGGCCGCCCGGATCGCCGGGATGACCGCGTTGGCGTCGGTCTGGATGATCAGGATGCCGTCGACCTCGCGCTCGATCATGGCGCGGACCTGTTCGAACTGGCGGTTGTCGTCGAAGTCCGAGATGGCCTCGAGCGTCTCCCAACCGCGCTCGGCCGCCTCGGCGCGCATGATCTCGATGCCGGACACCCAGAATGGCGAGACGAGGCTGTCGAAGAGGAGAGCCACGGTCTTGCCCTCCTGCGCCTTGACCATGATCGGCAGGCCGGCCGTGCCGGCGGCGAGCAGGGCACCGACAGTGAACGAACGACGCGAGACCTTCGGTTCGATTTTGCGCATGGTCACCTCCCTGGTTGACACTGAAACGGCGCCTGCAACGCGACGCCGCTGGTTAGCTGCTGAGTATACCACGTGGCCACTCAGCTCAAGTCCCGGCGAAGAGCACGGCAAGGGCCGGCAAGCTTATCTCGGTGCCGCGCCAGCCCGGCGTGCCGGCCGGCGGCCAGTCGGGCACGCGCGCCGGTCCGGCGGCGGCCGTCGCATCGAGCACGTGGCCGCTCACCGGCCGGTCGAGCGTGAGGGCTGTCGGATCCGGGCGGAGATTGGCGACCAGCAGGCGGGTCCGTCCGCCTTCCAGCCAAGCCAGTGCCGCCACGCCCTCGCCGCCGATCTCGACGGGCACGCGCTCGGCGCCGCTGGCAGCGCAGAGCGCGGCCATGACGTGGAAGACGGGCCAGGTCTCGCCGCTCTCTCCGGCAAGGCCCGAGGGTCCGGCCAGGTGGTTGAGCGCCAGGGTCGCGACACCGCCTTCGGCCATGGCCGCGGCATAGCCGACACTCCAGGCGGCGGCGAAGAGGCCCTGCTGGCGCGGGTCGTCGTCGGCCATGGCGATCCGCTCGGCCTTCGGGTTGGCGGCGGTGGCCGTGCCGTAGGGGTTGTGGCGCATGGCGATGGCCGAGGGGCCGATATGCAAGGGCTTGCCCGGCGCTATCGCCGCCATGCTCAGGAGCACGGATGGCAGGGCCTCGAGCGTCTCCATCACCGAGCGATCGTCCGCGGCATGGACGATCGGGGTGGTCGTGCAGGAGATGCCGTCGATGGTGGCGGCGGGCGGCCGCTTGCGGTTCAGCTCGGTGAAGTAGCTGCACATGCCGCCCAGGATGGTGCTCTCGGGGAAGGCCTGGCGGGCGGCGTTGTAGATGTGGCCGAGATCGGCGACGTCCGGCCAGGGGCCGACCGGCTGGATGCTCTTCAGGTAGGGGGCCGGACAGGGGAGCACGCGCTCGGGCACGAGGCCGGCCGCCGCGCATTGTTTCGCAGCCTCCTTCAGGAGCTCGGCCGCCGGCCGCCCGGCGGGCAGGATCAGCTCGAGCTGCACGGCCGCACCGAGCCCGTTGGCCAAGGCGGCGTAGTCGCCGAGGCTTTGGGCGAAGTCCTCGCTACCGGCCTCGGCATAGGCGGTGATGAAGGCGGGGCGGAGCCGTGCGGCCGGGTTGTCGTCGCCGCCGGCGCCGGCGCGATGCTCCGGCATCAGCCCGAGGCCGATGGCCGGCACGCGGCCGCTCGCCGTTGCACCCAGACGGAGAGCCACGCCCCCGGCGGCACCGGTCGCGCCTGCAGGGGCGCTGCCCTCGAAGGTGACGATGATGCGCTGGCTCAGCCGGGCACCCGGCTCGATCCGGTAGGGCCAGGGGTCGAGCAGCGAGCCGACATAGGTCTTGTACGAGGCGTCGGTCCAGTTGCGCTGGTCCTCCATCTCGAAGATCGTCTCCGGATCCTGCGGCAGCGCCGCCTCCATCCGGCAGGTGACGAAAAGGCCCGGCGCAACTTCATGACGCAGTGCGCGGATGTCGAAGATCGGCTGGCCCGGGCTGATGAGCTCGGGGAAGGTCGTCTCGCTGGTAGAGCCGTCCTTGTGGGTCACGGTGACCGGCTTGCCGGCGACGCCGAGGATCGGGTGGAGGACGACGAAGCCCGTGCGGTTGGTGAGGAAGCCGTTCTTCGCCTCGGCCTCGACCACCACCTCGAGCCGGCCGTCGGCGGAGCCGGTGATGGTCTGGCGGTAGCGATAGTCGATCTCGTCCTGGCGGACGACGCCGTCCAGCTCGACGGTGAAGCCGTCCTTGCCCTGCTCCTGGCGGAGCGTGGTGAGCGCTGCCGGCGGGGTGCGCCAGCTCGCGTCGCGGACCAGGTACTCGATGCCCCGGATGGCCTCCAGCCCGGCATAGCGCACGTAGCGCACCGCGGCGCCTTCGAGGTCGATGGAGAGCGGGCCCGCCTCGAGCCGCTGCATCGGGGTCGGCGGCTGCGTCGTGCCGTAGAGGATCGGATCGTCGTTCGCAGCCATGCTGCCTCCCGTTTATCGCTCTTCTGGTCTTCTGGTCTTCTGGTCGCCCGGCGCTCAGTCGCCCTTCTCGAACTGGCGATAGAGCGCATTCGCGCGGGTGAGATGGTCGTGCATTGCGGCGGCGGCTGCGGCGCCGTCGCCGGCGGCGATGGCATCGAGGATGCGCCGGTGCTCGGCGATGGTCAGGTCCTCGGCGCCCTCGAGGCGCACCAGCTGGACGTAGTAGCTGCCGAGCCAGCCGAACATCGCCTCGATCAGGGCCGGGAAGATCGGATTGCCGGCCATGGCCGCGATCTCGCGGTGGAACGCCATGTCGCGGGGCAGGAAGGCATCGGCCTGCTGCCGCGCCGCCTCGTGGGCGGCGAAGCGCTCCTCGAGTCGTGCGACGGCTTCCGGCGTGGCGCGCTCGGCGGCGCGGGTGGCGAGCCCGGTCTCGAGGAAGAGGCGCGCGTCCTTCAGGTGGCCGAGATTGTCCGGCTCGACCTGCAGCAGATGGCGGGTGCTCTGGGCGATCTGCTCGATCACCCGCTCGGCCGAAGGCAGGGCGACCCGTGCCCGCTCGCCGTGGGTGATGGTGACGATGCCGTCCCGCTCGAGCGCCTGCAGCGCCTCGCGGACCGCCGGCCGGCCGACGCCGTAGAACTGCATCAGCTCGCGTTCGCTCGGCAGCTGGTCGCCCGGCTCGAACTCGCCGCTGCGCAGCCGCTCGAGCAATCGCTCGAGCACTTCCTGGAACAGCTTGCGACGCTGGATGGGGGCGACGGGGGCCATGGTATGATGTCCTCCTCATCACAACTTGGCCCAACGCTGGTCGCTTGCCAAGGGCTTCGGCAGGGCGAAATGCCCGGGTCCGACGGCCGGTGCGATCTGTATAGATGTGTGCAGTGCAGCAAGATCCTGGAGCCCTACGCGACGTGACCCGATCGCCCGAACCCGCAATCGACCATGCCGACAACAACGAGCCGACCGACTGGGCCGCCCTCCCGGTTGCCACGGTGCTGGCGCGCCAGGGCACGCCCGAGAACGGGCTGGAACCGGCGGAGGCGGCGCGCCGGCTGGCGGAGCACGGCCCCAATCGCCTGCCGGTGGCGGCCGGGCGGCCTGCCTGGCGGCGCCTGCTCGCCCAGTTCGACAATCTTCTGATCTACGTGCTCCTCGCCGCCGCCCTGCTCGCCGGTGCCTTCGGCCATGCGGTCGATGCCGCCGTCATCCTCGTCGTCGTGCTGGTCAATGCCCTCATCGGCTACGTCCAGGAGGGCCGGGCGGAGGACGCGCTGGCCGCGATCCGCTCGATGATCGACCCGGAGGCCACGGTCCTGCGGGGCGGCGAGCGGCTCGCCATCGCGGCCGAGGCGATCGTGCCGGGCGATCTCGTGCTGCTGGAGGCGGGCGATAGGGTGCCGGCCGACCTGCGCCTCGTGCGGACCCGCAACCTCGCGGTCGACGAGGCGGCGCTGACGGGCGAGTCGGTGCCGGTCGAGAAGTCGGTCGCGCCGACCGCCCCTGGGGCCGTCCTCAGCGAGCGGCGCTCGATGGCCTTCTCCGGCACGCTGGTGACGGGCGGGCAGGGGCAGGGGCTCGTGGTGGCGACGGGCAGCCGGAGCGAGCTCGGTCGGATCAGCGCGATGATCGGGCGGGTCGAGGAGCTGAAGACCCCGCTCCTGCGGCAGATGGACCAGTTCGCCCGGCGCGTGACCTTCGTCGTGCTGGCGCTCGCGGCGGCCGTTTTCGTCCTGGCGCTGCTCCGGCAGGTGCTTGGGGTGGACGAGGCCTTCATGGTGGTGGTCGGGCTCTTCGTCGCCGCCATCCCCGAGGGCCTGCCGGCGGTGATGACCATCACGCTCGCCATCGGCGTGCAGCGCATGGCGGCCCGCCACGCCATCATCAGGCGCCTGCCGGCGGTCGAGACCCTGGGGGCGGTCTCGGTGATCTGCTCGGACAAGACCGGTACCCTGACGCGCAACGAGATGACCGTGCGCTCGGTCGTGACGGCCGAGGGCATGATCGAGGTCGCCGGCAGCGGCTACGTGCCCGAGGGCACGTTCGACCAGGACGGCGCGCCTCTCGACCCGCAAGCCAGCCCGACGCTGCAGGCGCTGGCCGAGACCGCGTTGCACTGCAACGACGCCGATCTGGTCCGGCGCGACGGTGGCTGGCAGATGACCGGCGACCCGATGGAGGGCGCACTCCTGACGCTGGCCATCAAGGCAGGCCTCGAGCCCGCGGCGCAGCGCCGCCGGCTGCGCCGCCTGGATGCCATCCCCTTCGATGCCGCGCATCGCTTCATGGCGACGCTGCACCGCGAAGCGGCGGGCGACCCGGGGCGGGTGCTGGTCAAGGGGGCGCCGGAACGGCTGCTCGAGATGTGCGGCACGGTGCTCACCGCCGCCGGCACTGAGCCGCTCGATCACGCGGCGTGGCAGGCGCGGATCGCCGAGCTGGCCGAGCGGGGCGAGCGTGTTCTGGCCTTCGCCCTGAAGCCCACGCACGCGGGCGACGGCATCGACCATGCCGACCTCGCGGACGGACTCGTGCTGATCGGTCTTGCCGGCTTCATCGACCCGCCACGGGACGAGGCGGTGGCGGCGGTCGCGGACTGCCACGCGGCCGGCATCCGCGTCGTCATGATCACCGGCGACCATGCGCTGACCGCACGCTCGATCGCCCGCCGCCTCGGCCTTGCCGAGGAACCGGTCGTGGTGACCGGCCGCGATCTGGATGCCATGGACGACGCGGCGCTCGGCCGCGCGGCGCGCGAAACCCACGTCTTCGCCCGCACCACGCCGGAGCACAAGCTCCGCCTCGTCCAGGCACTGCAGGCGGCTGGCCTGACCGTCGCCATGACGGGGGACGGCGTCAACGACGCGCCGGCGCTCAAACGCGCCGACGTGGGCGTGGCGATGGGCAGGAAAGGCACGGCCGCGGCCCGGGACGCGAGCGAGATGGTGCTCGCCGACGACAACTTCGCCTCGATCGTCGATGCCGTGCGCGAGGGCCGGACGGTCTACGACAACCTGACCAAGGTCATCGCCTGGACCCTGCCGACCAATGGCGGCGAGGCGCTGACGATCATCGTCGCCGTGCTGGCCGGCCTCGCCCTGCCGATCACGCCGGTGCAGATCCTCTGGGTCAACATGGTGACGGCCCTGGCCCTCGGGCTCACTCTGGCGTTCGAGCCGACCGAGCCCGGGACGATGGAGCGGCCGCCGCGACGGGCGGGCGAGCCTCTGCTCAAGCGCGACGTGGTCTGGCGCGTCTTCTCCGTCTCGGTGCTCTTCGTGATCGGCGCCTATGGCGTCTTCTACTGGAGCATCTCGCGGGGCCTGCCGATCGAGGCGGCGCGGACGCTGGTGGTCAACACGATCGTCGCCATGGAGATCTTCTACCTGTTCAGCGTCCGCTACGTGCACGGCGCCTCGCTGAGCTGGCAGGGCGTGCTCGGCACCCCGGCGGTGCTCATCGGCGTCGCCATCGTGACCGTGCTGCAGCTGGCTTTCACCTACGCGCCCTGGCTGCAGCTGGCGTTCGACACGCGCGCCCTCTCGATGCTGGACGGGCTCCTGGCCATCGCGGTCGGCGTCGGGCTCTTTGTCGTCGTCGAGGTCGAAAAGATCGTGCGCTCGCGCGGCGGGAGGGCTATGCGACACGATAACTGACAATCAGGGAAGCCGCCTCGCCATGCTCCATGTCGACATGCCGACCCCGGCCGAGATCAAGAGCCTCGCCGCCGCACACGGCGCTGCGCGCGTTTCGATCTACCTGCCGACCACGCCCCTCACGCAGGAGACCGATGCCGACCGCATCGCCTTGAAGAACCTGGGCAGCGAGGCGCTCGGCCAGCTGGCGGCGGTAGGTGGCGACAAGCGGCGGATGGCGGCGATCGAGGAGCAGCTCCACGAGCTGCACGACGACGACGCGTTCTGGCGGCTGCAGGCGCGCAGCCTCGCGGTCTTCCTCACACCCGAGCGGCACTGGACCTTCCGGCTGCCGAACAGCCTGCAGGCGACGGTCCAGGTCGCGGACCGCTTTCATCTCAAGCCCTTGCTGCGGGCGGCGACCTTCCCGCATGAAGCGCTGGTGCTCGCCCTTTCGCAGAATGCCGTGCGCCTGGTCGAGGTCTTCGCCGAGCTGCCGCCGCAGGAAGTGCGCGTGCCGGGCATGCCGAAGGATGCGGCGAGTGCTGTCGGCAAGGCCGCGATCGGGCATCGCTCGCCGAGCGGCCGCATCCATGCCGCGGAAGGCGAGAAGGTGCGTTTTCGGCAGTTCGCGCGGGCGATCAACGCGGCGCTCCGACCGCTGCTGTCGGGACGGGAGACGCCGCTCGTGCTGGCGGCGACGCAGCCGGCCAACGACATCTTCCGCTCGGTCAACACCTACCCGCATCTCGCGGCACAGCAGATAACGACGAACCCCGACCGGCTGTCCGACCAGGAGCTGGCCGAGGCGACGCGGCCGCTGCTCGATGATCTCCACGCGAGCGAGCTCGAAGCGCTGAGGCAGGTCTTCGAGACGCGCAAGGGCCAGGGCCGCACCACCACCGACATCGCCGAGGCGGCCCGCGCCGCCACGTTCGGTGCCATCGAGTCGCTCATGGTGGACATCGACGACGTGATCCCGGGCTGGGTCGATGAAACGGATGGGACAGTGCGGTTCGCCGAAGGCGAGGATGCCACGTCCTATGGCGTGGTCGACGAGATCGCGACCCGCGCCATGGCCCATGGGGCCAGGGTGCTGGGCGTGCGCCGGGCCGACCTGCCCGATGGTGCAGCGCTGGCGGCGATTCTGCGCTACGCGCTTTAGGAGCCGGGAACCGCCGCGCCATGCCGAATGTCGAGCGTGCCTACAAGGTGGCGGAGATGCGCCGGCTGGCGCGCCGCGTGCTGCCGCGCCCGGTCTTCGACTTCGCCGATGGCGGGGCGGAGGACGAGCGCACGCTCGGGCGCAACGAGGCGGCCTTCGAGGACGTGGCGCTGCTGCCGCGGCCGCTCGATGGCGCGCCCGAGCGGGATCTTTCGATCGAGCTTTTCGGCCGCCGCCTCTCGATGCCCCTGATGATCGGGCCGACGGGCCTTGCCGGGCTCTTCTGGCCAAATGGCGAGATCTGCGCCGCGCGGGCCGCGGCCGCGGCCGGCACCGCCTATTGCCTCAGCCACGGCTCGGTCTGCACGCTCGAGGCGCTGGCCGAGACGGGCGTGGCACCGCGCTGGATGCAGGTCTTCGTCTACCGGGACCGCGGCTTCACCCGCGAGCTGACCGACCGTGCTGCCGCCGCGGGCTATGACGCGCTGGTGCTGACGATTGACAATCAGCTCCTCGGCAAGCGCGAGCGCGACATCGTCAACGGCTTCGGCATCCCGCCGCGCTTCCGCCCGCTCGACTATCTCGGCATGGCGACGCGGGTGCCCTGGCTCTGGCGGATGCGCGACGTCCTGAAGACGCTCACCTTCGGCAACTATGTCCGCGCCGGCCAGCCCTCCGACATCCGGACCCTCGCCGGCAGCATGGCCGGCCTGCTCGATCCGGCGATGAGCTGGCGGGATGTCGTGGCGCTGCGCCAGCACTGGAAGGGTCCCCTGGTGCTCAAGGGGGTGCTGCATCCCGACGAGGCGCGGCGCGCCATCGACCACGGCATCGACGGAATCATCGTCTCCAACCATGGCGGCCGCCAGCTCGACGGGGCAGCGGCGTCGCTCGACGCCCTGCCGAGGATCGTCGAGGCCGTCGAAGGGCGCATGGCGGTCCTGCTCGACGGTGGCGTGCGCCGGGGAAGCCACGTGCTCAAGGCTCTGGCCCTGGGCGCCACCTGCTGCCTGATCGGCCGCCCGCAGCTCTGGGGCCTGGCGGTCGGCGGCGAGGCGGGCGTCGCCCGGGTGCTCGAGCTGCTGCGCCAGGAACTCGACCGCGCCATGGGGCTCTGCGGCGTCACGCGCATCGCCGACATCGGGCCGGAGCTCCTGGCCGGCCCCGCAAACACCTTCACTGCCAAGGACGGAAGAACATGATCGACGAAGTCCCGCTGCTCACCATCCGCCGCCGCTTCAGCCGGCCGAGCGCCGACCAGGTCGCGGCCTTCCAGGGGCAGCCGACCGGTTTCGTCGCCGATGCGCTGCTGGCGGCGCGGGGCGGCGGCCGGGGTGCGCTCGATGGGCGGGTCAAGCCGATTGCCGGCAGCGGGGCCTTCTGCGGCGTGGTGGTGCCCTGCGAGGCCGGCCCGGCGGACAATCTCGCCGTCTTCGGCGCCCTCGACATCGCCGAGCCGGGCGACGTGGTCATCGCCGGCACCGACTTCTACGCCGAGGCCGCGATCATCGGCGATCTCCTGCTCGGCATGCTGCAGAACAAGGGAGTCGTGGCCTTCGTCACCGACGGCTTCGTGCGCGACATCGTCGGCCTCCGGGCGGTCGGGCTGCCCTGCTATGCGTCGGGCGTCACGCCGAACTCGCCGGCGAAGAACGGGCCCGGCACGGTCGGCCTGCCCGTACAGGTGGGCGGCGTCCTCGTCGGGCCGGGCGACATCGCGGTCGGCGACGAGGACGGCGTTGTCGTCGTGCCGCATGCCATGATCGGCGCCACCATCGACCGCCTGGAGGCGGTGAAGACGGCCGAGGCGGCCATGGACGCGAAGGTCAAGGGCGGCCTGAAGCAGCCCGACCACTGGGCGGGGCTGATGGCATCTGGCCGGATCCGCGAGGTCGAGTAGCGGACGCGCACAGTAGATCGCTATGGGAGGACAGCACTATCGGCGGGCGTCGTGCCGATGGTGACTTGGCGCCGTCGCGGGCGAAATCGTACCGGGTGCGCCAGCTCGTTCAACTCGTCCAAGCGGCGCGATTGACCCTCGATGACTGACACGTCGACACGCTACCACATCAATATCTTCTGGTCGGCTGAGGATGATTGTTGGGTGGCGGACGCCCCGGACCTCCGATTCTGCTCGGCTTTCGGTGAAAGCCCGGACATGGCCGCTCGTAAGGTGCAGGTCGCCATGCAGGCCTGGCTCGAAAGTGCCCGAGAGCACGGTGACCCGATCCATGAGCCGCGCTATCGGCCTGCCATATACGCGGCATCGCGTCCGATCTGCTGACTGATTGATGCCGAAGGAGATGCAGCATGGACCGGTTCACCGGCGGCTGTCTTTGCGGTGACGTGCGACTGGTAGCAGTGGGGCGGCCCTATCGAGTCGGGATTTGCCATT
The DNA here is from genome assembly GCA_030431615.1 of Alphaproteobacteria bacterium. Classification (GTDB taxonomy): domain Bacteria; phylum Pseudomonadota; class Alphaproteobacteria; order Geminicoccales; family Geminicoccaceae; genus SLRI01. The sequence goes on from JAUIID010000090.1 coordinate 12,859, forward strand.
GCCTCGACTGCCGCAAGCATCATGGGGCGCTCTTCCAGGCCACCGCGATTTTCCCCGAGGCGGCGGTGACGATCGAGGGCGAGACGCGTGATTTTGCCGGGCGGTTCTTCTGCCCGCGCTGCGGCTCGTCGGTCTTCGGCCGGACCGGTGACGAGATCGAGGTAAGTCTGGGCTGCCTCGATGCGCCGGACCAGTTGGTGCCGACCTATGAAAGCTGGACCGTTCGGCGCGAGTCCTGGCTGCCGCCGTTTCCGCTGGCGAGACGCTACGCGCACGACCGCGAGACGTCGGGGCGCTTCGAGACGTAGTTTTCAGGCCCGGTCGCGGCGGCGGAGCACGGCCAGGATCAGGGCGCCCATGGCGAGGAGCTGGAAGCCGGCGCCGGCGAGGTGGGAGTATTCCCACTGCGCGCGCAGAGCTTCCCAGTTTTCGGGCTGGATGGTCCAGCTTTCGGTCGCCCGGTTCGCCGGGTAGGTCCAGATTCAGAAAACGGCCTGTGCCGCGATCAGGCCGGCCAGTGCGACAAGCGCCGGCCAGGCCACGCCCGGCTGCCGGCGATGGAGGAAGAGGACCCAGAGAATACCGACGAGTTGGACCGCCAGCACGATGGCGAGCCGGTTCCAGCCGAGATAGATGGCCTGTGCCGTGAAATAGGCATCGCGCGCCATGTCGATCTTGTTCGGCAGCGCATAGGCGTGGGCAAGTGCACCGCCGAGCGCCATGGCCGTCGCCACGAGGGCGACGAAGAAGGCGGTGTCACGGAGGATCGAGCGGTCGGATTCTGCCATGGTGCGCCGGCTCCCGTGAAAGGGCGATCGCCAATCACGTCAACCAGCCGAACGCGCGCCGGTTTCCTCGGGCCGGGTCAGTGGCGCAAACGTACAATCCCGTTGGAGCGCCCGGGTCTTTTGGACGCGTAGTCCGCACGGACGACGTCGCTCGCAGGCTCAGTGGCGAGGCGTGATCAGCCGGTGCACCGTCGTGGATTGTTGAAGTTATTGCCAACAACGAAATCGGAGAACTCGCCGGCCTCACAATAGATCTCTCGGGCGACCTGGAGATGGAGGTCCGTTGCCGATCCGTCCCTTGCTTCGAAGGCACACTGTATGGTCTCGTTTGCCCGCAGGCGCTCGGCCTCCGAGTTCGCTCGTGATGGCACCTCGACGAACAGCGGGTTCTGCGCAAGCACATCGGTAACCACACCGTCGATCGCTACTTCGAGGATCGAGTCGAAGTTGGGAACGCTTCCGTCAATAAAGTGTACCATAAACACTTCATGCTCATCACCAAAGAGAATATAGGTTAAATGCGAGATTGGTTCAGCGCCTAGCGAGAATTCGCGGGCGTGGACAACGCGCTCGACTTTGGTCTCGTCGGAGAGAATTCTCGCCCCGCCTTGTTCGAAATGGCCGCGAAAGACTTCAGTGTTGGGCAGTGTACGCAGCGGGTCGAAGCCCGGATAGGAGGCAATCAGCGCAGTCTGATCGAATCGGTCAGGGATGGCCGTGAAGATGCTGTCGGGATTGGATGCAACCTCGGCCACGTAGGCGGCATGCGCCGCCGCATCCGCGAAGGTGACTTCGAGCAAAACCTGAAAACTGTGCGGATGGCTGTCCGCAGAGATCATGGGCACAGCCAGATGGTGCAGGTAGACCTTCCCAGTACCGAAGATCAACTGTCCATGGCCCGCAAAGTGCGCCGACCAATCTGGCCTGAGCGGTGCGTGGATGGGATTGTGTGCAGCTCCGACCTGCACAGGCGTTTCCGCACTGATCGTGCATTCCTGTGCGGAGATGCTTTGCGACAACACAGTGAACGCTGCACACAAAGTCACTGCTTTCAAACTGAAAGCCCTGAGCATGAGATGCATCGTTGTCACCCCCATACTCCTATGATCTGCTAGTGCTTTGGACTTGTCAATTGGAGCCCGAGTCGGGCACCTGAATTATCAGATGTGAAGTTGGATGAGCTCGGCAGTGGCAGGCGCTATCGGCCGCGGCTGGCGAAGCGGACGGCTTCCTCGGCGGCGCGGATCAGGGCGCGGGCCTTGTTGCAGCTCTCCTGGTACTCGGCCTCGGGGTCGCTGTCTGCCACCACGCCGCCGCCGGCCTGGACGTACATGGTGCCATCCTTGACCAGGGCGGTGCGCAGGGCGATGCAGGTGTCCATGTTGCCGTCGGCCGAGAGGTAGCCCACGGCGCCGGCATAGAAGACCCGGCGTTCGGGCTCGAGCTCCTCGATGATCTGCATGGCCCGCACCTTGGGAGCGCCCGAGGTGGTGCCGGCCGGGAAGCCGGCGAGGAGCGCGTCTATGACGTCGTGGTCGGGGCGGAGATTGCCCTCGACGTTCGAGACGATGTGCATGACGTGGCTGTAGCGCTCGACGACCATCTTCTCGGTCACCTCGACCGAGCCGATCTCGGCGACGCGGCCGACGTCGTTGCGGCCGAGGTCGAGCAGCATCAGGTGCTCGGCAAGCTCCTTGGGGTCGGCCAGCAGCTCCTCGGCGAGTGCCGCGTCCTCGGCCGCATCCCTGCCGCGCCGGCGGGTGCCGGCGAGCGGCCGGACGGTTACCCGGTCGTCGCGCACGCGCACCAGGATCTCCGGGCTCGAGCCCACGAGCGTGGCGCCGTCGAGGTCGAGCAGGAAGAGGAAGGGCGAAGGGTTGAGGCGCCTGAGCGCCCGGTAGAGCGCCATGGGCGGCAGGGTGAACGGCACGGTGAAACGCTGCGACGGGACGACTTGGAAGATGTCGCCGGCGAGGATGTACTCCTTCGCCCGCTCGACCATCCGGTGGTAGTCCTCGCGGCTCATGTTGGAAACCGCCTCGGGCGGCGGGCCGCCATGCGCCGGCTGCGCCGGCCCGATGCCGCGCGCCATGTCGGCGACCGCGTCGGCGAGGCGCTCGAGCGCGAGGTCATAGGCGCGATCGGCGTCGAGCCCGGTCTCGGGGAAGACCGGCGTGACGATCGTGATGATGTCCTTGATGTTGTCGAAGATGGCGATCAGCGTCGGCCGGAGGAAGACGGCGTCGGGCAGGCCGATCCGGTCGGGATTGGTTTCCGGCACCGGCTCGACCAGCCGGATCATGTCGTAGGCGAGGAAGCCGAAGAGCCCGGCGGCCATGGGCGGCAGCTCGTCCGGCACGTCGATCCGGGTCTCGGCGAGCAGTGCGCGCAGGCTCTCCAGGGTGGGCAGCTTCTCGGGCTGGAAGTCCAGCCGGTCGACCCGGCAGCGCCGGTTGATCTCGGCCTGCTTGCCGTGGCAGCGCCAGACGAGGTCGGGCTTGGTGCCGATGATCGAGTAGCGGCCGCGCGTGGCACCACCCTCGACGCTCTCCAGAAGGAAGCTGTAGGGCCGGCCGTCGGTGAGCTTGAGCGTCGCCGAGACGGGCGTCTCGAGGTCGGCCACCAGCGTCGTCCAGACCACCTGGCTCCGGCCGGCTTGATAGGCGCTCTTGAAAGCCGCGCGTGACGGCAGGACCTCTTCGGAGAAGGCCACGGCGAAAGCTCCCGGTTCAGAATTCTTCGGCCGGGAACAGCGAGGCGATGGCCGCCTCGTTGATCTCGACCGGGTAGCGTTGGCGCAGCGCCGCCTCGTACTGGATCAGGACGTCGTTGCGGAGTGCGTTGGTGAGCTCTTCCCTGAGCTCGGGCTGGTCGCCCTCGGGCACCGTGATCGTGTCGGTGCGCAGGATGGCGCTGCCGTTGCGGGTGGCGACCGGCTCCCGCACGAGGTTGCCCTCGTCCGTGGCGAAGAGCGCCTCGACCGCCTCGGGGGTCAGGCCGGCCTCGCTGCCGTCGGCAGCACGGCCGATCGGGCCGAACTGGCGGAGCGTGACCGCGTCGCCGAGCCCGGCCGCCACGGTCTCCAGCGTCCGGCCGGAGCGGGCGTCGGCCATGATCTCCTGGACCCGCTCGGTGGCGAGGCGCTGCTGCGCCTCCTGCCGCCAGAGCTCGGCCACGTCGTCCCGGACCTCGTCGAGCCGGCGCGGGCGGCTCGCCTCGCTGGCGTCGACGCGGAACATGTAGAAGGCGCCGCCCGGCGTCTCCTCGAGGAGCGACGTCTCCTCGAGAGGTGCGGCGAAGATGGCGGCCAGGATCTCGGGTGCGGGGACACCGCCCTCGACCGGGTTGCCGGCGGCGTTCCGGCCCTGGGCGTCGATCGCCTCGAAACGCCTGGGGGCGATGCCGATCGCCGCTGCGGCATCCTCGAGGCTGTCGCCCGCCGCGATGCCGTCATCCAGGGCGCTGGCCAGATCGGGGAGCTGGTCGATGGCGCGGTCGAGGGCGAGATCGCGGCGGATCTCGTCGCGGGCGTCCTCGAAGCTGCGCACGGTCTCGGGCTCGACGTCGATCAGGCGGAAGAGATGCCAGCCGAAAGCACTCTGCACCGGCTCGCTGACCTCGTCCGGCCCGAGGGCGAAGATGGCATCGGCGAACTCGGGCGGCAGGTCTTCCCTGGCCGTCGGGCCGAGCGGGCCGTAGGTCAGGCCCTGGTCGGCCATGCTGTCGGCCAGCTCGGCGAAGACCGCACCTTCCTCGAGCGCGAGCCTCGCCGCATCGATGGTTTCACGGTCGTTTGCCAGGAGCTGGCCGACACGGCGCCGCTCGGGCGTGGTGTAGAAGTCCGCCCGGACCTCGTATTCCTCGCGCAGCCGGGCCTCGTCGATCTCGATCTCGTCGACGATGTCGTCGCTGGTGAGGGTGACGAGGGTGACGGTTCGATATTCGGGCGCCTGGAAGGCGTCGATGTTCGCCGCGAGGAACTCCTCGAGCTCGGCCTCGGTCGGCTCGGGGGCCGTCATGGTCTCGCTCGCCACCTCGAGCACGGTGCCGCTGCGGGTCTCGCCGCGCCAGGCGCCTAGGCGCTCGACCAGCACCGACGGCGCCGCGATCGAGCCGGTGAGCGCGTCGAGCACGCGGGCCCGGCCGATGTCGGCGCGCACCTGCTCGATATACTGGGCCTCGCTCATGCCGAGCGAGCGCAGGAACAGGTCGAACTGCGCGCGGTCGATAGCGCCGTCGGTGGAGAAGCGCTGGTCGTTGCGGATCGCGGCTGCCACCTCGGCATCGGCGACCCCGATGCCGAGATCCCGCCGGTGCTGGTCGACGAGGGCGCGGGCCACCACGCTCTGCAGGCTGCGGTTGAGGATGCCGAGCGACGCGGCCTGGCGCCGGTCGAGCGTGGCGCCGAACTGCTCGCTGAAGGCGCGGCGGTCCATCTCGAAGGCGCGATCGACCTCGTAGAGCGGCACCTCGATGTCGCCGACCCGCACGGCAACCGCCGTGTCCGGTTGGCCGAAGAACGTGTCGCCGATGCCCCAGACGGCGAAGCTGGCGATCAGCACCAGAAGAAGCGCGCGGACGAACCAGCTGTTGGCGCGTTTGCGCATCGCATCGAGCATGATGGAAGAAACCCTTAAAAGACGCGCCCGGACAGTATTGATTGGCGACGCCGGCGGCAATCCTCAAGGCGCGACATCACGGGCGCGGCCGGCCGGCTGCCGGCTTGGACAGGTACAGATCGCTGTGATAGAAGCCGCGCGTTCCCGCATTTCGGTGAGGTTTGGCATGCCTCTGGCACGTCCGGTGGTGCTCGGCAATTGGAAGATGAACGGGCTGCGGGCCGACGGACTGGCGTTGGCCGGGCGGCTCGAGGCGCGCGCCGCGCATCTGAGCGGCACGGTCGGCATCTTTCCGCCTGCGACGCTCCTGGCGGCCGTGGCCCAGCGGCTGAGCAGGAGCCGCATCCTGGTCGGCGGCCAGGACTGCCACACCGCCGAAAGCGGTGCGTTCACGGGCTCGGTCAGCGCCGCCATGCTCGCCGACGCCGGTGCCAGGGCCGTCATCGTCGGCCATTCGGAGCGGCGGCAAGGGCTCGGCGAGACGGACGAGCAGGTGCACGCCAAGGCCACCCAGGCGCTGCTCGCCGGGCTGACCGTCGTGCTCTGCATCGGCGAGACGGAAGCGGAATACCTGGCCGGCGAGCGCAACGAGGTGCTGGCGCGGCAACTCGCCGGCAGCCTGCCGGACGGTGCCACGCCCGAGACTCTGGTCGTCGCCTACGAGCCGGTCTGGGCGATCGGCACCGGTCGCACGCCGAGCCTCGAGGAGATCGAGGAGACCCATGCCGGGCTGCGCCGCCACCTCGCCGGGCGGCTTGCCGGTGGCGACGAGGTGGCGCTGCTCTATGGCGGGTCCGTGAAGCCGGACAATGCCGCCGACATCATGGCCATCAAGGACGTCGATGGCGCCCTCGTCGGTGGCGCCAGCCTCGACGCCGATTCATTCTGGAGCATCTATGCGGCGGGCGGCGGGACCTGATCCCCCGACCCGGCCCGAAAGACCTGAACCATGACCACGATCCTTCTCGTCATTCATCTCCTCATCGCCCTAGCGCTTGTCGGCGTCGTCCTGATCCAGCGCAGCGAGGGCGGGGCCCTTGGCGGGCTCGGCGGCACTGCCATGGGCGGGGTCATGAGCGGGCGCGGCACCGCCAACCTCCTGACCCGGGCAACGGCGATCCTCGCCACCGGCTTCATGCTGATGAGCCTGCTGCTCGCCTATGTCGCCAGCGGCGGCAGCGGGCCCGTCTCGATCCTCGACGGGCCGAACCCATTCGAGCCGGCGCCGGCCACCGAGCCCCTGGAGCCTGCAACGCCGGCCGCTCCGGCGGCACCGGTCGCCGACTGAGGTTTCGGTCACTGAACGTTCAGCCGCACCGCCGACCCGGTTGCGGCGTGGCCTTTGCGCTTGCCCTGGTGAAGCGTAGCATGGATAGTTTCGATTGATGCCTCGCTTCGTCTTTATCACCGGTGGTGTTGTTTCCTCGCTCGGCAAGGGCCTTGCCGCGGCCGCCCTGGGCTCGCTCCTCCAGCTGCGCGGCTACCGGGTCCGGCTGCGCAAGCTCGACCCCTATCTGAACGTCGACCCCGGCACGATGTCGCCCTACCAGCACGGCGAGGTCTTCGTCACCGATGACGGTGCGGAAACGGACCTCGATCTCGGCCATTACGAGCGCTTCACCGGCGTGCCGGCCCGGGCCTCGGACAGCGTCTCCTCCGGGCGCATCTACTGGACCGTGCTGACCCGCGAGCGGCACGGCGACTATCTCGGCGGCACGGTGCAGGTGATTCCGCACGTCACCAACGCGATCAAGGAATACATCC
>JAUIID010000307.1 GCA_030431615.1 Alphaproteobacteria bacterium
CGGCAGCGACATGTCGACCGCCCCGAGCACCACCTGCTCGAGCTGCTCCGGCGGGGAGCCGAGCTGGTTGTTCGGGAAGAGCTCGATCGTCACCTCGCCGTTCGTCCGCTCCTCGACCCGCTCCTTGAACTGCAGCGAGGCGATGTGCCCGGGATGGGTCTCGGCGGCGAAATGCGCGAGCTTCAGGTTGGTCTGGGCGTCGGCCGCACCGGCACCGAAGAGCGCCAGACCGCCGAAAACACTGCCGAGCACTGCGAGTCTCAAGTTCATTCTGTTTCTCCCTGATCGGTCACTGGGCGCGGGCTCTTGCCGCCCGCTTCGGGGTCAATCCTGGGCGTCGGGCAGCTTCGCCTCGACGCCGGTCAGCTTCTCGTAAGGCTTGATCACCGCCGTGCAGCCCTCGTCGGCATGGCCCATGATCGAGGCCATGGCATAGGTCTGGTGCACGGCCTCCGCCATGAAGCCCGGCAGCCCCGCCTGCTCCAGCCAATGGGCGTAGTACTTCACGTCCTTCTGCGCGTTGGCGAGCGACATCCAGGGCGTGAAGTCGCGCTCGAGCGTGGCCCGGCCGTAGAGGTCCATCATCCCGCTCTTGCCGCCGGCGGCGGAGATGATGCCGATGACCTTGGTCATGTCGAGGCCCTCGCGCGCGGCGAGCGCGAAGCCCTCGCAGAAGGCCGCGACATTGGCGAAGGCGATGTAGTTGTGGATCAGCTTGAGCCGGATCGCGTGGCCCTGCGGCCCGACATGGAAGACGTTCTCGGCATAGCAGGCGAAGACCGGCCGCAGCCGCTCCAGCAGCTCCTCCGTGCCGCCATAGAGCACGTTCACCTGGCCGGCATCGGCATGCTTCGGCGTGCGGGTCATGGGCGCCTCGGCATAGGCGGCACCCTGCTTCTCGACCGCCGCAGCCAGCCGCTCGACCGTCTCGGGGTTGGTCGTCGTGTGGTCGATGACCACCTGGCCCGGCCGCAGCTTCGCCAGCACGCCGTGCGGGCCCAGGATCAGCCCCTCGATGTCCTCTGCCGTCGAGACGCAGAAGGCGAGGATCTGGCACTGCTCCGCGAGCGCCGCCAGCGACGCTGCCTCGACGGCGCCGAGGCTGGTGGCGATGGCGACCGCCTCGGGATTGCGGTCGAGCACGCTCACCTGACGGCCGTGCTTGAGGAGGTTCTTGACCAGGCCACGGCCCATGCCACCGAGCCCCACGAACCCGATCCTGCCCTCGTCCGCCATGCGCCCCCTGCCTGTCGTTGCCTCGGCCGGACGCTAGCGCCTGTTCGGTTGTCTGACAACAGGCATTGCCGACGGTGCTCCGGGTGACTAGGAATCGGGCTGCACCCCCGGGCCGACGGGTCGCAGCGGGGCAGGAGGAGGAGCACCATCGAGACCTTCGCGAAGATCGCGAGACCGCGCCGCCTGGCGGACGCGGTGGCCGACCGGCTGGCGGCGGCGATCCGCAGCGGCGAGCTCAAGCCGGGCGAGCGCCTGCCGGGCGAGCTCAGCCTGACCAGCGAGCTCGGCGTGGCCCGCAGCGTGGTCCGCGAGGCGATCGCCCAGCTCCGCTATGACGGCCTGATCGAGGCCCGCCAGGGGGTGGGCGCCTTCGTCGCCGACCCCGACCAGCGCCGCGCCTTCCGCATCTCGCCCGACTGCTTCGCCAAGCGCCAGGCCCTGCTCAAGCTCCTGCAGCTGCGCACCAGCGTCTCTGCCGACGCTGCCGCCTTCGCCGCCGGCAACCGCACCGCCACCCAGCTCCGCCGGCTCAAGCGATGCCTCGCCGACATGCAGCGCTCGATGCGCCAGGGCATGGAAGGGGCCGCCGCCCGGGTCGATGCCGAGATGCGCTTCTACGCCACCATCGCCGATGCGTCGGGCAACGAGTACTTCGCCGAGTTCCTTGCCATGCTCGACAACCGCATCCTCGCCGAGCTCCGCTCGGTCGCAGTCAAGAACGCCATGGCTGCCGAATGGGGCGAGCAGGTCCTCGACGAGCACCGCTCGGTCCTCGCCGCCATCGAGGGCCGGGACCCCGAGGCGGCCCGCGTGGCAGCCCGCGAGCACTACGCCCGGGCCGCCCAGCGCCTCGCCGACCGCGCCGACATCGCCGACGTCTGAGCCAGCCTCAACGGCGAGCCGCCGTGCTCCTTGCCCTCCTGACACGGCATTGATAAGCCATCGCCATCGCGCCCGCGCATGCAGCCGACGGGCCGGATGAGGGAGGAAAAAATGGTAACGCGCAGGACTCTCGGTGTGCTCGTCGCACTCGCCATCGGTGCTGCCGCCTTCGGCTCCACGGGCCAGGCCCTGGCCCAGGACAAGCCGACCGTGGCGCTCATTCCGGGGCTCACCACCGACGCCTTCTACATCACCATGCACAAGGGTGCGCAGGCCGCCGCCGACGAGCTCGGCGCCGAGCTCATCTTCCAGGGCGGGCCCGAGTTCAACCCGACCGTCCAGGTGCCGGTGCTGCAGGCGGTGATCGCCCGCCAGCCGGACGTCATCCTGATCGCCCCGACCGACAAGCAGCAGCTCATAGCACCCTTGCGCCAGGCGGTGGATGCCGGGGTCAAGGTGATCACGGTCGATACCTTCATCGACGACGGCATGTACCAGGACGGGGCGGGCGAGGGCGACTTCCCGCTCAGCTACATCGCCTCGGACAACGTGCTCGGCGGCCGGATGGCCGGCGAGGCGCTCGGCAAGGCGATCGGTGGCACCGGCAAGGTCTATGTCTCCAACGTCAAGCCCGGCATCTCGACCACCGACCAGCGCGAGGAAGGCTTCAAGGCCGCCATGGCCGACTTCCCCGACGTCGAGGTGCTCGAGACCCAGTTCAACGACAACGACGCCAACAAGGCCGCCGCCCAGGTCCAGGCGGTCTTCGCCCGCAACCCCGACCTCGCCGGCGTGTTCGGCGCCAACCTCTTCTCGGCCATCGGTGCGGCCGACGGCGTCAAGGCGCTCGGCAAGACGGGCGAGATCCGGGTCGTCGCCTTCGACACCCCGGCCCGCATCGTCGACGACCTGAAGAGCGGGCTGATCGACATCGCCATCGCCCAGCACCCCTACGACATCGGCTACGAGGGCGTGAAGGCGGCCGTGGCGGTGATCAACGGCGAGACGGTCGAGACCTCGATCGGCACCGGCTTCACCGTCATGGACGCCGGCAATATCGACGATCCGGACGTGCAGGCCCGGATCTATTCCGAATGAGCCGAGCGGTCTGACGTGAAGGCTCGGGAGAACGACGAGGGCGGGCGCCATCCCGCCCTCGACTTCCTCTTGCGCGCCTGGCCCTGGCTCTTCCTCGCCGGCCTGCTCGTCTTCTTCGAGACCTGGGCCAGGGCCAGCTACGGCATCTCGTTCCTGATCAACCCCTACAACGTGCAGAGCATCGCCCTCTTCGCGGCGTTCCCGCTCCTGCTCGGCCTGGGGCAGACCTTCGTCATCATCGCCGGCGGCATCGACCTCTCGGTCGGCTTTGTCATGGGCCTCGCCGCCGTCGTCATGGCGCGCGTGATGCAGGTGATGACGCCGATCGACCCGGCGCTCGCCCTCCTGCTCGGCATCCTCGCCGCCTTCC
>JAUIID010000091.1 GCA_030431615.1 Alphaproteobacteria bacterium
GCATTACAACAAGGAGATCTTCGCGGCCCAGGGCATCGAGGGCGAGCCGCAGACGATGGAGGAGTTCATCGCCACGGCGAAGCAGGCGACCTTCAAGCGCGACGACGGTGCCCAGGTCTACGGCTTAGCCTTCGAGACCAACCAGGCCGAGGACCTCGTCGTCATCATCCGCGCTTATGGCGGCGAGGTGATGACCCAGGATCTCGAGATCAAGGTCAACGAGCCCGCGACCATCGCCGCGATCTCGGCCATGCGCGAGCTCTTCGAGGCCGGTGCCCTGCCCCCCGACCTCGCCATCCTGAAGCCGGCCGACCTGCAGAACCTGATGGGCCAGGGGCTCATCGCTATGGGGATCTTCGGCGACAACTACTACGACCGGTTCAACGATGCCGAGCAGTCGCAGGTCGCGGGCCAGACCTGGTTCGCGCCGGTGCCGACCTCGACCGACAACACCAGCGCCGACTACGCCTCGTCGTCAGGCTTCTGGGCCATGACCATCCCGGCCAACAGCGACCCGGACTCGCGCGAGAACGCCTACAAGTTCATGGCCTTCCTCAGCCAGCCGGACAACCAGCTCACGCTGGCGCTCAACAACAACAGCCCGATCCGTGCGGCGACCTACTCCGACCCGGCTTATGCCGAATCGGTGCCCTATGCCTCGGTCGTCCAGAAGGTGCTGCCGATCGCCGCCCCGCCCTTCCCGGCCTTCCCGGGCTCGAAGGAGGCCGAGCGGATCTTCCTCGAGGAGTCCGTCGCCGCCATCACCGGCCAGAAGGAGGTCGAGCAGGCCATGGCAGACGCCGAGGCGGGCATGGAGCGGGTGCTCCAGCGCGAAGGCCTGCGGTAACACCCGACCGGCCCATGGACGCCGCCGCCGCCCGCGATGCGCTGCTGGCGGCGTTCGGACCCGCGAGGTGTGAGCTCGAGCCAGCGGTCGAGCACTACACCGCCTATGGCGGCATCGTCGGCGGCAGGCCGTTCGCCCTGCTGCGGCCGCGCTCGGTCGAGGACGTGGTGGCGATGGTTCGCCACTGCGCCGCGGCCGGGATCGGCATGGTGCCGCAGGGCGGCCTCACCGGCCTCGCCGGTGGTGCGGTGCCGACCCTGGCCCAGGCCGGCCGCGTCGTCGTCATCGCCATGGGCGGTCTCGACCGGGTCCGAGAGGTCGATCCGGTCGGCCGCACCGCCACCGTCGATGCCGGCTGCACGCTCGACGCGGTCGAGGCCGCCGTTTCGGCGCATGGCCTGACCTTCCCGCTCCGCCTCGGCTCCAGCGGCTCCGCCGAAATCGGCGGCATCATCGCGAGCAATGCCGGCGGCATCCAGGCCTGGCGCCACGGCAGTGCGCGGCAGCTCGTCCTCGGGCTCGAGGCGGTGTTCGCCGACGGCTCCATCTGGTCGTCGCTCCGCGCCGTGCGCAAGGCGGCCCTCGGACCCGATATCGGCGGCCTCTTCATCGGCTCGGAGGGCATTCTCGGCATCGTCACCGGCGCCGTGCTGGCCCTCGCCCTGCCTGCTTCCGGCTCCCGGACCGCCCTTCTCGCCCTGGCCGACGCCGATGCCGCCGCCCCGCTCTTCCGCCTCTCTGCCGCCGGCGGCGAGCTCGAGGCCTTCGAGCTCATGTCCAGAAACGGCCTTGGCCTGCTCGCCGCGGCCGAGCCGGAGCTGGCACCGGCCATGGTGCTCGACCATCCCTGGACCGTCCTCGCCGAATGGTCGGCATCGGATGACGGGCTCGGCGAACGGGTCGAGGCCCTGCTCGCCAGGGCACTCGAGGACGGGCTCGCGGCGGACGGGCTCATGGCCCGCCACGAGCGCGACCGGACCCGCTTCTGGCAAATTCGCGGCCGGCACGGCGCCGCCTGCCGCCGGCGCGGCCAGCCCGTCCAGCACGACGTCGCCGTCCCGCTTGCGGCCCTGGGCGGCTTCCTGAACGCCGCCACTTCCCTCGCCCACCGCCTGACCCCGGACTGGCTGCCCGTGCCGATCGCCCATGTCGGTGACGGCAACATCCACTTCGACCTGGTCCCGGCGGCGACCGGTGCTGCCGACCTTGCGCCGCCCGGCGAGCTGAGCGCCGCCCTGCACGACCTGGCAGGAGAGATGGGCGGCGTCTTCAGCGCCGAGCACGGCATCGGTGCCTCGAAGGTGGCGGAACTCCGCCGCCTCACCCCGCCCGCCAATTACGCCGCCATGCGGGCCGTGAAGGCGGCCCTCGACCCCAAGGGCCTGATGAACCCCCTAAAGGTCCTCGCCTGAGCCGGACGGCAGCTCGATCACCTGCCCGTCCGCCATCAGCAGCGTCTGCAGCTCGTCCATGGGAACCGCCCGCGGCGCGCAGCCGCGCCTGATCGCGAGATGCGCCGCCGTCCCGGCCGCCTGACCGAGCGCCATCCAGGTCGGCTCCATCCGGATCGTCGAGAACGCCAGATGGGTGGCCGATGCCGCCACCGGCACGACGATGCCGTCGAGCCTCTCGGGGATCATGATCCGGTAGGGGATCTGGTAGGGCCGGGTGAACGATTCCAGCATGCCGAGATAGCCCTCGAGCACGACACTGTCGCCCGGCTTGCGCTTCTGCACCGGAAAGCTGTCGATCGGAAAGGCACCGACCGCCACCGCATCGTCGTGCCGGCGCGAATAGCCGGGCGTGCCCGTGGCCGCCACGTCGTGCTCGGTCAGCGTGTAGCACCCCTGGAGCCTGCGCCCCTCACGCACATAGAGCTGGAACGGGAAATGGCCGTTGTCCGTGAACTCGTCCTTCGGCAGCTGATAGCCCCGGGCAAGCTCGCGATGTGCCGCCGAGATCGTCGGGTCGTTCTGAATGAACCAGAGGAGCCCCAGCGCCAGCCGGCGATGCCGACGTGCGATCGCCTCCCGCCCCTGCCAGTCCGCCTGCAGATAGCCCCTGTTCTCCTCCGGGAACGGGAAGGCGAGCGGCCGCGGGTTGATGTTGGCGTCGACCTTGCCGTTCGGGATGTCGGTCACCGAGAGCGCCCGGACCGGCGTGTCGAAATGCGCCGGGTAGTAGCCCCGCCCCTCGACCACCCGCGCCGGGCCGCCGAGGCGCCCGGCCTTCAGGTCCTCGAGATAGGGCAAATAAAGGTCGCGCTCGTAGCCCTCCGGCGGCCCATCGAGCGGCGCCGCATTGGCTGGATCGGTGGTCAGGCACAGGCGATAGGTATAGGCGGGCAGCCGGTCGTCGCCCTCGTGCGTGCTGCCGGGCAGGATGGCCGCCCGCTGGTAGTCGAAATAGATGTGCCCGGCATGCGGCTCGCCATGCACGTCCCGCCCTTCCCGGCCAACCCGGAAGGCGGCGCCACCGGCGGCGTAGAGATCGCCCTCGTAGGTGCCGTCGACGAAGACCTCGGCCTCGAGCTCGCTCGTCTCGCCCCTCACCCGGTCGACGAGCGTCACGCCCAGAATCCGCCCGCCCGCCACCCGCGCCCCGGCGAGCCGTGTGGCACGCCGCACGGTGATGCCCGCCTCGGCGGCGAGCATGCGCTCGAACACGGCCTCGGCCACCGACGGCTCGTAGTAGTAGCCGTCGCGGCAGAGCCGATACGCTTCGGAGTCGATCCCGTGCACGCTCGCGTAATGCTCGCGCACCAGGCCCACAAATTCCGTGAACAGCCCCTGGATCAGCGCCCGGTGCTCGATGTCGCTCTTGCCGAGCCCGCTCGCCGCCATGCCGCCGACATGGGCGTGGTGCTCGACGAGGGCGACCGTGTGTCCGTGCCGGGCGGCGGCCAGGGCAGCTGCGATCCCGCCGGGCGTGGCGCCGATGACGACGACGTCGAAACGCTGCATGACCTCTCCCCTCAACCCTTCGCCGGTGCCCCGGCGAAGCCGCGGAGCAGCGGCTTCTGGATGAGCCAGACGAAGATCAGGATGGGTGCCAGCTGCACGACGCTGGCGGCGAAGATGGTCCCCCAGGTGACGCCGCCCTCGCCCACCGCACCCAGCATCTCCGCGATCTGCACAGGGGCGGTCTTGGAGTTCGTGCCGGTCAGCAGGAAGGCGAAGAGGAAGTCGTTCCAGGCGAAGAGGGCGACGAAGATGATCGAGGCGGCGATGCCCGGGAAGATCTGCGGCAGCGTCACCCAGAAGAAGGTCTGCAGCCGCGTCGCCCCGTCGAGCATGGCAGCCTCGTCGATCTCCCGCGGCACGCCGTCGAGAAAGACCTTGAGGAGCAGCACGCTCATCGAGACCTGGAAGGCCGCATAGACGAGGATGACGGCGACCGGCGTGTCGGTGAGGCCGATGCCGGTGAAGAGCGGGAAGAGCGGAATGGTGATGATGATCGGCGGGAACATCCGCACGCCGATCAGGAAGAGTGCCGAGAGCGCCACCGCCGGCCGCGCCATGCGCGAGTAGGAATAGGCGGCCGGCAGGCTGACGAGGACGACGAGTGCCGCAGCACCGATGGTCGCGATGACGCTGACGCCGAGGCTGCGCCAGAAGGAGCTCCACTCGTCGATCAACAGGCGGTAGTTGTCGAGCGTCGGCTCGAAGATGAGCGTCGGCACGTAGGTGAAGATGTCGCGCTGGTTCTTGAAGGAGGAGAGCATGGCCACGAGGATCGGCCCGAAGCTCCAGAGCACGATGAGTGCGAGGACCAGCCCGGCACCGAGACGGGCGAGGCGACGGCGTGGCGAGGTGCGGCGTGCCATGCTCGCCTCCCCTACTTCGCCGACGATCTGACGAAGGCGTTCCGGTACATCACGAAGATCAGATAGGACGACATGAGCAGCGTGATCAGCAGCATCGCCCAGGCGATCGCCGCCGCCGAGCCGAAGCGCCAGTTCTCGAAGCCCTCCTTGAACATGTAGATCGCGAGCAGCTCCGTCTGCCGGAGCGGCCCGCCCTGCGTCAAAAGCCAGACAACACCGAAAGCGCGGATCGTGATGATCAGCCGGAAGACCAGCGCCAGGAAGAAGGCCGGGCGCAGGAGCGGAAAGGTGACGTAGCGAAACTGCTGCCAGCGCGTCGCCCCGTCGATCTCGGCCGCGTCGTACAGATCCGGGCCGGATAGAGGAAGAGCACCACATGCGGGATCGCCAGCCAGACCTCCACCATGATGACCGAGAGGAGCGCGACCCGAAAGCCGGTCAGCCAGTGCACCCGCTCGAAGCCGATCGATTCCAGCACGTAGTTGATCGGGCCGATATTGAGGTCGAGCAGATAGCGCCAGATCACGCTGGAGACGGAAGGGCTCACCGCCATCGGCGCCAGCACGAGGGCGATCCAGAGGTAGCGCGCCCGGAAAGGCTGCGTTGCCAGGAAGAGGGCGATGCCGAGCCCGAGCGCCATCTGCAGCGTCACCGCCCCGATGACGAACTTGATGTTGACCCAGACGGCGTTCCAGAAGTTCGGATCGCTCAGGAAATACTCGAAGTTCGCTATGCCGATGAAGCGCGTCGGCTCGCCCAGGCGGTAATTGGTGAAGCTGATGAAGAGCGCCCAGAGCTCGGGCAGGAAGATGATCAGGAGCAGCAGCAGGAAGACCGGGCTGACGAGCAGGAGCGACCACCAGTCGTTGCGCAGCACCGCGACCCGGTTCCGGGCGAGGCGCGCAGCACCGGGCACGCCCCTGGCCGTTCCTCCCTGCACCGTCATCAGTTGAGCCGCCGTGACGTTCCGGCGTCGAAGAGATGGACGTGGGCGAGGTCCGGCCGGAGCCCGACGGGATCGCCCGGGGCGAAAGCCAGGCGATCGGTGGAGCGCACGCAGATCTCGCCGCCGGCCGCGGCACAGTAGAGGAAGGTCTCGAAGCCGGTCGGCTCCACCACCTCGACCTCGGCCCTGAGCCCGCCATCGGCAGGGCCGGTCCCGAAATGCTCGGGCCGCACGCCGTAGTGGATCGCCGTGCCGTCGGCCACCTCAATGCCCTCCGGCAATGGCAGGCGGTCGCCGGTCGCCAGCACGGCCTGCGGCGGCCCGTCTCCGGCGCTGACGGTAGCGTCCAGGATGTTCATCGCCGGCGAACCGATGAAGCCGGCGACAAAGGGGCTGACCGGCCGGTCATAGAGCTCGAGCGGCGCACCGATCTGCTCGACCACCCCCGCGTTCATGACGATCACCTGGTCGGCCAGCGTCATCGCCTCGATCTGGTCGTGCGTGACGAAGACCGAGGTCACCCGCAGCCGCTGGTGGAGCTGCTTGATCTCCTTGCGCATCTGCACGCGCAGCTTGGCGTCGAGATTGGAGAGCGGCTCGTCGAAGAGGAAGACCTTGGGGCTGCGGACAATGGCCCGGCCCATGGCCACCCGCTGCCGCTGGCCGCCCGAGAGCTGCCGCGGCAGCCGGTCGAGCAGCGGCAACAGCCCGAGAATGGCGCCCGCGTGCTTCACCTTGGCCGCGATCGCCGTCAGCGGCGCCTTCGCCAGCTTCATGCTGAACGACATGTTGTCCTGCACGTCGAAGTGCGGATAGAGCGCGTAAGACTGGAAGACCATGGCGATGTCGCGATCCTTGGGCGGCAGGTCGGTCACCTGCCTGCCGCCGATATAGATCTCGCCGTCGCTGATCTCCTCGAGGCCGCAGATCGAGCGCAGCAGGGTCGTCTTGCCACACCCCGACGGGCCGACCAGCGCCACGAACGTGCCATCGGGAATGGAGACGGAGACGTCGCGCAGCACCCGGACCTTGTCGTAGGCCTTGCTGACGCGGTCGATCTCGATGCCCGCCATACCGGCCGAGCCCCTCCCCTGTGTGGGCCGCCTCGCCGGGCGGCCGGTCGTTGCTTACAGGCGGGAAAGCGGGTCAGCAATCGCCATTCGGCTTGCCCGGCGGCGAGGCGGCATGCAGGCGATTGGCAGAGAAGCACGCGCGATGCAGCCGCCCCACTCGAACGCTCCCCACAGCGTTCCAGCCCAGTCCCGGGCGGATAATCTCCATCGCAACGACATCCGGTGTTCGCACACAGGCATTGGCGATGGCGGCATGGCTCCGCTAGCGTTTCGGCAACGGACGGGAACCACCCCAGACAGTTTGGAGAATCATGCAGCTTTCGCGCTTTCCCCGCGTTCGGCTCTGCCACAGCCCGACCGCCCTGGAGCCTATGGAGCGCCTCAGCGCCCTGCTCGGTGGACCCCGTCTCTTCATCAAGCGTGACGACTGCACCGGCCTCGCCACCGGCGGCAACAAGACCCGCAAGCTGGACTTCCTGATGGGTGCCGCCCTGGCCGAGGGCGCCGATCTGGTGATCACCCAGGGTGCCGTCCAGTCCAACCACGTCCGGCAGACCGCCGCCGCCGCCGCGAAGCTCGGCCTCGACTGCCGCATCCTGCTGGAGCGGCGGGTGCCCGCCATGCCTGCCGCCTACGAGACCACGGGCAACGCCTTCCTCGATCGCCTCTTCGGTGCCGAGATCGCGTTTCGCCCGACCGGCGCCGACATGAACGCCGAATGCGAGGCCCTCGCAGCCCAAGCCCGCAGCACCGGCCGCAAGCCCTACGTCATACCGGGCGGCGGCTCGAATCCGACCGGCGCGCTCGGCTATGTCGGTTGCGCGCTCGAGCTTCTGGGCCAAGCCAACGAAATGGGGCTGAGAATCGACCACCTGGTCCACGCCACCGGCAGCGCCGGCACCCAGGCCGGCCTGCTCGTCGGGCTTGAAGGCTGCAACGCCGGCATTCCCGTGCTGGGCATCAGCGTGCGCGCACCCAGGGACCGCCAGGAGGAATCCGTGCATCGGCTGGCCGCGGCCACGGCCGACCTGCTGGGCCTCGGGCAAGGCGTAGCCCGCGACAAGGTGGTTGTCGACGACGGTTATGTCGGGCCGGGCTACGGCCAGCCGACCGACGCCATGGTGGAAGCCATCGACCTGACAGCCCGCCACGAGGGAATTCTCCTGGACCCGGTCTATTCCGGCAAGGGAATGGCCGGGCTGATCGGCCTGATCCGGCAGCGCGCCTTCGCGCCCGACGAGAACATCGTCTTCCTGCACACCGGCGGGGCTGCCGCCCTGTTCGCTTACGAGGATCTGTTCCGGCAGACGGCCTGAGCCCGCCGCCTGGCGGCCGGGCCTGTCTAATCAGACGGTGACGGGCTTCCTGCAGGGGGTCGAGACCCGACAGGCGCAGCGGACGCCGGGGCCCTGAGCTTTCGCGTCCAGCGCATCACGTGCCGGCCGACGGCGACAAGCTCGTCCCGCTGGTTCGTGACCTCGATCCGGGCGACGCTCCGGCCGCCCTCCCTGTCGACCGTCTCGACCACGTAGTGCACGGTGACCGTGTCGCCGAGCATGACCGGCTGCAGGAAGCGTATCCGGTCATAGCCGGCCGAGACCGGGAAATCCGTCAGGTCATCGTCATGGATGACATGGGCGATGCTCATGGTCGACGCGGTCGACATGTAGCCGATGAGCAGGGCGCCATGCGCGATCCGGCCGCCGAGGTTCGAGCGCTCGCGCATGTACTGCTCGTTGACATGGGTGTCGCTGAAATCCCCGGTCAGACCGGCGAACAGCATGACGTCGCTCTCGCCCACGGTCCGGGCGAAGCTGTAGCGATCGCCCACCTGCACCACATCCAGCCCCGACTTGCCCAAGCCATCCTCCCCCTTGCAATCCCTGCCGGCCGCATCGCCGCCTCGGGCCGGCTTGCCCGCGACCTGCCCGGCGGGGCATGATCCGGCCGCCAGCGATGGTACAGCCTTCAGGAGGGGACAGACGGATGCAAGAGAACAAGGTGCTCATCATCGTCGGCGACGCCAGCGAGATGGTCGACACGCTCTATCCCTACTACCGCCTGCAGGAAGCCGGCATGACGCCGGTCGTGGCCGGGCCGGAGAAGCGCCGCTTCCAGATGGTGCTGCACGAGGTCCGCCCGGGCTGGACCATCACCCGCGAATGGGAGGGCTACCAGATCGAGGCCGAGGTCTCCTTCGCCGAGATCGACCCGGCCGACTATGTCGGCATCTTCTTCTCGGGCGGCCGTGCCCCGGAATATATCCGCGACGATCCGGATCTGATCCGCATCACCCGGCACTTCTTCGCCGAGAACAAGCCGATCGCCAGCGTCTGCCACGGCGTCGAGATCCCGGCCCGCGCCGACTGCGTCCGGGGGCGCCGCATGGCGACCGTGGCGAAGTGCCAGTTCGACCTCGAGGTCTGCGGCGGCATCTACGTCAACCAGCCCTGCGTGGTCGACGGCAACCTCGTCTCCGGCCGCACCTTCCACGATCACGGCCACTACATGGGCGCCTGGATCAGGCTGCTCGAGGAGCATGTCGCAGCCCACCGATCCAGGGTCGGATCGAACGTCGTGACGCTGCAAACCTGACGGACCCGGCAACCGCCATGACGGAACGCACGGCCATCGTCACCGGCGGCAGGCGCGGCCTCGGCCGCGCCATTTCGGTCGAGCTGGCGCGGAGCGGCTTCGACGTGGCGATCGCCGACCTCGCCCGCGACGCCGACGCGGTCGAGACCATCGCCGCCGTCGAGGCGGCCGGCCGACAGGCGCGGTTCATCGAGGTCGACATCGCCGATCTCGATGCGCACGAGGCCATGCTCGAAGCGGCCACGGAACTGCCGGGGACGCTCTGCACTCTCGTCAACAATGCCGGCGTCTCGTCCATGGTCCGGGGCGACATGCTGGAGCTCTCGGTCGAAAGCTTCGACCGCTCCATCGCCGTCAACCTGCGCGCCGCCTTCTTCCTGACCCAGCGTTTCGCGGAGCGGCTCGGTCCAGCCGCCGCCTCCGGCCCGTTCCGCAGCATCGTCAACATCACCTCGGTCAACGCCGCCGAGGTGCTCGCCCCCACCCGGGCCGACTACGGCATGAGCAAGGCCGGCATGTCGATGATGAGCCGCCTCTTCGCGCTGCGCCTCGCGGAGCTCGGCATCAATGTCTACGAGGTCCGGCCCGGCATCATGCGAACCGGCATGACCGCCCCCTCGGCCGCGCGCTACGACGCCTTCGTCGCCTCGGGTGGCGTGCCCATCGCCCGCTGGGGTACGCCCGAGGATGTCGGCCGGGCCGTCGCCATGCTCGCCACCGGCGGGCTCGGCTTCACCACGGGCAGCGCCATCGAGGTCGATGGCGGGATGCACCTCTACACCGTCTGAGCCGGCGACCCCGGAAAAAGCCCCGCCTTACCCGACGCCTCCGATGCGGCATGATCCCCGCATCGGACGACGCGGACCACATCGCCGGGGAGGCCCCGGACCGGTCGAGAGCGTCGCCCCGGACAGCCGAAACGGACCCTTCTCTCTCCTGCCCTTCTTCCTGCTTCTCCTCTCCTCCCTGCCCCGCCTCGCCGGCCGCTCCTCGAGCGCGCCGGCATTCTTTTTTGGCGAGCGGGCGCTTCCCTCCGCCGGCACCGGCGCCAGTTCAGGAGCGAAAGGTGCCCCGCTTCGCCATGAGTCTCTACGTGCCCCCGACCATCCCGCCGCCGCGCCGCCCGCTCGGCGTCCTCGCCAGCGTGCGCGCGGCCCGGCAGAACGTGCTCGGCATCATCCCGGAGATCGCCTACGCCCAGCCGATCGTGACGGGTTCGACCGGCCCCGCCCGCTGGCACATGGTGCAGGGGCCGGAGGGCCTGCGCCGGATCTTCCTCGACAATGTCCTGAACTACCCGAAGTCGGAGATCATGATCCGCATGCTCCGCTCCGCAGTGGGGGCCAGCCTCTTCACCTCCGAGGGTGCGCAATGGCGCTGGCAGCGCCGGGCCATCGCCCCGGTCTTCACCGCCCGCAACGTGACGGCGCTCGCTCCGCTCATGACGGCGACGGCGGAACGCGCCTCCACCCGACTCGACCGGCAGGCCGGGCCCGTCGAGATGGTGCGCGAGATGCTCTCCGCCACCTTCGACGTGATCTGCGAGGTGGCGCTCTCGGGCCGCGAGCATTTCGACGCCGAGCTCTACGGCGCTGCCATCACCCGCTACTTCCAGACCGTCGGCCGCGCCTCGCTCCTCGACTTCGTCGACCTGCCACCCTGGGTGCCGCGGCCCGGCGAGCTGCTCGGCCGGGGCGCTGTCCGGACCATGCACCGCATGGTGGCAGCCGCCATCCGCGCCCGGCGGGCGCAGGGGCCGGCGCCGACGGAGGACCTCCTCGACTACATGATCCGGGCCGAGGACCCCGAGACCGGGCGGACCATGTCGCCGCAGGACCTCCTGCACAACATGCAGTTCTTCATCGTCGCCGGCCACGAGACGACCGCTCTGGCGCTGTCCTGGGCGCTGCATCTTCTCGCCAGCGACCAGGCCGCCCAGGAACGGGCGCGCACCGAGGCCCGGGCCGCCCTCGGCAGCCGCGCCGCCGATGCTGCCGATATCGACGCGATGCCCTTCGGGCGGGCCGTGCTCGAGGAGGCGATGCGGCTCTACCCGCCGGTCGGCATGCTGGCACGCAAGGCCCTCGAGGCGGACCGGCTCTACGACCGCGAGGTCCACGCCAACGACACGGTCTTCATCAACATCTACGCCCTGCACCGCCATCGCCGGCTCTGGCAGGCGCCCGAGGCCTTCGATCCGACCCGCTTCGCACCCGGGGCAGCGCCCGTCGACCGCTACGCCTACCTGCCCTTCGGCGCGGGCCCCCGGGTCTGCGTCGGCGCCAATTTCGCCATGCTGCAGGCGCAGATCATCTTCGCGACCCTGCTCGCCCGCTTCCATTTCACCTCCGCCGGCCCGCCGCCGACCCCGGTCATGCACATGACCATCCGCCCCGAGCCCGGCGTCACGCTCGAGGCGACGCCGGCCCTGGTCGACTGACCCTGAGTTGCCGGCACAGGCTCACCCGTCGGACGGAAATCACAACTGCCATTGCCCTGAGACCTCACAGTTATACGTCATATATGTTCGGGTGATCGGCTCGCTCCTTTCATGGGCCGGTCTCCCCAATATGGATCAGGGGGGTAAGGAAAAATGCGAATGGCGCACCATGCCTTGAATTTGAGCGCGCGGCTGGCGGGCAGCACGGCGATCGGCGTCATGGCCCTGGCGCTGCTGACTGCGGCCAGCGATGCCGCGGCAGTCGAGCGGGTCACGATCGTCATGGACCCATCGGCGGCGCAGACCAATCGGGCCTGGGCCACCGGCGGAGCGTTCGATCTCGACGCGGTCTACCAGCGACTGATCGGCAACGATCCCGAGACCGGCGAATACGACAGCTCGGGACTGGCCGAGAGCTGGGAGGCCAACGAAGACTTCACGACCTGGATCTTCCGCCTCAAGCCCGAGGCCGAGTGGCACAATGACTGGGGTCCTGTCACCAGTGCCGACGTCGCCCACAGCTACGAGATCCAGACCGGCCCGGACACGCTGGCGACGGGCGTGGCCTCTCTGCGCGGCGGCACCGCCGAGATCATCGACGATCATACGATCAGCTTCCACTTCGACGAGCCGAAGATGGACTTCGACTTCGCCAATGCCGGGCGCGGCTCGATGTACATCTACAGCAAAGCGCAGTTCGATGCCGAAGGCGTCGAGGGCTACGACAACGAGCCCGCCGGCACCGGCCATTTCCGCTTCGTCGAGCGCGAGCCCGGGCGGGTGCTGCTGGAGACGGTTCAGGACCACTGGTCGGGCACGACGCCCGACTTCAACGAGCTCGAGCTGCGCTTCACCCTCGAGCCGGCGACGAAGCTCGCCATGCTGCTCTCCGGGGAGGCCGACATCTCGGTCATTCCGCGCGAGCTCCTGGGCGACGCCACCGGCTCCGGCATGGAGGTCGTGACCTCGGAACAGCCGTCGAAGCAGGTCGTGGTCATGCCCGACGGCCTCTACATGAAGGAGGGTGACCCGGCCTTCAATCCGGGGCTGCCGTGGACGGATGTCCGCATCCGCGAAGCCATGAACCGGGCGCTCAATCGCGACGAGATCGTCGAGGCGCTCTACGACGGCGAAGCCGAGCCGCTCGTGCGCTACGGCATGCACGAGACCCATGAGGGCTACGTGCCGGAACTGGCCGAGCGCTTCGAGGCCGAGTACGGCTTCGATCCCGAGCGGGCAACGCAGCTCCTCGAGGAGGCGGGTTATCCCGACGCCTTCGAAGAGCCGGTGATCCCCATCGTCTCGACGGTCTCGCCGGGCAGTCCCGAATATCCGACGATGGCCGAGCTGATCCAGGTCTATTTCGACAGCGTGGGCTTCCAGACCGAGATCATCGAGATGGACTGGGCGAGCCTGGGGGCCTTGGGGCGTGGCCGTGAGGCCTATGTCATCCACCCGGTGCAGAACGCACCGATCCGGCCGAGCAACGTGGCCCTCACCAACACTTTCCTGGAGGAAGGCTCGACCTATCACGGCTACGAGGACGACGCGCTCACCGCGATCGTCGAGAAGATGGCGGCGACCATCGATCCGAAGGCGCGGGAGGATCTGATGCGCGAAGCCTTTACCTATGCCTTCGAGAACTACACCGACATGCCGATGGTCAGCCTGCATCATCCGGTGGCGGTCAATCCCGAGGCCATCGTCACCTGGCAGTATCCGGGCGTCACCTCCAATGGCCTGAGCCACTGGCATCTGATCGACACGGTCGAATAGTTCGGTTGCGAGCGGCACCGCCGGGCCCCGGTTCCGGCGGTGCCACAGACGATGCGCCGTCCCGGTGATCTGCCGGGACGGCTTCTTCTCGGGGGCGCTGGTCAGCCTTGTCGAAATTCTTTCTCGTGCGCTTCAGCGAAGCCATCGTCGCGCTTTGGGCCATCACGGTCATTGTCTTCGCACTGACGCATCTGAGCGGCAGCCCGGTCGATGCGCTGCTGCCCGACGATGCGACCCCGGAGCAGGCGCAGATGCTGATCGAGGAGTGGGGGCTCGATCGGCCCCTGCTGGTGCAGTACTTCACCTTCCTCGGCAATGTGCTGCAGGGTGACTTCGGCGACTCGCTCAAGTGGCGCGGGCAGACCGCCATGGGCGTCGTGCTCGACCACCTGCCGGCAACGCTCCAGCTCGGCAGCTTCGCCGTGCTCATCGGCGTGGTCGTCGCCGTGCCGCTGGGCGTGCTGGCGGCGGCGCGCAAGAACTCGGCGATCGACACGTCGGCGAACGTCCTGGCCCTGCTCGGCCAGTCGATCCCCAATTTCTGGCTCGGCATCATCCTCGTCTGGCTGTTCGGTGTGACTCTGGGCTGGCTGCCGACCTCGGGGCGCGGCGGGTTCTCCCACATGATCCTGCCGGCGATCGCGATGAGCTGGTTCCAGATCGCGGCGCTGACCCGGCTCACCCGCTCGGCGATGCTGGACGTGCTCGACGCCGAGTACATCAAGCTCGCCCGGATCAAGGGCCTGGGCGAACGGGCGGTGGTCTGGAAGCACGCGCTCCGCAACGCCGCCATCGTGCCGCTCACCTATTTCGGCGTGCTCGCCGGCTCCATCCTGACCGGCTCGGTCGTGATCGAGACGGTGTTCGCCTGGCCCGGCATCGGCTGGCTGGCCATCGAGGCGATCCGCGGTCGCGACTACCCCGTCGTGCAGTCGGTCGTGGTGGTCTTCGCCGTCATCTACATTCTCGCCAATCTCCTCGTGGACCTGCTCTATGCCTATGTCGACCCCCGCATCCGGCGCTGAGATGCCGCCACCGGCAGGCGGCGTCGCCAGGGGCTCGGGGCGCAGCTTCGGCCTCGCCTCCCGCTATCCGCTGGTGCCCATCACCATCCTGATGATCGTGCTGGTCATCCCCTCGTTCTTCGCCGATCTCATTGCCCCGCACGATCCTTATGCGGCGTCCGTTCCGAACCGGCTCGAGCCACCGGTCTTCGCTGGCGGGACCTGGGAGTTTCCGCTCGGCACCGACCGGCTGGGCCGCGACATCCTCAGCCGGACGATCCACGGGGCGAAGTACGCGCTCAGCATCTCGCTCGTCGGCATCTTCCTCGGCACCATTCTCGGCACGGCCGTCGGCCTGGCCGCCGGCTACTTCCGCGGCTGGACGGATCGCATCGTCATGCGGGTGGTGGACGTGTCCTTCGCGCTCCCCAGCATCCTGCTGGCACTGGCCCTGGCGGCGGCCTTCGGTTCGAGCTTCGAGGGCGTCATCTTCGTCGTGGTCTTCGTCCTCTGGTCCTATTTCGCCCGGCAGGTCAGGGGCGAGGTCCTGTCCCTGCGCGAGCGCGACTTCGTCGCCCGCGCCAGGGTCGCCGGCGCCGGGCACGGGCGGATCATCTTCCGCCACATCCTGCCCAACGTGATGAACACCGTGATCGTCTTGGCCACGCTGCAGATCGGCGTGGTCATCATCCTCGAGGCCTCCTTGAGCTTTCTCGGCATCGGCATCCCGCGGCCGACGCCCGCCTGGGGGCTGCTGGTGGCGGACGGCCGCGCCCTCGTGGTCAGCGCCTGGTGGGTGTCGCTCATCCCGGGCCTCGCCATCCTCCTCACGGTGCTTTCGGTCAATCTCTTCGGCGACTGGCTGCGCGACCGCCTCGACCCCAAGCTGCGGCAGCGCTGAGCCATGTCGGACAGCAACCGGCCCGTGCTCGAGGTCGAGAACCTGCACACCGTGATCGCCACGCAGCGCGGCACGTTCGACGTGGTGGACCAGGTGAGCTTCCGGCTCGAGGCGGGCGAGACGCTGGGCATCGTCGGCGAGTCCGGCTCCGGCAAGTCGATGACCGGCCTGTCGCTTCTCGGCCTCGTGCCGAAACCCGCGGCGAGCGTCGTGGGCGGCCGCGTGCTGCTCGACGGCGAGGACCTGCGCAGCAAGAGCGAGGCGGAACTCCGCCAGGTGCGCGGCCGGAAGATCTCGATGATCCTGCAGGACCCGCAGACCTCGCTCAACCCGGCCTTCACCATCGGCAATCAGCTGCTCGAGGCGCTGCAGGTGCACGAGAGGGACAGCCGGCAGAGCCTGCGGCAGCGGGCGATCCAGGCGCTCAGGCAGGTGCGGGTGGCGGCCCCCGAGCGGCGGGTCCACGACTACCCGCACCAGATGAGCGGCGGCATGAAGCAGCGGGTGGTGGGTGCGATCGCCATCTCCTGCGCGCCCCGGGTGATCATCGCCGACGAGCCCACGACCTCGCTCGATGTCACCATCCAGGCCCAGTACCTGAAGCTCCTCGAGGATCTGCAGCGCGAAACCGGCCTCGCCCTCATCTTCATCACTCACGATTTCGGCATCGTCGCCCGCATCTGCCAGCACCTGCTCGTGATGTATGCCGGGCGGATCGTCGAGGCGGGGCCGGTGCGCGAGATCTTCAACCGGCCGTCGCACCCCTACACGCGGGCACTCCTTGCCTCGGTGCCGACGGTCGAGCGCAAGGTCGACCGGCTGCCGTCGATCGAGGGCCAGCCGCCACCCTTGCATGACCTGCCGAAAGGCTGCCGCTTCGCGCCCCGCTGCGGCTTCGCCGAAACGCGCTGCCACGAGGCCTATCCCGGCCACAGCGCCGGCCGAAGCGGCCATCCGCGCCATATCGTCAACTGCTGGCGCGCGGAGGAGATCTGATGGGAGATGCGGCGCCGCTGCTCGAAGTACGGGAACTGACCCGGCACTTCAGAGTGGGCAAGGCCCAGGTTCGGGCCGTCGACGGCGTGAGCTTCGCCGTCGCCCCCGGCGACACGCTGGCCCTGGTTGGCGAATCCGGCTGCGGCAAGACGACGACGGCGCGGCTCATCCTGCAGCTCGACGAGCCGACGGCCGGCGAGATTCGCCTCGACGGCCGGGACCTCAGGCAGCTCGACCGGGCGGGGCTCCGCCAGTTTCGCAACGACGTGCAGGCGGTGTTCCAGGACCCCTGGTCGTCGCTCAACCCGCGCATGCGGGTGCGGGAGATCGTGGCCGAAACCCTGATCTGCAACCAGCGGCTCGGCCGCAAGGAGCTCGACCGCCAGGTGGACGCGGCACTGACCGCCGTGGGTCTGCGGCCCGATCATGCACGCAACTACCCGCACGAGTTCTCGGGCGGCCAGCGGCAGCGCGTCGCCATCGCGAGTGCGCTGATCTCGCGGCCTCGGCTCCTCGTGCTGGACGAGCCGGTTTCCGCCCTCGACGTCTCGATCCGCTCGCAGATCATGAACCTCTTCAAGGACCTGCAGGCCGAGTTCGGCATGAGCTACGTCATCGTCGCGCACGACCTGGGCACGACGCGCTACATGGCCGACCAGATCGCGGTCATGTATCTCGGCCGGATCGTCGAGATCGGACCGTCGGAGGAGATCTTCGAGGCGCCGAAGCATCCCTACACCAAGGCACTGCTGGCAGCGGCCCTCCCCTCGCACCCCGACACGCCGCACGACCGGGAGGAGCTCGCCGGCGAGATCCCCTCGCCCCTCGAGCCGCCTCCCGGCTGCCACTTCCATCCCCGCTGCCCGGCCTTCATCGGCCCGGTCTGCGAGACCGACTATCCCGACCTGGACCCGGTCGAAGGCGCGGGCGCGCGCCGGGTCGCCTGCCACCTGTACCGCGGCGCGGCGGTCGGCTGAGCGGCAGCGCCATGCGCCCCTGGGCTTACAAATGCTAGAATTCCTGTTACGCCTGCAGGAATAAGGACGAAAATCATCAATCAGCTTCATCAGCGGGGGAACGACATGACGACCGTATCAGCACGCGCCACCGGCCTGACGCGACGCCTGGCGGCGGGCGTGGCACTGGCGTCCATCATGGCGGCGGGCGCCATGGGTGCCGCCGAGGCCCGGCAGCTGGTCGCCGCGGTGGCCACGCCGTCGGCCGAGACCAACCGCTTCTGGGCCGCTTCCAGCGCCTGGCACGCCCTGGACCCGGCGCTCGAGGGCCTGGTCGCGCACGACCCGGTGACCGGCGAGATGACCGGCGACGGCCTCGCCGAATCCTGGGAGCACAACGAGGACTTCACCGTCTGGACCTTCAAGCTCCGCGAGGGCGTGCAGTTCCACCACGGCTATGGCGAGCTCACCGCAGACGACGTCGTGCACAGCTACATGCTGCACACCCGTGAGGACGCCATCACGCCGGGCGTCGAGCAGCTGCGCGGGGCCGAGGTCGAGGCGCTGGATCGCTACACGGTGCAGTTCACCTACCCCGAGCCGCGGCTCGAGAAGCTCTTCCTGCATGGCGGGCGCACCGTCATGAAGATCTACAGCAAGGCCCAGTTCGCTCAGGAGGGCCTCGAAGGCTATGACGAACGGTTCGCCGGCACCGGCCACTACCAGTTCGTCTCGCGCTCGCCCGGCCGCATTTTCTTCGAAAGCGTGGACGACCACTATTCCGGCATCACGCCCGACTTCACCGAGCTCGAGCTGCGCTTCGTCGACGAGCCGGCCACCAAGCTCGCCATGCTGCTGTCCGGCGAGGCCCAGGTCGCCGACCTGCCGCGGGAGCTGATGGCCGACGCCCTGAACGCCGGCATGGACGTCGCCCAGTCCTCGCGCGCGACCATGCAGACCGACATCGTCTTCAACGGGCTCTACTGCGAATCCGGCGATCCGGCCTGCCGCACCGATCTGCCCTGGTACGACGTCCGCATCCGCGAGGCCATCAACCGCGCCCTCAACCGCGAGGAAATGCTGGAAGTGCTCTTCCCGGGCGGTGGTGCCGACCTGCTGCCGCGCTTCGCCATGGTGGAAGGTCACGAAGGCTACGATCCGACGCTCGTCGAGCGCTTCCCCGACGAGTATGCGCACGACCTCGACAAGGTGGCGGCCCTGCTCGAGGAGGCCAACTACCCGGACGGCTTCGCGGACCCGATCATTCCGCTCGTCCTCACCGCCGTCGCCGGCCAGCCGGAGATCCCGCTGCAAACCGAGCTCGCCCATCACTACCTGACCGCCGCCGGCTTCGAGGTGGAGATCCGCGAGATCGACCATGCGGGCGTCGGCGCCCTCGGCCGGGCGCGCGAGCTCTACATGCTCAACCCCATCCGCAACGCCCCGCCGCGCCCGTCGGAGGTCGCCTTCCGCGCCTTCTACACCAATCCGGGCGGCCCCTATCAGGGCTGGGAGGACGACTGGACGTCCGAGAAGGTGGCGGCGATGCTGGGCTCGATCGACCTCGAGGAGCGTGACCAGATCGCCCGCGAGATCTTCAACTACCTCTTCGAGCAGTACAACGACATCCCGCTCTTCGAGGTCTATACCCAGGTCGCCATCAATCCCGAGGTCGTCGCCGGCTGGCAGTTCCCGGGCGTCACCTCGTCCGGCTTCAGCCACTGGCACATGGTGGAAGCCGTCGAGTAGCAGCGCAGCCTTTCCCGGGCGCCCCCGCCCTCACCGTGCCGGCGTGATCTCCGGCTCGGCGGGCGGGCGGCGCTTCCTCGCGCCATTCACGATCAGCATCGGCAGGACACGCTCCCGCACCGAGCGCAGGTGGACCCGCATCGCTAGGGCCGCCTGCTCGCCGTCCCGCGCCTGAATGGCGGCAATGATGGCGTCGTGCTCCCTGAAGCTCACATGGTCGTCCGTCGGGCCCAGGGTCGTGCGCTGCTGGTCCCAGACGATCGTGCGGCGCACGACGTTCAGCGTTTCGAAGAGGTATATCAGGAGCTTGTTGTGCGTCGCCCTGGCGATGGCGTCGTGGAGCTTGTTGTCCCACGCCTCGTAGCTGCGCCAGTCGGCGGCCCGGCGACAGCGTTCGGCACGGGTCGCGATCTCCTCGAGGTCCGCCGGCGTGCAGTGCGTTGCCGCGAGCTGCGCCAGCGCCGGCTCGATCGCCGTCCGCGATTCCAGGATCTGCTCGGGGCTCGCGAGCTCCCTGAGGAAGGTGATGTCGTTGAGGTTCAGGACGGGGCGGGCGCCGATGAACGTGCCCCGCCCGACATGGCGCCAGATCAGGCCGTTCTCTTCGAGTACCCGAAGCGCACTGCGCAGCTGGCTACGCGAGACGCCGAGCAGGGTGCACAGCTCGCGTTCCGGCGGCAGCCGCTCGTTGTGATCATAGCCATGCTCGCCGATGAATGCCCGGATTCGCTCGGCGAGCACGTGACGGTCGGACCGGCTCA
>JAUIID010000092.1 GCA_030431615.1 Alphaproteobacteria bacterium
GGCGCCGCGCTATTACTCCCCGGGCGCGGGCCTCCAGGAATTCCAGGTGATGGTGCGCCGGCTGCACGAGGCCGGCATCGAGGTGATCCTCGACGTCGTCTACAACCACACGGCCGAAGGCAACCACCTCGGCCCGACCCTGTCCTTCCGCGGTATTGACAACCGCTCCTACTACTACCTGACCGAAGACCGGCGCTATTACAACGACTTCACCGGCACCGGCAACGCGCTGGAGCTGCGCCACCCCTACGTGCTGCGCATGGTGACCGACTCGCTCCGCTACTGGGTCGAGGAGATGCGGGTCGACGGCTTCCGCTTCGACCTCGCAACGACGCTTGCCCGCGTGAACGGCCCCTATGACGAGCATGCGAGCTTCCTCGACGTGCTGGCCCAGGATCCCGTGCTCACCTCGGTGAAGCTCATCGCCGAGCCCTGGGATACCGGCATGGGTGGCTACCAGGTCGGCAATTTCCCGCCCGGCTGGGCCGAGTGGAACGACCAGTATCGCGATACCGTGCGCAAGTTCTGGAAGGGCGACGAGGGCCAGCTGTCGGGCCTGGCGTCGCGCCTCTCCGGCTCCGCCGACATCTTCGACCATCGCGGCCGCCAGCCCTGGGCGAGCGTCAACTTCGTCACCGCCCATGACGGCTTCACCCTGCGCGACCTCGTCAGCTACGACCAGAAGCACAACGAGGCCAACCAGGAGGACAACCGGGACGGCTCGGACAACAACAACAGCTGGAACTGCGGCGTCGAGGGGCCGACCGACGATCCGGCGATCCAGGCTCTGCGCCGCCGCCAGATGCGCAACTTCCTGACCACGCTCTTCCTCTCCCAGGGCGTGCCGATGCTGGTCGCCGGCGACGAGTTCGGCCGCACCCAGGGCGGCAACAACAACGCCTATTGCCACGACGACGAGATCGGCTGGATCGACTGGAACCTGAGCGAGGAGGGCGAACGCCTGCTCGCCTTCACCCGCCGGCTGATCCGGCTCCGCCTCGACCACATCGTCTTCCACCGGGCACGCTTCTTCCACGGCGACCTGATCCCCGGCACCGACGTCAAGGACGTCACCTGGCTCAGCGCCGACGGCCAGGAGATGGGCGACGGCGACTGGACCGATGCCAGCCACCGGATGGTGGCCCTGCTGCTCAGCGGCGAGGCCGGCCTGACGCATCTGACCGACCGCGGCGAGAAGGAGACCGACGATACCTTCCTCCTCGTCCTCAACGCGTCCCACGAAAAGGCGAGCCAGCATCTGCCCGACCCGGGCGATGGCCTGCACTGGCAGGTCCTGATCGACACCTCGCAGGACGAGGACGAGCCCGGCGACGAGCTCTTCGCCCCCGGCCACGAGATCGGCATCGACGCCCGCGCCGCCATGCTGCTGGTGGCCAAGCCGGCCAAGTAGGCATTTCGGCAGCAAGAACCGGATGGGGCGACCCCTGCGAAAGCGCCATTCTCCCGGACCAGACGCGCCAACGGCGCAACGGTCCGAGGAGAAGCCCATGCTAGCCACTGCCGATGCACCCGCCACCAGCCCCGACTGGAAATGGCAGGCGATCGCCGCGCGCGACGCCGAGGCCGACGGCGCCTTCGTCTTCGCCGTCCGGACGACCGGCGTCTATTGCCGGCCGAGCTGCCCGAGCCGACGGGCCAAACCGGAGAACATCCTCTTCTTCGATCTCGCCCGGGAGGCGGAGGCGGCGGGATTCCGGCCATGCAAACGCTGCCGGCCGACCGAGCTCTCGCTTCAGCAGGCGCGGGCATTCGCCATCGAGACGGCCTGCCGGACGATCGAGGCGGCCGACACTCCGCCCTCGCTCGCCGCTCTCGCCGAGGCGGCCGGGCTGAGCCCGCATCATTTCCACCGCACCTTCCGCGCGGTCACCGGCGTCACGCCCAAGGCCTATGCCGGACAGGTTCGCGAGCGCCGTGCCGCCAGCACGCTCCGCGACAGCGAAGGCGTCACCCGGGCGATCTACGATGCCGGCTACGACTCGGCCTCGCGCTTCTATGACGGGGCGAAGGAGCGGCTCGGCATGGCGCCTTCGACCTTCCGCCGGGGCGGCGAGGGCGAGGCGATCCGCTCCATCGTCACGGCCAGCAGCCTCGGCCTCGTCCTGGTGGCGGCAACCGGGCGCGGCATCTGCGCCGTCCGCTTCGGCGACGACGAGAAGGCGCTCGAAGCCGAGCTCCACTCCCTCTTCCCAAGAGCCGATCACCTCCCGACCGACGCTGCCTTCGGCGCGCTGGTCCGGGCCGTGATCGGCCGGATCGAGCAGCCGGCAGGAGCACTGGAGCTGCCCCTCGACATCCAGGGCACGCTCTTCGAGCAGCGCGTCTGGGCGGCGCTCCGCGCCATCCCGACCGGCGAGACCCGGACCTATGGTGCCGTCGCCGAGGCGATCGGCCGGCCGACCGCCGCCCGCGCTGTCGCCCGCGCCTGTGCCGCCAACCCGGTCGCCGTCCTCACCCCCTGCCATCGCGTGGTGCCGGCCGCTGGCGGGCTCGGCGGCTATCGCTGGGGCAGCGAGCGCAAGGGCGAGCTCCTGCGCCGCGAGGGAGCGGGCAAGTGACGGGTGCGATCGACTGGCAGCGCGTCGGGGGCGACCTCGACGCGCATGGCTGGGCCGATCTCGGCCCGCTCCTCACCGCCGCCGAGATGCGGGAGCTCGAGGCCCTCTATCCCGAGGACCGGCCCTGGCGGAGCCATGTCCGCATGCAGCGCCACGGCTTCGGCCAGGGCGAGTACAAGTATTTTGCCGATCCCTTGCCCGAGCCGGTCCGCCGCCTGCGCACCGACCTCTACCCGCCGCTCGCCGCCATCGCCGATGGCTGGGAGGAGCGCCTCGGTTCCGACCGACGCTTCCCGCCCGACCATGCGGCGCTTCGCGAGCTCTGCCGCACCCATGGCCAGACCAGGCCGACGCCGCTCGTTCTCAAATACGCGGCGGGCGACTACAACTGCCTGCATCAGGACGTCTATGGCCCGGCCTGCTTCCCGCTGCAGGTCGTCATCCTGCTCTCCGACCCCGCCACCTACAGCGGCGGCGAGCTGGTGCTGGTCGAGCAGCGCCCGCGCCAGCAGTCGCGCGCCGAGGTGGTGCCCATGGCGCCCGGCCGCGGCGTCGTCTTCGCCGTCGACCATCGCCCGCGCCAGGGCCGTCGGGGCACCCACCGCGTGCGCCAGCGCCATGGCGTCAGCCGCATTCACGGAGGCGAGCGCATGACTCTCGGCCTCATCTTCCACGACGCCGCCTGATGCGGGGCGACGTGCCTTCGCCAGCCGACGCCGCCCGCCGGGCCATGGGCTTCCTGACCGTCGCCGAGGTCGTG
Organism: Alphaproteobacteria bacterium; assembly: GCA_030431615.1. Classification (GTDB taxonomy): domain Bacteria; phylum Pseudomonadota; class Alphaproteobacteria; order Geminicoccales; family Geminicoccaceae; genus SLRI01. The sequence goes on from JAUIID010000092.1 coordinate 3,340, forward strand.
GAATGGGTCGCGAGCCGCAACGTTGTGCTCGACCCGCAATCGCTGCTGATCGGCACCGATGTGCGGATCGGCTTCGACAACGTCTTCCACGCCACGGTCGAGATCGGCGCCTCCGGTGGCGGCGGCATCGTCATCGGCGACGACAATCATTTCCTGCCCGGCTGCCTGCTTCAGGCGCATGGCGGCACGATCCGGATCGGTACCGGCAACCGGCTGGGCGAGGGTGGGCTCGTCCTCGATGCCGACCGGGCGGGCGAGGTGATCGCCATCGGCGACCACGGCCGCTACCGCTATGGCGCGGTCATCCGCGGGCGTGCCTCGCTCGGCTCGGGCAGCCAGGTCCTGGGGCCGGTGATCGTCGAGGACTGCGAGCTCGGCGCCGGCGGCTCCTTCGCCGAACCCGATCCCGACCTGCGTGGCGGCGTCCTCAAAGGTGCCGGCCCCGCCCGCCGGCTCCGCGTGCCGCAGGGCCACGTCATTGCCGCCTATGGCCCGTTCGACCAGGCGACCATGCAACCACAGAGCTTCTTCCACCCGAAACCGGCAGCCGACCCCGGCAAGTGAGGAAGCAACGGGGCCGCCCCGTCGCCGGAGCGGCCCCTGTCCTGGCGCATCCTGTTCACGCCGCGGCGGCGGACGGCTCGGCCGTCACCTCGAGGCTGACCGGGACGCCATTGGTCACGATGTCGAAGACCGGCGAGCGCGCCTTGGCGAAGTGGCCGAGTGCTTCGAGCGTCGCCGCGTCCTTCCGCTACCTAGCCGGCGACCCCGTCCACCGCTGCCTCCTCGCCGGGCTGCAGGACGAGGTGACGGCCGGGTGCGGAGCTACGTCGTCGTCAACAGCGGCCCGGCCGCTTGCGCCGCCCTCGCCGGCGACATGGAGCGCGCCGCCCGCGCCGTCACCATCGTCCAGGGCTATGCGCCCAGCATAAGCGCCGCCGACATCGTCCAGGCCATCCCGCACCAGGTCGAGGCGACCCGCGAGCGCTATCGCCGTGCCCTCATCCTCGCCGGCTTTTCCCCCTGACGCATGGCTGGACAGGCCACGACCGACCCCTTATATCCGCGCCTGCGCCCAGGTAGCTCAGTTGGTAGAGCAACGGACTGAAAATCCGTGTGTCGGCGGTTCAAATCCGTCCCTGGGCACCATTTTTTCAGCGCCGATTGCATAGCCTGCCTGACGACGCGGCAATGGTGTTCACGCAGGCGCAACTCGCTCAACCGTATCGACTGATCCAGGCGCTTCCAGTGTCGGGCGCAGGTCGGACGACCAGCTGACGCGCCCTGGCGTCAGCCGGATCCCATGGGCGAGCAGCGCTGGAGCGAGCGCCGAGCGCGGGTTGTCCGCCGCCATGGCGATGGCGGTTGCCGGCTCGGCGACGCCCCAGTCGACAACATTGCGGACCGCCTCGTCGAGGCTGAGGCCGGAGCCGGCGAGATAGGGATCGCCCGGGCGGCGGACCAGGCCGGCGCTGTCCCGCTCGACCGTGATGCCGGCGAAATCGTAGCGTCCCGGAGGTGCTGCGGCCGCGGTGACCGCATCCGTGACGAGGATGCTCCGCCCATGGCCCTTGAGCCTGATCATCGCCGCGAGCGGCTGGCGGGGCAAATGGTGGCCATCGCCGATGAAGCAGGCGGTGAGGCCGGCTTCGGCGAGCTGCGCCAAGAGCGTGTTCTCGAGCTTGGGCAGGACATGCGGCAGCCCGTTGCCGAGATGGGTCGAGAGTGTCATCCCGGCGGCAACCGCGGCCTGGATCTGGCTGAAGTTCGCGGCGCTGTGGGCGACGGCGACGATTCGCCCCGCGACCCGCATGGCCTGGATGAAGGGCACCGCACCCGACCGCTCCGGCGCCAGGGTCACGAGGAGGATCGGCCGCCGCAGCCCGGCCGCGAGCCGCTCGACGAAGCCGGCATCCGGATCGCACATGTCGGACGCCGGATGGCAGCCGGCATAGCCGTCGCCACTGTTCAGGAACGGGCCCTCGAGATGATAGCCCGGCACCATCGAAGGGCCGAGCCGGCTGCTCGCCACCGCTGCGTCGAGGGCAAGGAAACGTTCGCGCAGCGTCGTGAACGAGGCCGTGATCAGGGTCGGCAGGCAGGCCGTCACGCCACTGGCCAGCATGGCTTCCAGGGCCGCGTCGAGCGCGTCGGCAGTCAGCGCCGCGTTGTTGAAGTCGACGCCGGCATAGCCGTTGACCTGCAGGTCGAGCAGGCCAGGCGAGGTCAATGGCGCCGTCACTGGCTGGATGGCCCTGCCGCCGACGTCAGCAAGGCGGCCGCCGCCGGGTCGAGCAGCAGGGTCGTCGACGGATGGCGTTGCAGGATCGAGGCCGGATAGTCGGCGCTCACAGGTCCTTCCGTGGCATGCCGCACCGCCTCGGCCTTGCGGCTGTCGGATACCGCGAGCACGATCGTCCGGCTCTTCATGATCTGCTGCACGCTCATCGAGATCGCCTTCGTCGGCACATCGTCCAGCGAGGCGAACCAGCCTTCGCCGAATTGCTGGCGGCGGCAGGCGTCATCCAGCGTGACCAGGATATAGGGATCGGTCGTCGCGAAATCGGCCGGCGGATCGTTGAAGGCGAGATGGCAGTTCTCGCCGATCCCGGCAAAGCACACGGCCACGCTCCGCTCGGCGAGGAGGCCGTTCACGCGCGCGAGTTCGCCCTCGAGATCCGCCGCATCGCCCTCGATCGCCACGAACCGGCCGAGGTTCGGCAACCTGGCCAGCACGCGCTCGCCGAGATAGCGGCGAAAGCTCGCCGGATGATCGGCGGCCATGCCGACATATTCGTCGAGATGGAACGCCGTCACCCTGGCCCAGTCGATCTCCGCCTCGACCAGATGGGCCAGCATCTCGAACTGGCTGGCGCCCGTGGCCAGGATGATCGTCGCCTCGCCCTCGGCGTCGATCGCTCTGGCAATCGCCGCTGCGCCGATCTCGGCCGCCCTTCTCCCCACATCCTCCTTGCTCGACAATCGAACGATCCGCATGGCTTCGCCTCCCTCTTCGGTCGCCGACCCGGCTCACCAGGCGACTGTATGGGGCTAGACGACCGGCAGGACGCTGGCAACGACCGCCCGGGCCAATCACACCTCGCCGCCCAAGAATCTTGACACCACCCGGCGCGACCGCACAGTTGCAGGAAGCCCGCGAGGCTCGAGGAGCTGCGGCCGTTGGCCGTCCCTTGTGCCAATGACCCGACTGATCACGTGGCGTCGCGCATCGACCGCCATGGCCCGTACTGGCGCAACGCTTTGGAGACGCCCGATGAAGAAACTCGCCTCGGCCCTTTTGGCCACTGCCCTCCTGCTGCCGGCCGCCGGTCATGCCGAGACGGTTCTCCGGCTCGCCGAGAACCAGCCGGACACCAACCCGGTCACGGTCGCGATGCACCGCTTCGCCGAGCTCGTCGGCGAGTACACCAATGGTGAGGTCGTGGTGCAGGTCTTCTCCGGCGCGCAGCTCGGCCAGGAGCCCGAGACGATCGAGCAGGCGCAGGCCGGCGTGGTCGATTTCGCCCGCGTCAACACGGTGGTCCTGGCGAATGTCAGCCCGTCCATGGGCGCCTTCACGCTGCCCTACATCTTTCGCGGCTGGGACCACAAATACGCCGTCCTCGACGGCGAGATCGGCGACGAGGTGCGCGCTGACCTGGCCGATGTCGGGCTCGTCGGCTTCGACTACATGGATGCCGGCAGCCGCAGCTTCTACACCCGCGAAGGCGTGCCGATCACCAGCCTCGAGGATCTCGAGGGCCTGAAGATCCGCGTCCAGCCCGCCCCCATCATGACCCGCATGGTCGAGCTCCTCGGCGCCGTGCCGACGCCGATGAATTATGGCGAGGTCTTTTCCGCGCTCCAGACCGGCGTGATCGACGGCGCCGAGAACGACTATGTCAGCTACCAGACCTCCGGCCACTACGAGGTCGCCCCCAACTACCTGGTCGACCAGCATCTGAGCCCGCCCGCCATCCTGATCATGAACAAGGCGCGCTTCGACAGCCTGCCGGCGGAACAGCAGGAAGCGATCGAGCGCGCCGCCCACGAGGCGGCCCTGTTCGAGCGTGACGCCATGCGCGAGGCCAACGAGGCGGCACGAAAGACCGTCGAGGACGCCGGCAGCACGGTGATCGAGGTCGACAACGCGCCCTTCGCCGAGGCGGTCCAGCCGATCTACGGCGAGTTCCCCGAGCTGGCCGGGCTGATCGAGCGCATCAAGGCGGTCGACTGACCAACCAGAGCGGCTTTCGACCCCCCGCCATGACCGGACGGCTGACCCGCGTGATGGACGGCGTGAACGGCCTGGCGGCGGGGCTCTGCCACCTGCTGCTGGTCGTGATCGTCCTCATCACGCTGATGCAGGTGGGCTTGCGATTTCTCCTCAACCAGCCGACCAGCTGGTCCGAGGAGATCGCCATGCTCTGCCTCGTCTGGTTCGGCCTCCTGGCGATCGCGGTCGCTGTCTGGCGGCATGAGCACATCGCCATCATGGTCGTCCGCGATGCGCTGCCGGCGGCCTGGGGCAAGGCCCTCGACTACCTGGCGCAGGTCCTGGTCGGCGTCTTCATGGCGACCCTGATCCTGACCGGCGGCGACCTGATCGCCCTTGCCGGGCAACAGCTGCTGCCCGCCTCGCGCCTGCCGAAATGGCTGCTCTACTGGCCCACCATCTTCGGCGGCGGCCTCGGCCTCCTCAACGTGGCAGCCAACCTGCTGCTCGGCCGCCTCGAGGAACCGCCCCACCGGCCCGAAGGCCTGGAAGACGATCTCACCGCCACCCCGTCCGGCATCGGCCGCTAGGAGCCTGTCCGAGTAATGGCCACCGCCTGCACGCGCATTTCCTGGCTTTGGGCGAGGAGATCGGCCCGCCGCGATGCGGGGCCATCGGCAGGGCCGGTCGACGTGGCCCAAAGCCAGGAAAGGCGCGCCCTTCGGGTCGCTCTCTGGCGGGCGACGGCCGCGTCGCGCCGCCTCGCCGATGCTGTGGCATCGCCTTCGTCGCCGCTCCTTGCCCTCGCCCGCCAGAGAGCGATGCAGGCGGTGGCCATTACTCGGACAGGCTCCTAGCCCGTGGCCGCGGACGGGCTCGGCATCGCCCTGCTGCTCGGCAGCTTCGTCGGGCTCATGCTGCTCCGGGTGCCTGTCGCCTTCGCGCTCGGCCTCGCTTCATTGGTCACCGTCTTCTATCTTGGCCTGCCGCCGTTGATGATCGCGCAACGCATGGTCAACGGGCTCAACAGCTTCACCTTTCTCGCCGTGCCGTTCTTCATCCTGGTGGGCAACCTAATGACCGAGGGCGGCATCGCCGATCGGCTGGTGCGGTTCGCCGATGTCCTCGTCGGCCGCCTGAAGGGCGGGCTGGCCCAGAGCAACATCGTCGCCAGCACCTTCTTCGGCGGCATCTCCGGCTCGTCCTTGGCCGACGTCGCCTCGATCGGCTCCTTCCTCATTCCCGCCATGAAGAAGCGCGGCTACTCGGCCGAGTATGCGGTCGGCGTGACCATCACCTCCTCGGTCCAGGGGGTGCTGATCCCACCCAGCCAGAACATGATCTACTACGCGCTCGCCGCCGGTGGCCTGCCCATCGGCCAGCTCTTCCTCGCCGGCTACGTGCCGGGTTTCCTCCTGATGGCGAGCCTCATGCTGCTCTGCGCGGTGATCGCCATTCGCAACGACCACCCGCGCGGCGAAACCTACGGCCTGAAGGACGGGCTGAGGACAGCGGCCCAGGCGGCCATCGGCCTCTTCACCATCGTGATCATCATCGGCGGCATCGTGCTTGGTATCTTCACCGCCACCGAATCAGCCGCGGTCGCCGTCGCCTATGCCCTCCTGGTCACCGTGTTCGTCTACCGCAGCCTCGATCGGGCCGGCATGATGCGGGTGATGAGCAGCACTCTGCGCAGCCTCGGCATGGTCGTCGCCATCATCATGACCTCTTCCGCCTTCGGCTTCCTCCTCTCCTACCTCCGCGTCCCCGTCCTCCTGACCGAGCTCATCTTTTCGATCTCGGCCAACCCCATCTTCGTCCTTTTGATGATCAACGTCCTTCTGCTGGTCCTCGGCATGCTCATGGACATGGGCATCCTGATCCTGCTCCTGACGCCCATCCTGCTCCCCATCGCCAAGACCATCGGCGTCGATCCCATCCACTTCGGCATGATCATGCTGGTCAATCTCGGGATGGGTCTCTGCACGCCACCGGTTGGAACCTCCCTGATCGTCGGCTGCGCCATCGCCCGGACCAGCATCGAGCGCACCGTGAAAACCCTCCTGCCGTTCTATCTGGCGATGCTCGTGACGCTCCTGCTCGTCACCTATGTCCCCGCCTTGTCACTGACCTTGCCCCGCTGGCTGGGCTGAGCCGCTCGAACCCGGGCCACAGAACCCGGGTCAAAAAAGAACTTCTCCGACACTTGCAGCATGATCGTGGTGCACCGCCGGCCTGCATGCCCGGGAATCCCCAGCGGCCAGCGCCTTGATCTGAAGTTCGAACGTCGCGTGTGGCGTCATCGGCGCGATGAGACACCGCCGGGACCAGCCGCACGAGCGTTGCACGCCAAACTCTGTGTTTTGTGTATTGTATAATGGATTACGCAGCGATAGACGTGGGTGCCAAGGCAGGAGGCACTCCTTGAGTCGCATGGTTCACGCGCCGCTGAAGCAGCGGATCTACGACGAGCTGGTCCGGATGATCGTCTCGGGCGAGGTCGGGCTGGGCGATCAGCTCGATGAGCTCTCGATCGCCGAGCGGCTGGGGGTCAGCCGCACGCCGCTGCGTGAGGCGATCGGCCAGCTGGTCCGCGACGGCCTGCTCGAATACCGGCCCTACAAGGGCTGCTTTGTCCGCTCCTTCACGCCCAAGGACATCGACGACCTGTATGCCGTGCGCAAGGCCATGGAGAGCCTGGGTGTCAGGCTCGCCGTGGCGCGGCTGAACGACCACGATGTGGCGGCCATCAAGGCTGTGCTCGACGCCACGGTCGCCGCCCTGGAGGCCGGCGACCTCGAGGCCTACGCGACGCACGACCGCCGGTTCCACGACCTCGTGGCGCGGCTCGCCGACAACCGCACCCTCGTCGAGACGCTCGACCGGCTGAGCCTCCAGATCCAGCTCTGCCGAGTGGTCGCCAATCAGGCGCCCGACGTCGTCGAGCGCACGGCGCGGGAGCGACAGGCGTTGCTGGAGGCCTTCACTGCGCGCGATGCCAACCGCGCCGCAGCATTGATGGAGGAGCATATCGAGGGTGTGCGCCGTGCCGTGATGGCCAAGCTGCGGCTTGCCGATTCCAACGACGAAGCGGCCGCCTGAGCGGCTGCGAGCAAGGGGCGGCCGCGACGCGCCGCCCGTCCGAAGCGGAGGTGGGCCGTGCAGAGCCCGCCCGGGGAGAGCTGAGATGACCGAGCGGGCCTATGTGGTCGGCACGTTCGACACCAAGCATGCCGAGCTGACCTTTCTGGCCGAGCGGCTGCGTGCCGCCGGTGTCGCGGTGGTCACGGTCGACCTCTCGACCCGCACACCCGCCGGCGACACGGACATCGGTCCGAAGGAGGTGGCAGCGCATCATCCGACGGGTGCTGCGGCCGTGCTCGGGCTCGACGATCGGGGCAAGGCCGTCGGTGCCATGGCCGAGGCCGCCGTCAGTTTCATAGCCACCCGCTCCGATATCGGCGGCATCATCGGCGCCGGCGGCACGGGCAACACGGCGCTAGTTGCACCCATGCTCCGGGCCCTGCCGATCGGTCTGCCCAAGGTCCTGGTCTCGACCGTGGCCAGTGGCAACACCGCACCCTATGTCGGCCCGGCCGACATCATGATGCTCTATTCGGTGACGGACGTGCAGGGCCTCAACCGGATCTCGCGGCGGGTGCTCGGCAATGCGGCCAATGCGCTTGCCGGGATGATGAAGGAGACGGTCCCGGAGCCGTCCGTCGCCGACAAGCCGGCAATCGGGCTCACCATGTTCGGCGTCACGACACCCTGCGTCCAGGTCGTCTGTCGCGCGCTCGAAGCCGACTACGACTGCCTCGTCTTCCATGCCACCGGCACGGGCGGCCGGTCGATGGAGAAGCTGGTCGAGAACGGGCTCATCGCTGCCGTCCTCGACATCACCACGACCGAAACCTGCGACCTGCTGATGGGCGGTGTCTTCAGTGCCGGGGAGGAGCGGCTCGAGGCTGTGATCGCCACCGGAACGCCCTGGATCGGCTCGGTCGGTGCGCTGGACATGGTCAATTTCGGGGCGATGGACACCGTGCCCGGGCATTACCGCGACCGCAATCTCTACGTTCACAATCCGCAGGTGACGCTGATGCGCACCACGGTGGAGGAGAACCGTCGGATGGGGGAATGGCTGGCGGGCAAGCTGAATCGCATGACCGGCCCGGTGCGGCTGCTTCTGCCCGAAGGCGGCGTCTCGCTGATCGATGCCCCTGACATGCCGTTCCACGACCCCGAGGCGGACGCAGCGCTCTTCACGACGCTGGAAGGGCTCGTCCGGCAGACGCCGGACCGCCGGATCATCCGCAGGCCCGAAGCGATCAACGATCCGGGGTTCGCCGCGGCCCTGGTCGATGAGTTCCGCTCGGTCGTGGCGGCGCGGGAAGGTGGGGCATGAGTGCCGCGAACCGGACCGCCATACTGGAACGGCTGCGCGCCAAGATCGCGAGCGGCCTGCCCATCGTCGGCGGCGGCGCCGGCACCGGCCTCTCGGCCAAGTGCGAGGAGGCGGGCGGTATCGACCTCATCGTCATCTACAATTCCGGCCGCTACCGGATGGCCGGGCGCGGTTCGCTCGCCGGCCTCATGGCCTATGGCAACGCCAACGAGATCGTCGTCGAGATGGCCAGGGAGGTGCTGCCGGTGGTGCAGCGGACACCGGTCCTCGCCGGCGTCAACGGCACCGACCCCTTCATGCTCGCCCGACCCTTCCTCGCCGAGCTCAAGGCGCTCGGCTTCGCCGGCGTGCAGAACTTCCCGACCGTCGGGCTCATCGACGGCGTCTTCCGACAGAACCTGGAAGAGACCGGCATGGGCTACGGCCTCGAGGTCGCGATGATCGCCGAAGCCAGGGCCCTCGATCTCCTGACCACGCCCTATGTCTTCTCGGCCGCCGATGCCCGGTCGATGGCCGAGGCCGGGGCCGACGTCATCGTCTGCCACATGGGGCTCACCAGCGGCGGCACGATCGGCGCCGACACCGCGGTCAGGCTCGAGGAATGCCCGGCGCTGATCGACGAATGGGCCGCGGCAGCGCTGGCGGTTCGCCCGGACGTCATCGTCCTCTGTCACGGCGGGCCGATCGCCGAGCCCGGCGATGCTGCGTTCGTGCTCGGTCGGACGCGGACCTGCCACGGGTTCTACGGTGCATCCTCGATGGAGCGGTTGCCGACAGAGCGCGCACTGACTGCACAGGTGCAGGCATTCATGGCGATCCGCACCTGAACCACGCTGCGTTTCAAGAACCACAGAGCCTGAGGGAGGCTGGACAATGGTCAACGCATTCAATCGACGGCAGCTGCTGCAACTGACGGCAGCAGCGGCCTTCATGCTGCCGCTGGCGGCGCTGCCGGCCGCGGCCGAGACGCTCACTGTCTGGGGGCCGGAGCAGTACTCCCAGGACGAGGTGCGGGCCCTCTGGGACGAACTCGACGCCAGGTTCGAGGCGATGCATCCGGGCGTGACGGTCGAGCACATGCTGCCCACCGGCACCATCAACGACGGCGCCGTCCAGGCGGCGATCCAGTCGGGTGTGGGCCCCGACGTGCTGCTCACCAACTCGGGCGTCGGTCGCGTCGGCATCGTCGCGCGCGCCAATCTGATCCAGCCGCTGACCGAGGCCTATGCCGAGCATGGCTGGGGCGAGCGCCTCTATCCCTGGCTCTTCGCCGATCTGCAGCGCCAGTTTGACGGCGCCCTCTACGAGTGGCCGGATGGCCTCGACGCCATTGGCCTCTGGTACCATGCCGACGTCATGGCCGAGCACGGCTGGGAGCTGCCGGACAGCTACGCGGGCATGCTGGAGCTCTTCGACGAGATCAAGGCAGCCGGCCTCTTTCCGCTGATGGTGGGACCGAGGAGCAATTTCAACGGTGGTCACCTCTTCGGCCAGATCCTCCAGGCGACGGCCGGCCGGGACGTCGTCGGTGACGTGCTCTACAGCAAGGAGCCCTGGACGCACGAGGCCATGGTCGCCGGTGCCGCCCGCCTGCAGGAGCTGGTCGAGCGCGGCCACATTCCGCGCGAGGCTGTGGGCATGAACCTCGACGAGGCTTCCAGGCTCTGGTTCACCAAGCGCGCCGTCTTCTTCGTGGCCGGCCCCTGGTTCACCAACAATGCCCGCGGCGCGGGTTTCGACCTCACCAATGCCGCCTATGCCCCGATGCCCTCCGACCTCGAAGGCCAGTCCAAGCCGACGGGCGGGATCGGCTGGAGCTGGATGGTGCCGACCAACACCAGCAACCCCGAGCTCGCCCTGGCCTGGATCGACTTCATCACGTCGGACGACGCGATGCTGACCCGGGCCCAGGATCCGACGAGCTGGATGGTCTATCCCCGGGAGCTGCCGCCCTTTGAGCCCGCCATCCCGGTGCTGAACGACGTCTTTGCGGCGGCTACGGAGCGCGGCATCGGCTACAACCCCAGCGTCTACATGCCGGGCAACGTCCTCGACACCTACTACCAGGTGATCCAGGGCCTCATCGGCGATCAGGTCTCGCCCGAGGAGGCCATGCGCCTGATGCAGGAAGCGCAGGACGCGGCTGGCTGACAACGGATGGCGGTGCGGTCCGAAGGACAGGAGCGGCGGCGCGTGGCAGAGCCACGGGTCGCCGCTCCCGCGGCCACGGGCCGGCGCTACCGATCCGGGATCGGCCGGGACGGGGTCGGGCAGGCCACGCTCTTCTTCCTGCCCGCCCTTCTCCTCTATGGCGTCCTCACGCTTTTCCCGACGCTGGAGACGGTCCGCCTCAGCTTCACCAATGCCGCCGGACTGGGCTCCACTGTCTCCTTCGTCGGGCTCGACAATTATCGCGCCCTCGCCAACGACACGATCTTCTGGAAGGCCTTTCGCCAGACGCTGCTCTGGCTCGTGCTCCACGTCGTGCTCGCCGGCGGCACCGGCCTGCTTCTCGCGGTCCTGATCGCCCGGACGAAGCTCGGCCAGCGCTTCTTCCGCACCGCATTCTTCCTGCCGCACGTCGTCTCGCTGGCGGTCGTGGGCGTCATCTTCTCGATGGTCTACGACCCGTTCTTCGGCCTCCTCAACGGCGCCTTCCGGGCGGCCGGGCTCGACTTCATGACCCGGAGCTGGCTCGGCGACCCCGACCTCGTCCTCTTCTCGGTGGCTGCCGCCAGCGCCTGGCAGGGCTACGGGCTCTACATGCTGCTCTTCCTCGCTGGCCTGCAGAACATCGACCACTCGCTCTACGACGTGGCGGCGGTCGACGGGGCGAACAGCCTGCAGCAGTTCCGCCACGTCACCCTGCCGGGCCTGCGCGAGGTGTCCACCCTCGTGCTCTCGCTGGCCATGATCAACGGCTTCAAGGGCTTCGCCACGGTCTGGGTGATGACCCAGGGCGGGCCCTTCTATGCGAGCGAGCTCTTGAACACCTACATCTTCAAGCTGGCCTTCCAGTTCCAGCAGCAGGGCAAATCGGCCGCCCTCTGCATGGTGCTGGGCCTTCTCGCCATCACCCTCACCATCGCTTTCAACCGCTGGCGCGAGCGAGGCAAGCGATGGTGATGCGGCGGGCCGACTGGGCGCTCGTCGCCGGCCTCGGGCTGCTCCTCGCCTTCATGGTGGGGCCGTTCTTCTGGCTCGTGATGTCGAGCTTCAAGACCGAGGCCGAGATCAGCATGGGCGACCCCGTGGCGCTGCCGGCCACGCTGGCACTCGCGAACTACCTCGATGCCTGGCGGATCGGCAGCTTCGGCCAGCTCCTGCTCAACAGCTTCCTCAACGCCTCGGCCGTGGTCGTCCTGACCCTGCTGCTCTGCGTCCCGGCCGGCTACGCCTTCGCCAAGATGCGCTTCGCCTTCAACAACACGGTCTTCTTCCTGATCCTGGTCGGTCTCACCATCCCGATCCAGGCGATCGTCATCCCGGTCTACCAGATGATCGCCCGGCTCGGCCTCATCGACACGATCCTGGGGGTGACCCTGGCGCAGGTCGGCAACGGCATTCCCTTCGGCCTCTTCCTCATGCGCAACTTCTTCCGCTCGATACCGGACGAGCTGCTCGAGGCGGCACGTATCGACGGTGCGAGCCATTTCCGCATCCTGACCGCCATCCTCCTGCCGCTGGCCACGCCGGCGGTGCTGGCGCTCACCGTGATCGCGGCACTCTCGACCTGGAACGACTTCTTCCTGCCCCTGGTCGTGCTGATCTCCCCGGACGTCCAGACGATCCCGCTCGGGCTCGTCCGCTTCGCCGGGACCTATTCTGCCGAGAAGCGGCTGATCTTCGCCGGCACGGTCATCTCCTTCGTGCCCATCGTCATCCTCTACCTCCTGACCCAGCGCACCTTCGTCCAGGGCCTGACTCAGGGGGCCATGAAAGGCTGAACCCCTGATGCCGAGCGCCGACCACCCGGACCACGTCCGGTACAATTTCGAGTATGAGCGCCGGCTGCGCGCCTGCTTCATCGGCGCCGGTGGCCATTCCTTTCGCAACGTCTACCCGACGTTCCGCTACGCCCCGATCGACCTCGTTGCCGTCTGCGACACGACGGCCGAGCGCGCGGCCAGCTATGCGCACCTCTTTGGTGGCGAGCGCCACTATACCGACCATCGGGAGATGCTCGAGCGGGAGCGGCCGGACGCCGTCTTCATCGTCACCAGCTACCATCCGGACGGCCGCGTGCAGGCGACCGACCTCGCCATGGACGCCCTTGCCGCCGGCGCGCATGTCTGGAGCGAGAAGCCCATCGCCGCCAGCGTCGCCGAGGTCGACTCCCTGACCGATGCGAGCGCCAGGGCCGGCCGCTTCGTCATGGTCGGCCTGAAGAAGCAGTTCTTCCCGACCATCACCAAGGTGAAGGAGATCATCGAGAGCCCGGCCTTTGGCCGCGCGAGCTCGGTCTATCTGCGCTACCCCCAGGACATGGCGCCGCCGGCCGAGCGCGCCGACCTCCTCCGTTCGCGCTGGCTGCTCGACCACATCTACCATCCAGGTGCGATCATCCACTACCTGATGGGCCCGATCGAGCGGCTGACCTACGAGTGGGAGGGGTGGAATGGCGGCAGCGTCGCCTCGCTCCGCTTTGCCTCCGGGGCCGTCGGCACCTTCCACATGGCGGCCGGGGCCTCGGGATCGTCGCCGCTCGAGCGGCTCGAGGTGGTGGGCGAAGGGGCCAATGTGGTGGTCGAGAACGGTGTCAGGCTCACCTACTACCGCAAGGCCACCCGCCCGGCCTACGGTCGCGGCGCTTCGTTCATCATCGCGGACGAGACCGCACCGCTGGTCTGGGAACCCGAGTTCTCGCTGGGCCAGCTCTACAACAACAACATGTTCCTCCTCGGCTATGCGCCGGAGGTGCTGCATTTCGCCGAAGCCGTGCTCAGCGGCCGCCCGCCGACCAAGGGCACGCTCGCGGATTGCCGGGCCATCATGCAGCTCTATGAGGCCTATGTCCGTACCCCGGCCGGAACCCCGGTCGCCATCCAGCCAACCGACCAATAAGGGCAACGCCATGACGACGAGCGACTTCGTGACCAGCCTTGAAGAGGGCCGAACCGTGGAGCTGGACTGGGGTCGGGTGACCTGGCTCGTGGGTGCCGGCGAGACTCCCGGGGCCGAGCAGACCTTCGGCATCTGCGTCATCCACCCAGGCAAGCGCAACCCGCTCCATTCCCACCCGAACTGCGAGGAGTTGCTCTACGTCATCTCCGGCAGCTGCGAGCACAAGCTGGAAGACGAACTCCTGCCGATGGGGCCGGGCTCCGTGATCCGCATCCCGCGCAACGTCAAACATTGGGCCCGGTGCACGAGTGCGGAGCCGCTCGTCTGTGTCATATCCTTCTCCTCGGCCGACCGGCGGACCGACAGCCACGAGGATGCAGGGATTGCCTGACCCATCGCCGTTGCCCTTCGACGGGCTCGGCATGCATCTGGGCAATCTTGCGCGGCTCTCCAACGCGAAATCCCGCTCGATCACGCCGGAGAACCTCACGGGCGAGCCCGGCCGGGGCGGCATGGCGACCGAGGGGACCGGTGCCCGGGCGGCGCGCGGGCTCGGCCAGGGCTGGAAGGTCTCGCCCTCCATCGAGATCGCGTCCGGCGAGGATCGCCTGCTCGCCGACATCGAGGGGCCGGGCGCCATCCAGCACATCTGGTGCACCACCAAGGGCGGCCACTGGCGGAACCTCATCCTGCGGATCTCCTGGGACGACGCCGCGGCACCCGCCGTCGAGTGCCCGCTTGGTGATTTCTTTGCCTGTGGCTGGGAGCGCTACGCCCACGTCAACTCGCTCGCCGTCTGCGTCAATCCGGGGCGTGGCCTGAACTGCTACTGGGAGATGCCGTTTCGCACGCGTGCCCGGGTGACGCTGGAGAACCGCGACGACGAGCCGGTGACGCTCTACTACCAGATCGACTACCAGCTCGGACCCGTGTCCGGGGACCGTGCCCATTTCCACGCCGCCTTTCAGCGGACCAATCCCGTAAAGTTCAAGGCCGTCCACACCATCCTCGACGGCATCCGGGGGCAGGGCCAATATGTCGGCACCTATGTCGCCTGGGGCGTCAACAGCTGTGGCTGGTGGGGCGAGGGCGAGCTCAAGGTGTTCATCGACGACGACGAGGATTTCCCGACCATCTGCGGCACCGGCACCGAGGACTATTTCGGCGGCGCCTACAATTTCGACATCGGGACCTGCGAGCCCGACCAGCCGCGCGGCTACACGGCCTTCTCGACAGCCTATGCCGGGCTGCCACAGATCATTCGCCCGGACGGCACCTACCGCTCGCAGCAGCGCTTCGGCATGTATCGCTGGCACATCTTGGACCCGATCCGCTTCACCAGTCGCATCAAGGTCACCATCCAGGCGCTGGGATGGCGCACGGACAAGGACCGCCGCTACCTGCCGCTGCAGGACGACATCGCATCTGTAGCATACTGGTACCAGACGCCCCCATCCGCGCCTCCATGGCCAATCCAGGACCGCGACACGCTCGAAGTCGTCTGACTTGCAATACTTTGCGCCGGCACCCGAGATGACGCGTCCGGTGCGAGACCGGGTGACTACCCCGGCGGTGCCGCTGCCGACGAGCATTTCACGCCATTCCTCCGGTGCGCCCGTCCTCGACGGCGTGTGACTTGCCGATTGGCGCTCGACAACTTGCGGCATCATTCAAGTATTCATGCTCGATCGTGTTAACTCTTGGCCTCTCGCGGCGCGCCCTGTTCGCCTGTCAATTGATAAGGGCCGCTTATAATGAATATATGCTTATCTGGTTGATTTTCGTAGTCATGCAAGTTGCGGTTGACAATTAGCGGTAGTTCGCGTCTGATGCTTGATCATCTTGTGCTGCTTTGGGAGGCGACCGCCATGCCAAAAGCACGGCAGATGTGCTACGATCGTTTGCTGCCCGGTGACTTGGCCATGCCGCACCGGATGTTCTTCGATCGGCATGGGCGGGCGCGTGCGATATCGCCCAAGGGCAAGCAGTGGGTGAAAGGCAGCACGCTGCGCATCCGTTTCATGGGTGGCAACAGCGACGCGCACAAGCTGGTCAAGAAATACGCGCCGGAGTGGACGAATTACGCCAACCTCAACTTCGAATTCACCGAGGACCCGCAGGCCGAGGTCCGCATTTCCTTCGACAGCAATGATGGCGCTTGGTCCTATGTCGGTCTCGACAACCAGAACGTGCCGCTGCACGCGGCGACCATGAATCTCGGCTGGCTCGATCAGGCCGTCATCCTGCACGAGTTCGGCCACATGATCGGCATGGGCCACGAGCACCAGAACCCGGAAGGTGGCATCATCTGGAACGAGGAGGTGGTCATCCGCGACCTCGCCCGGGCGCCCAACTTCTGGACACCGGAGCAGACCCGCCACAACGTCCTGCGAAAGTATTCCGCGGATCAGATCCACGGCACCAGCTTCGACGGCGATTCCGTGATGCTCTACGCCTTTCCGGGCGAATGGACCATGAACCTGCCGCAAGGGACGACCAGCAACGAGGACCTGTCCCCCACCGACAGGGCGTTCGTCGCCAGCGCGAAGATGTATCCCGGCCGCGGCGGTGGCGGTCTCGAGACGATCGAGCTGCCGGTCTTCGAGGCCGTGTCCGGCGCCATTTCGCAGCCCGGCGAGGAGGACGTCTACTCCTTCAATGTGAGCAAGGGCGGCACGTTCGTGGTCGAGACTCATGGCGGCGCCGACCTCTATTTGTCGCTGTTCGGACCGGGCAACCAGACCTCGCTGATCGCCGAGGACGATGA
>JAUIID010000093.1 GCA_030431615.1 Alphaproteobacteria bacterium
GATTGCCGCCGACGCTGGTGTCCTGGATGCTGCCGACCCGGGTCGATGCCTTCGCACCGAGGCCGATCGCAGCGTTGGTGTTCTGGTTGAGGAGGGTCGTGTTGTTGGCGTTGCCGCCGATCTGCACGCCGCCCTGCTGAGCCATGGCGTGCGGCGACAGGGCGCCGGCCAGCAGCGAGAGGGTCAGGGCGGCGGCGGTGATCTTCAGGGTCTGCATCGGTGTGGCTCCGTCGACTTGGGTTGTTCGATGCGACGGAGAATGCCGTGTCCCGCGCCAACCGTAAGGCTGGGGTTTTTCCGGGGTCGGGCCGTGGCGGAATACCGAAGTAAAGAGCGGCCGACGCTCAGGCCCCGGCGCCGTCTTTCAGTGTCGAAGCCGACCTTCATTCCAAGGAGTTGCGGGGCACCCCGACCCGCCTTCTGCTTCAGGCGGCCCGGCGGCCCGCATGCTGCAGCAGCCGCTCCACGGCCAGCCGGACGGACCGGAGGTCGTCGGCAGTGGCCTCGCTGCCGACACGCCGCGCCACCTTCAGGCGCTCGGCCGCCACGTCGTATTCCGCACGCAGCATGACGAGGCCGGGATCGTCCCCCTTCAGCCTCGGCCGCACCTCCGCCAGCGCCAGCTCCATCCGCTCGAAGAAGGCGCGGTTCGTGTCGCTCATGGCTCCTCCTCCCTCCCGTTGACCCAGGGCTCGGGCCCTGCAGGCGTCCATCATAGCATATCAGGGAGGCGTCCGCGCCACCCGGGGCTCGCGGTCGGAGGATGGCGGGTGGTAGAAGCATTCGGCATGCAACGCGGCGGCAAGGTGCGAGGGATGATGATCATGCGGCGCTGGATCGTGATGCTGGGCCTCGTGCTCGCCGCCTGCTCGGGCGGCCTCGGCAAGGCCCCGACCTACCCGCTCGAGGTCCAGATCGCGGATCTGAGCTTCGCCGAGCCCGGCCTGCTCGAGCAGTCGATCGGCCTCGATCTCCGCTTCACCAACCCGAATCCCGAGCCGATCAGCGCCTCGGGCCTGCGCTTCTCGCTCGAGCTCGACGGCGAGGATTTCGGCACCGGGGTCAGCGACGCCGCCATCGAGATCCCGCGGCTCGGCGAAACGATCGTGCCGGTCACGCTGAGGGTCCAGACCGGCGAGCTGATCAACCGGGTGCTCGGCTTCGACGGCAACAACATCGCCTACCGCCTGACCGGCGATCTCTTCCAGACCGGCGGGCTCACCGGCCTCACCGGCGGCGGCCTGCCTTTCGCCAGCGAGTCGGCCATCGCCATTCCGGACTTCCAGGCCCTGCTCGGCCGCCTGTCGCGCGGCTGAAGATGTCCGCTCGCGTTCAGCCTGATACCTGGCCCAAGCGGAGCGTCAGGATGACCGAGACGGAGATCAGGGATAGAGCGGTCGAGATCAGGACGGCCGACGCCGCCTCGGCTTCGCCACTCTGGTAGCGCGCGGCGAAGAGGTAGGCATTGATGCCGGTCGGCATGGCGGCGAGGACGATGGCGACGTCCGACCAGGGCGAATCGAGGCGGAACACGTAGTCGACGAGGAGCCAGACGATCAGCGGGTGCAGGACCAGCTTCATGCCGACCATGGTGAAGGCGAGCGGCAGGGCACCCCGGATGCGGTAGCCGCGAAGCGAGGCGCCCATGGCGAAGAGGGCCGTGGGCAGCGCCGCCCGGCCGAGCAGCTCGGCGCTGGCCGCGATGGTCTTCGGCAGCTCGAGCCCGGTGGCGCCGAAGAGGATGCCGCCGACGAGGCCGATGAGGATCGGGTTGGCGGCAAGGCCCTTGAGCGTGCCGAGCAGGAGGTTCCTGCGCCCGGTGCCGTTGCCGCCAGCCTCCAGCAGCACGGTCACGAGGGTCATCATGATCGGCCCGTGAAAGGTCACGAGGAGGAAGAGCGGCAGGCTCGCCGCCTCGCCGAAGGCGGTGAGCACCAGCGGAATGCCGATCAGGACGACATTGCCATAGGCGCTGGAGAAGCCGGCGATCGCCCGCCCCTGGCGCTCGATCGGCCCGAGCCTGGGAGCGATGAGCGTCGTCAGGAAGGCGCAGACCGCGGCGCCGGCGAAGAAGGCGACGAGATAGGCGGGGGCGAAGCCCGCCGGCTTGCCCTGCGCCGCGAGGCTCGAGAAGAGCATGACCGGCAGGGCGAACTGGAAGACGAAGCGCGACAGGGCCCGGGTGGCCGCCGCGTCGAAGAGGTCGAGCGCCGCCGCGGCATAGCCGAGGCCGAGCAGCGCGAAGACCGGCAGGACGATGTCGAGAAAGACGCTCAAGCCGGGCGCATCCGGCTGCCGGAAGCCGCGCCCCGGGCGTTTAACGGAAGCTTAGCGAATGCGGCGTAGCCTTCGATCCCGACGAGGACCGGCAAGCCAGTGCCCGGCTTCTCGAGCGGAGACCAAGCGATGCACGAGACCCTGCCGAACGCCGAGCTCACGCTGCTGGCCGGCCGCCGCGAGCCGTCGGCGGCCGAGTACGCGCCCGTCGACCCCGACGAGCGCTGGCCGCCCCTGCACTGCACGCTTTTCATTACCGGCTCGGCCCTCGCCTGCTGGGGCGTTTTGGTCACGCTCGCGGTCCTGATCTTCGGCTGACCCGGTCACCGGGGCGCCGGCGGACGGCTGCCCCACCTTACGGCGGTCCCCGCCTCGCGGCCAAGCGCCGCGCGTGGCGCCGCCCGCTCCCGCCCGCCCGTGCAGGGCCGGCTTGCCCAAGCCCTCCGGCTTCGGCAATCTGCGTCCTGGCAGCGGCGCTTCTCGGCTCGCCCTGCCGGGAGATGGGTAATGGACATCGCGAGCATCCTCGCGACCGAGCTCGGGCGGCGTCTGGGCGGAAACTATTCGGCGATCTACGGCTCCCTTCAGCCGGAATACGCAGACATCCTGCGCACGATGGCCCATGTGGTCATCGAGCGGATCGCCGACAGCGACGCGCTCTACCACGACACCGACCACACCATCCTCGTCACCATGGTCGGCCAGGCGATCCTCAAGGGACGGATCCTGGTCGAGCCCGTGACCGCCGAAGACTGGCTGCATTTCACCATCGCCACGCTGGTCCACGATATCGGCTATCTGCGCGGCCTCTGCCCGGGCGACGGCGGCGGCCGCTACGTCACCGACAGTGCCGGATCGACCATCATGCTGCCGGAAGGCGCCTCGGACGCGGCGCTCGGCCCCTACCATGTCGATCGCGGCAAGGTCTTCGTCCGCCAGCGCCTGTCGACGGTGCCCGCCATCGACGAGGAGCGGATCGCGCGGAACATCGAGCTCACGCGCTTTCCGGTGCCGGCCGACGGCGATCACGAGAACACTGCCGACGAGCCGGGCCTGGTGCGCGCCGCCGACCTCATCGGCCAGCTAGCCGACCCCTATTACCCGCGCAAATGGAACGCGCTCTTCCACGAGTTCATCGAGATCGGCGTCGCCCAGCGGCTCGGCTACACCAACCCGGCCGATCTCGCCCGCGACTATCCCCGCTTCTTCTGGTCCTGCGTCGAGCCGCATGTGCAGCCGGCGATCCGCCATCTCGATCGCACCCAGGAGGGCAAGGCCTGGCTGGCGCAGCTCTACAGCCATGTCTTCGTCGAGGAGCACATGCGCCGGCGCACCGGCCCGGAGCGCGCGCACAACCGGGTGGCACAGGACGGCAAGCCTGCCGCAGCCCCGGCCCGGCGGCGCGCGAAGCGGCCGGGCGATCCGACCCCGGCCCGGGCGACGCCAAGCGGTACGGCGGCCCCAGTACCGCAAGCCGGAGCCGAACGCGATGACCAGCCACGCACCGCGCCGCCTGCTCGAGACGGCCCTCTACGCCGCTGATCTCGACGCTGCCGAGGCCTTCTATGGCGGCCTGCTCGGGCTGGAGAAGGTCAGCCGCGCCGGCGACCGCCATGTCTTCTATCGTTGCGGCCAGGGCATGCTGCTCGTCTTCAACCCGGCTGAGACGCGCACAACCTCGAGCGGCGCCCTGCCGGTGCCGGCGCACTGTGCCAGCGGCCAGGGTCATGCCTGCTTCGCCGCCAGCGCCGCCGAGATCGCCGGCTGGCGCCGCGTCTTCCAGGCGCACGGCATCGACATCGACGCCGACTTCCGCTGGCCGAACGGCGCCCGCTCGCTCTACGTGCGCGACCCGGCCGGCAACTCCATCGAGTTCGCCGAGCCGCGCTTGTGGGACATGCCGGATTGAGCCGGCCTGGGCGGGCGGCGCCTGCGTCGGCGGCAGCGACCTTGAAGGCCAGTGACATATAAGACTTGCCATGCGGTAACGTATGCGTTACCAAATCATCAGCGGCTCGTTTCGTTAAGAACAATAATAAGCGACGTCGCAAGATTGCATCGCGGCGCGGTGATACTGTTGCCGTGCCGCGATGCGGATCCCTTTCATGCGTTATTTCTGCAGCATACCGGGCGGCTTCATCTGCCGCCGCGGCTGCCGCGCGCCCGTGGCGTGCCTCCCTGCGCCGGGCGCCCGTGAACCCCGCCTCCCCTGATCGCAAGAATTTCCGCCTTCGGCCGCTTGCGCGTTGAAAAAAACGATGTTGTGGGATTCGCCACTTACCGCCCCTGCAAGTCGGGCCACCATCATTCGCGAACCAGACGCAATCGTCCTCAAGAGTCAGAGCAGTCAATCAGTCTGGTTTCACTCGCCTCTCCTGGCGAAGCTGTGGACGTGACGAGTGGAAATGCTTACCGGCGCGGTAGAAGCTGCGCCGCAACCAGCAAGAAAGCGAAAAGAAACCATGCGCAACGTGATCATTCTGGCAGCAGTCGTCATCATGGCCGGCGCACCGGTCGCCATGGCCGAGGACAACGATGCGCTCCTCCAGGCCAGCTACCAGGGTGCGGTGACCGGCGACGCCGAGAAGGACACGATGGCCTACGACCTGCAGCAGCCGTCCGATCTCTGGGTCCGCTTCAGCCCCGAATGCTTCACGGGCGCCGCCGGCGGCGAGTACGCCACGATGACCTCAGCCGAGATCCATCAGGCCACCAGGTAGCATCCACCTCATCCGCGAGCGGGCGCCGGCATGCCGGCGCCCGTTTCGTCGTTCGGGGGGAAGGAGTCATTGCCGAGCGTCCTCCGCGCCGTTGCTCCGCCTAAAACGTCGCCCGGACTTGCAACCGGCACACCGCAAGAGCAGATTAGTGGCAGTCTGGGCCCGATCCCGGGGCCGTGGCGGTGTCGCGGCCTGCATCGGCCTCGACGGTTGAGCGAGCCAACTGGGTCGCAACGAAGTCGACGACCCGTTCGACAACGTGTGATCACGACAAGAATCGAACGGAGGCACGAGGATGACTTCTTCATCGCGCAGCACAGACGCGCCCGGCCCCGACGGTCCGGCGCAGGATGCGCGAGCCTGGATGCAGCGGCTCAGCAGCTACCGCGCGCCGAGCACCTGGCGCAGCCTCTTCGAGCTTGCCGTGACCTTCGGTCCGTTCGTGGTCGCCTGGACCCTGCTCGCGATCGCGGTGCATTTCGATCAGCTCTGGCTCTATGCGCTGCTGCTCCTGCCGGCCGGCGGCCTACTCGTCCGCCTCTTCATGATTCAGCACGATTGCGGCCACGGCTCCTTCCTGCGACGCCGCTGGAGCAATGACTGGATCGGCCGGGTCATCGGCATCCTGACGCTCACGCCCTACGACCACTGGCGGCAGAGCCATGCGATCCACCATGCCACCTCCGGCAATCTCGACCGCCGCGGGGTCGGCGATGTCGACACGCTCACTGTCCGCGAGTACCGCGCCCTGCCCTGGCGGCGGCGGGTGCTCTACCGCCTCTACCGCAACCCCTTGGTGATGTTCGGCATCGGCCCCTTCTATCTCTTCGTCGTGCAGAACCGCCTGCCGCTCGGCGCCATGCGCAAGGGCTGGATGCCCTGGGTGAGCACCATGGCAACCAATGCCGCGGTGCTCGCCGCCGCCGGCATCCTGATCTGGGCCATCGGCCTCTGGCCGTTCCTGATGGTTCACCTGCCGATCGTCCTCCTCGGTGCCACCGCCGGCGTGTGGCTCTTCTACGTCCAGCACCAGTACGAAGGTACGCTCTGGGACAAGGGTGACGACTGGAGCCCGCACGAGGCGGCGCTGCACGGCAGCTCGCACTACGACCTGCCCGCCATTCTCCGCTGGTTCACCGGCAATATCGGCGTCCACCACGTGCACCACCTGTCGAGCCGGATCCCGTTCTATCGGCTGCGCGAGGTGCTGCGCGACCACCCCGAGCTGCGCGAGGTCGGTCGGCTGACGCTCTGGCAGAGCTTTCGCTGCGTCCGCCTCGTGCTCTGGGACGAGGAGAAGCGCCGCATGGTGACCTTCCGCGAGGCCGCCGCCAGCGCCTGAGCCGGCTTCAGGCCACGATCTCGTCCGTCCAGACGCGAAAGCCGGCGAGCAGGTTCGGCCCGAAGGTGTGGGTCAGGGGCACGTCGGCGGCGTCGCGGCCATGCGCGATCTTGATGCGGCCGTAGATCGTCTTGTTGTTGCGGGGATCGAAGACCCACCACCTGCCGCCGAGATAGACCTCCATCCAGGCGGCGAAATCCATCGGCGCGTGGGGCGGCGGCTGGCCGATATCGCTGACATAGCCGGTGCAGTACCGGGCCGGCAGATTCATGCAGCGGCAGAAGGCGATGGCGAGGTGGGTGAAGTCGCGGCAGACGCCCCGCCCCTCGGCATAGGCCTCGGCGGCGGTCCGGGTCGGCCGCGAATGCTCGTAGCTGAAGGCGACGTGGCGATTGACGAAGTCGCAGATCGCCTGGACCCGGGCCCAGCCGGTCGGCCCCTGCCCGAACAGCCGCCAGGCCTCCTCGGAAAGGCAGTCGGTTTCACAGTAGCGGCTGCCGAGCAGGAACTGCAGGGTGTCGGGCGGCAGGTGCTCGACCGGATGCTGGATAGCCCCCCAGTCCACCGGATCGCTGGCACCGGAATCGGTGATGACGCTGTCGGTGCCGAGCACGAAGCGGCCGGGCGGCGCCACGAGCCGGCAGCACCAGTTGCCGAAGCCGTCGCGGTAGCTCTCGACCGGCACGGCCGGCGTGGTCATCAGCCAGTCCGGCCGCTCGAGCCGGGCGACGCAGGAATGATGCACGTTGAGCAGCACGATCATCGGCGTGGGGTTCGGCACCTCGTAGGTGAGCTCGCAGCCGAGGCGGATTCGCATGGCGTTCTCCTTGGAATCGTGCGGACCACGCGACAGCATGGCAGCTTTTGGGGTGCGGTCGAAATTGGCGTGCCAGGCTTGCCGAACGGCTCCATCGACGCCACGCGGTTATAATGGCCAGCCCATGGCGCCGTTCCGGATGGCGATGCGGGGATCTGCGGGGCGTCGCGCGGTCGAGCTGACAACGGCCTAGAGGATGTCCCAGGCGAGATAGCCGAGATAGCAGACATAGAGGGCGAGCAGCACCGCCCCCTCGCGGCGGGACACCCGCCAGCCGCTGATCGCAAAGAAGAGCAGCAGCACGGTGGCGACCAGCATGACCCAGATGTCGAACTCCGCGATCTCGCGCGGCACGTCGAGCGGCTGCACCGTGGCGGTGATGCCGAGGATGCCCAGCGTGTTGTAGATGTTGCTGCCGACGATGTTGCCGAAGGCGACGTCGGCCTCCTTTTTCAGGGCCGCGATGACGGCCGTGACCAGCTCCGGCAGCGAGGTGCCGACCGCCACCACGGTGAGGCCGATGAGCGTCTGGGAGACACCCATGGCGGTAGCGAGCTCAATGGCTCCCGTGACCAGCAGCCGGGCGCCGACGATCGTGAGCGCAATGCCGACAAGCGCGATGAGCAGTGCCAGCCAGAGCGCCATCGGCTGCCCGCTGAGCTGCAGCGCCGCCTCGGCCTCGTGCATCTGCGCCGCCTCGTCCGGGCTGTCGCTCTCCCTGAAATAGGTGAAGGTCACATAAGCGAGGAGCCCCGCCACGAAGGCCAGGCCCGTCCAGCGGTCGAGCACGCCCACCAGCACCACCGCACCGAGTGCGGCGGCACTGAGCACGAGGACCGTGCCGTCCCGGTAGAAGGCCCCCGGGTGGCAGGCCATCGGCAGGAGCAGGGCGCCGATTCCGAGGATCAGGAGGATGTTGGCGATATTGCTGCCGACGATATTGCCGACCGCGATGCCGGGCGATCCGGCCAGCGCCGCCTGCAAGCTGGTCACCAGCTCCGGCGTCGAGGTGCCGAAGCCGACCAGCACGATGCCGATGAAGAGGGGCGAGACCTCGAGCCGTGTCGCCGTTGCGACAGCACCGCGCACCAGCGACTCGCCGCCGACGACCAGCAGGACGAAACCGAGTATGAGCGATACCAGCATCGGGGCCAGTCCAGGTGCGAGAGATGGATTCGGCGGGTCGGAGCAGAACGACGGCGTGCCGCGCATGAGGTGGAGCACGCTGGGCGATGTGGCAAGCCGAAAACCTGGCGCTGGTGGCGCTGACCTTCCTCGTCGCCGGGTTCGTGAAGGGCATCGTCGGTCTTGGCCTGCCGACCATCGTGCTCGGCATCCTCACCACCACCTACGGCATCACCCCGGCCATCGCGATCATGCTGGTGCCGTCGCTGGTGACCAACGCCATCCAGGGGCTCGGCGGCCAGACGTCGCTCGCCGTCCTGCGCCGGCTCTGGCCCCTTCTCCTGGCGGCCGCCGTCGGCATTGTCGTCGGCGCCGGCGTGCTGGCACGCAGCTCGGGCAGCGGCCCGGCCGTGGCCCTAGGCCTGCTCATCATGCTGCATGGCTGCGTCAGCCTGCTCGGGCCGCGGCTGCCGCACCCGGGCCGGCACGAGCGCTGGCTGTCGCCGCTCGCCGGCCTCGCCAACGGCCTGATCACCGGCTTCACCGGCTCGGCCATCCTGCCCGGCATGCTCTATATCCAGGCCCTGGGATTCGACAAGGAGCGGCTGGTCCAGGCCATGGGCCTGCTCTTCGGCATCTCGACCCTGGTCCTGATGGTCGCCTTCGCCCGCTACGAGCTCCTGACGCCGGACCTGGCGCTGCTCTCCGCCCTCGCCCTGGCCCCGGCCCTGCTCGGCCTCTGGTTCGGTGGCAGGCTCAGGCGACGCATTGCCGAGGAACGCTTCCGCCGCCTGCTCTACTTCGTGCTGATCCTGCTCGGCGCGGCGATCATCTGGCGCAACGCCGGCTGACCTCTCAGCGCCGCCGGCGGTTCAGGGCACTCACCGGCCCGAGCGGATGGTGCTCGTGCGGATAGGGGTGGTGATGATGGTCGCCATGCTCGTGGTGATGATCATGCCCGTGCGCATGATCGTGCCCTTGCGCGTGATCGTGCCCCTCGGCATCGACCAGCCGGCAGGCGCCGGTGCAGAAATCGTCGCAGAGCGTACAGTCCGCCACCGATGAGCCTGGGGCAGACGCGCCCTTGCCCTCGACATGGTGGTGGTGGCTCGCCTGCGGCAGCCCCACTTCCCCCTCGAAGCCCAGCACCTGCGCCCGGTACTTGCAGAGCGAGCAGTTCATCAGGTTCGCCCCCTCCAGGATCTCGTGGACCCGGGCGGCAAGTGTCTCGACCACGAGCGGATGATCGCCGAGATAAGAGGCCTCGACGAACTGGATCGCCGGATGGCGGGCGGCGACCTCGCGGGTGAAGCCGAAGATCCGGTCGACCAGGATGCCGGTGAAGAGGAAGTAGGGAAAGACCACCACCCGCCGGTAGCCGAGCTTCGCCACATGCTCGAGGCAGGGCTCGACCAAGGGAAAGGTAACACCGGAATAGCCGGTCTCGCACCAGCCGAAGCCCATGCCCTCCCAGAGCATCCGGGCGATCTTGGCGACGTTGGAGTTGGCATCCGGGTCGGAGGCACCACGGCCGATGACGACGAGACAGACCTCGTGCCGGGGCAACGGACCGTGCTCGGCATCGGCCCGAGCCAGGGCCGCCTCGACGCGGTCGGCGGCTGCCCTGATCATCCGCGCGTCCACGGCCAGCTCGCGACCGTAGTCGATCCGCAGGCCATGCGTCTTCTGGTAGGTGTTGAGCACGGATGGGATGTCGTTCTTGGCGTGGCCGGCGGCGAACAGCATGCCCGGCACGGCGAGCACGCGCGTGCAGCCCG
Source organism: Alphaproteobacteria bacterium (assembly GCA_030431615.1). Taxonomy (GTDB): domain Bacteria; phylum Pseudomonadota; class Alphaproteobacteria; order Geminicoccales; family Geminicoccaceae; genus SLRI01. Next base: position 10,060 of record JAUIID010000093.1, read on the forward strand.
CCGCGCGCAACTTGTCGAGCCCGTCCCGGATGACCGGGTTGGCGAACTCGAGATAGCCGTAGCTGACCGGCCAGTCGGGAAAGGCGCCCTCGAGCCGCTGCGCCACGGCGGCGAACTCGGCGACCGCCGCCGTCGAGCGCGAGCCGTGCCCGCACACCATCACGCCGATCCGTTCGCCCATGCAGCCACGTTCCCTTGCAGAATTCGTCACCCCGGACATAACCGTTTGCCAGCCGACCGCAAGGCTCGGACAATGGTTCGGTCGGCCCGGCGGCGACCGCATCGACTGTCTCCCGCCGGCTGCAGCATCTGGCACGTCTCGGCGGAGCAGCAGGCCGCATGGCACTCAAGACACAGATCGTCGTGGTCGGCGGCGGTGCCGGCGGCCTGGAGCTGGTGGCGCGGCTCGGCGCCAGGCATGGTCGCGACAGGCGCTTCGACATCATCCTTGTCGAGCAGAACCGAACCCACATCTGGAAGCCCCTGCTGCACGAGGTCGCGGCCGGCGCGCTCGACGCCAATCTCGACGAGGTCGGCTATCGCGCCCATGCCTATCGCTGGGGCTATCGCTATTTCATGGGCCGGCTCGAGGGCATCGACCGTGCTGCCGGCCAGATCGTCATCGCGCCGATCCTCGACGAGGACGGCACGGAGATCATGGGCCGCCATTTCATCCGCTACGATTTCCTGGTCTTGGCGCTCGGCTCCGTCAGCAATGATTTCGGCACGCCCGGCGTCGTCGAGCACTGCATCTTCCTCGACCAGCGGGCGGCCGCCGACCGCTTCCGGCAGAAGCTGCTCGACCACTGCCTGCGCGTCTCCCGCACCCTGTCGGTCGATCCCGCGGCCGATGCCCATGTCGACATCGCCATCGTCGGCGGCGGGGCGACCGGGGTCGAGCTCGCGGCCGAGCTCTACAACGCCGCGGCCGCCCTTCGGCACTACGGCCTCGAGGTCTTCGACGAGAGCCGGCTGCGCGTCACGTTGCTCGAGGCCGGCCCGCGCCTCCTGCCGGCGCTCCCCGAGAAGCTCGCCCAGGCCGCCCGGGACGAGCTCGAGAGCCTGGGGGTCCGGGTCCTGGTCGAGACCCGCGTCACCGAGGTCACCGACACCGCCATGCAGACGCACGAGGGCGAGGTGATCAGGGCCGATCTCAGGGTCTGGGCCGCCGGGGTCAAAGGCCCGGACCTGCTGCGCGAGATCGGCGGGCTCGAGACCAACCGGATCGGCCAGCTCGTGGTCCGGCCGACCCTGCAGACCACGCGCGACGCCCGCATCTTCGCCTTCGGCGACTGCTGCAGTTGTACGCCCGAGGGTGCCGAGCGGCCGATCCCGCCCCGCGCCCAGGCGGCCCACCAGATGGCCCGGACGGTCTATCGTAATTTGCAGCACCTGATGCAGAACAGGCGGCTGGAGGACTTCGTCTACCGGGACCACGGCTCGCTCGTCTCGCTCAGCCGCTTCTCGACCGTCGGCAGCCTGATGGGCAACCTCATCGGCGGGCGGATGGCGATCGAGGGGCGGCTCGCCCGTTTCGTCTACGCCTCGCTCTACTGGAAGCACCTCCTGACCATCCATGGCTGGCTGCGCGGTATCGCCCATGTCGCCATCGGCCAGGTCAACCACGTGATCCGCCCGCGCCTCAAGCTGCACTGATGGAGCATATGACAGACCCGCGCCGCCACGCGCCCGCGACCCTGCGCAACCGGGCACCGATCCTGGCGGTGCTCCAGCGCGTGCTGCCCGCCGAGGGCCTCCTCCTCGAAGTCGCGAGCGGCAGCGGCGAGCACGCCGCCTGGATGGCGCCACAACTTCCCCCGCGCCTCGCCTGGCAGCCGAGCGAGGCCGATGCCCTGGCCCTGCGCGGCATCGACGCCCATGCGCGGGACGCAGGTGCCTTGACGGTCCGCCCGGCGATCCGCCTCGACGCCGCATCGGCAAGCTGGCCGCTTGCCGCGGCCGACGCGGTCTTCTGCTGCAACCTCGTGCACATCGCGCGCTGGGCCGCGACCGAGGGGCTGCTCGCCGGCGCCGGGCGGCTGCTGCCACAAGGCGGGCCACTCGTGCTCTACGGTCCCTTCAGGCGGCACGGCCGGCACACGGCCGCGAGCAACGCCGCCTTCGAGGCGAGCCTCAATGCGCAGGACCCTGCCTGGCGAATCCGCTGCGTCGACAATGAGCTCGTCCCGGCAGCCGCCCGGCACGGCCTCGCACTCAACGAAGTGGTCGAACTGCCGGCCAACAATCTCGTCCTGGTCTGGCGACGGGGCCCGCTCAGCGCCGGGTGAGCAGCCCGTACTCGCCCGGCATCCGGTGCGCCTTGAAGTCGAAGATGTTGGCCTTGATCGACTGGCATCGGTCGAGATCGCAGGTCGCCACGCAGATCTCGTCCTCGAGCGTCGAGCAGAGCGCCACCACCTCGCCGGTCGGCGCCACGATGCAGCTCTCGCCGATCAGCATGCAGCCTTCCTCGACGCCGCATTTGGCGACACCGACGACCCAGGTGCCGTTCTGGTAGGCGCCCGCCTGCAGCACGAGGCGGTTGTGGAACTGCTGCAGATGGTCCTGCTCGGGCACCAGGGGATAATGCTGCGGCGTGTTGTAGCCGATCGTCACCAGCTCGACGCCCTGCAGGCCCAGCATGCGGAAGGCCTCGGGCCAGCGGCGGTCGTTGCAGATCAGCATGCCGAGCTTGCCGCCCATCGTGTCGAACACCGGAAAACCCAGATCGCCCGGCTCGAAATAGCGCTTCTCGAGATGCTGGAAAGGCCGCCAGTCCTCGACCTCGCGGTGGCCGGGGAGATGGATCTTGCGATACTTGCCGCTGATCCGCCCGTCCGGCTCGACCAGGATCGCCGTATTGAAATGTCGCGCCCGGCCCTCGGCGTCGGTCACCAGCTCGGCATAGCCGAGCGCGAAGCCGAGGCCGAGCTCGCTGGCCGCGGCAAAGAGCGGTGCCGTCTGCGGACCCGGCATCTCGCGCTCGAAGAAGGCGTCGACCTCATCCGGCTCGGCCAGCCCCCAGCGCGGGAAGAAGGTGGTGAGCGCCAGCTCCGGGAAGACCACGAAGCCGGCGCCGCGCGCCTTCGCCTGCCGCAGCAGGTCGATCAGCCGGCCGACGACGCGGGTCCGGGATTCGTCCCTGGCAATCGGCCCGAGCTGGGCAGCGGCGACGGTGAGCCTGCGGCTCATGAGGCGATCTCCTCCGCTGGACGACCGACCAGCTCGGCATAGAGCTCGGGGTCGGTGGCACCTTCGGTGCCGAAGACGAGCAGGCGGCTCGCCGGGCCGAGACCCAGCGCCCGGGCGATTTCGGGATACTCCAGGGCGGCGAGTGCCCCGGCGAGGCCACAGGTGGCGCTCTCGCCGGCGACCACCGGCGGCTCGTTCCGGGCGAGGTTGCGCATCACCGTGACCGCCGCCGCGTCGTCGACCACGAGGACATCGTGGACGGCGAGGCGCAGCACCTCCCAGGCGACGAGCGAGACCTCGCCGCAGGCGAGCCCGGCCATCAGCGTGTCGAGATCGCCCGCGACCGCCCGGCGCTCGCCGGCCTCGATGCTGGCGGCGATGCAGGCCGCCCGATCCGGCTCGACGACGATAAAGCGCGGCCGGTCCGGCCCCAGGAGCTGCCAGGACCGGGCAGCGACCGCGGCGGCCACGCCGCCGACCCCGCCCTGCACCAGGACATGCGTCGGCATCGGTTCTCCGGCCAGTTGGGCGAAAGCCTCGTCGGCCATCAGGAGATAGCCGCGCATGACGTCGGCCGGTACCTCGGTGTAGCCCAGGTAGGAGGTGTCCGAGACGACGTGCCAGCCGTGCCGAGCCGCATCCTCGGCTGCTTTGCGGACCGAATCGTCGTAATTGCCGGGCGTGCGGACGACCTCGGCGCCGAACGCCTCGATCGCCCGCTTGCGGCCCTGGCTCACCGTGGCGTGGATGTAGATCCGGCAGCGCGCGCCGAAGCGCTGGGCCCCCCAGGCGACCGAGCGGCCATGATTGCCGTCCGTGGCGCAGGTGACGGTGACGCTCCGCGCGAACCGGGCGAGCTCGGCCGCGTCGCGCGGCGGCCGCCCTTCCCGCTCGACGAAGAGCCGCTCCAGGAGGCGCCTGACCGCATAGGCGCCACCCAGCGCCTTGAAGCTGGCGAGCCCGAACCTCGAAGCCTCGTCCTTGTAGTGGATGGCGGCGACGCCCGCGGACTCCGCCATGGCCTGCAGATCATGGAGCGGCGTCGGCGCATAGCCGGGCCAGAGGGTGATCTCGGCCCGCACCGCCTCGAGGTCCGAGGCAGCCAGGATCGACTCGAGCGCCGGCGGATAGGGGAAGTGGCGCAGAGCGGCGGGATTGGCGATATGGGCTGGCCGGGCAAAGCGGGACAAGAGGAGCTCCGGGTCTGGCATGGTCACCCCTCCTCCATACTCCGGCCCCGCCCGGCTGGCCATCACCGCCGCTAGGGGTGCCGCCCTCTCTCAACCATAGCGTTTGACGCACTGCGGCATCCGGGACAGGCGCGCCGGCCATTCAGGGTTTGCAACTTGGCTGGCGAAGTGGCATCTGTGCAGTGTTCGCCGGGCCTGCTGCCCGGGCGCGCCCACCTCTGGCCCCCGTCCTTGGATCAACCGGCGCGTTCCACACCTTCCAGATGCACCAAGCCTCATGACCGAGACCCGACAGGATATCGTGCACTATGCGGCGCGCTTCGACCCCGCCATGCCGCGGCGGTCCTCGACGCTGTCGAGCCATCTGCGCGCGCTGGAGGCCGAATCGATCTTCATCATGCGGGAAGTCGCGGCCGAAATGGCCAACCCGGTGCTGCTCTATTCGATCGGCAAGGACAGCTCGGTGATGCTGCACCTGGCGATGAAGGCATTCTGGCCGGCGAAGCCGCCCTTCCCGCTCATGCACATCGCCACGGGCTGGGACTTCCGCGACATGATCGTGCATCGCGATCAGCTGACCAGCGCCCTGGGCCTTCGCCTGCTGGTGCAGGCGAACGACGCGGCCACGGCAGCGGGCAGCACGCCCTTCAACACCGACAGCCGGGAATGGGCGCGGATCATGCTGATCGACGCGCTCAAGGCGGGCATGGACCGGCACGGCTTCGATGCGGCGTTCGGCGGCGGCCGGCGCGACGAGGAGAAGAGCCGGGCCAAGGAGCGGGTCTTCTCGGTGCGCTCGGCCGGGCATGGCTGGGATCCGCGCAACCAGCGCCCCGAGCTCTGGCACCTCTACAATACCCGTGTCGCCCGGGGCGAGACGATCCGCGTCTTCCCGCTCTCGAACTGGACCGAATTCGACATATGGGAGTATATCCGCCTCGAGCAGATCCCGGTCGTGCCGCTCTACTTCGCCAGGCACCGGCCGATGGTCGATCGCGGCGGCACGCTCATCATGGTCGACGACGAACGCATGCAGTTCAAGCCCGGCGAGACGGCGACCGAACGCCTCGTCCGCTTTCGGACGCTCGGTGACTGGCCGCTCAGCGGGGCAATCGAATCCGACGCCGACACGGTCGAGCAGGTGATCGCCGAGATGCTCTCCGCCCGGACCTCCGAGCGCCAGGGCCGGCTGGTCGACAGCGACGAGGCGGCGTCGATGGAGAAGAAGAAGCGCGAGGGCTATTTCTGATGACGAGACAGGCCGAAGCGGTCGCCATCGCCACCCGGGCCGAGGAAGCGGCCAAGGGCTTGCTGCGCTTTTTGACCTGCGGGTCGGTGGATGACGGCAAGTCCACCCTGATCGGCCGGCTGCTCTACGATTCGAAGCTGATCATGGAGGATCAGCTGCGGTCCCTTGCCGCCGATTCGAAGAAGCACGGCACGGTCGGCGAGGAGATCGACCTCGCCTTGCTCGTCGACGGGCTCGAGGCCGAGCGCCAGCAGGGCATCACCATCGATGTCGCCTACCGGTTCTTCTCGACCGCGCGGCGCTCGTTCATCGTCGCCGACACGCCGGGCCACGAGCAGTACTCGCGCAACATGGCGACCGGCGCCTCGACCTGCGATCTCGCCATCATCCTGATCGATGCCAGGAAAGGCGTGCTGACGCAGACGCTGCGCCACAGCTACCTGGTGCATCTCCTCGGCATCAAGCACGTCGTCGTGGCGGTCAACAAGATGGACCTCGTCGGCTTCGCCGAGGAGCGTTTCGACGAGATCGTCGCCGACTACCGTGCGGCCACCAGCCAGCTCGCCTTCCGGCACGTCCTGCCGATCCCGCTCTCGGCGCGCTTCGGCGACAACGTCACCATGCCGAGCAACCGCATGCCCTGGTATCGGGGGGCGATGCTGCTCGAGCACCTCGAGGCGGTCAACGTCGCGGTCGACGCCGGGGACGCGGCCTTCGCCCTGCCGGTGCAATGGGTCAATCGCCCGCATCAGGACTTCCGCGGCTTCGCCGGCACCGTCGTCAGCGGCCGCATCGCCGCCGGCGATCCCATCGTCGTGGCGAAGTCCGGGCGGGCGACACGCGTCAGCCGTATCGTCACCGCCGATGGCGACCGCGATGCCGCCACGACCGGCCAGGCGGTGACGCTCGTGCTCGACGAGGAGATCGACATCGCCCGAGGCGACGTCCTGGTCGAGCCCCGGGCACGCCCCGAGGTGGCCGACCAGTTCGCCGCCCATCTCTTCTGGATGCACGAGGAGCCGCTGCTGCCGGGCCGCCGCTACGTCCTGAAGCTCGGCACCCAGCTCATTCCGGCGACGATCACCTCGATCCGCCACAAGATCGATGTCAACACGCAGAAGCAGCAGCCGGGCCGCACGCTCGAGCTCAACGAGATCGCCTTCTGCAACCTGCACACGACCCAGCCGATCGTCTTCACCCCCTACACCGAGAACCGCGATCTCGGTGGCTTCATCCTGATCGACCGGACCACCAACCAGACCGTCGGCGCCGGCATGGTCGAGTTCGGCCTGCGCCGGGCCAGCAACATCCATCACCAGCATGTCGACATCGACAAGGCGCGCCGGGCCGCACAGAAGGGGCAGAAGCCCTGCCTCGTCTGGTTCACGGGCCTTTCCGGCGCCGGCAAGTCGACCATCGCCAACATCCTCGAGCGCAAGCTCGTGGCCCAGGGTGCGCACACCTACCTGCTCGACGGCGACAACGTGCGGCACGGGCTGAACAAGGACCTGGGCTTCACCGATGCCGACCGGGTCGAGAACATCCGCCGCGTCGGCGAGGTGGCGAAGCTGATGGTCGACGCCGGGCTCATCGTCCTCGCGTCCTTCATCTCGCCCTTCCAGGACGAGCGCCGCATGGTGCGCGACCTGTTCGGCGAGGGCGAGTTCATCGAGGTCTTCGTCGACACGCCGCTCGCCGTCGCCGAGACCCGCGACACCAAGGGGCTCTACAAGAAGGCGCGGGCCGGCCAGATCAAGCACTTCACCGGCATCGATTCGCCCTACGAACCGCCCGAGCAGGCCGAGGTCACCGTCGCAACCGGCGAGCTCTCCGCCGAAGCCGCGGCCGACCAGATCCTGGCTTACCTGACCTCGCATCTCTGAAGGGGGTGCGCCGTCGAGGCGGCCCCCTGCGCTCCGACCACAACCGGGCCGGCCGCCTCTGTGGGGATCCACGTGGACGCGCAGGATGGGCGTTTCGGGCCCTTTCCGGGTCGGCGCCGATCGCCTGACTGACCTGAAATGGCTGGGTCGACGATCCGGCTGCCTAGGACCGGCCACCCGGTTTCCGGCCCGGCTATCCTCCGCCACAGGCCACAGCCGCGGCCGGCGAACCCGAAGCCGGCCGTTCCGGTAGCGTCCGGCATCGTGAACCAGGCAACGGCCGGATCGTTCGCCCGGGCCGGCCGGATGGCCGCGCCGGTGCCGCTCAATTCACGAAGTACTTGCCGTAGGTGCCGGCATAGCTGCCGCTGTCGGCATAGCCGTACTGGGCGTGCTTCTTGACGTCGACCCGGGACAGCACGACCCCGGCAAGGTCGCCGCCGGCCTCCTGGATCTGCCGGATACCGGCATTCGCCACGTTGCGCGGGGTCTGCTGCCAGCGCACGACATAGAGCGTCTTGTCCACGAGACCCGAGAGGATCAGGCTGTCGGAGACGGCACCCACCGGCGGGCTGTCGATGATCACGAGGTCATAGTCGCGCATGACCTCCTTGAGCAGCCGGCGCATGGCGTCGCCGCGGAAGAGGTCCGGCGGGCTGACCGGGGCGAGGCCGGCCGGGATGAAGCGCAGGCCCGACTTCTCATCGGTGCGGATCGCCTGGGCCATCACGAGGTCGCCATAGAGCAGGTCGGCGAGCCCGTTATTGTTGGCGACCCGGAAGACCTCGTGCAGCCGGGGACGACGGAGATCCGCGTCGATCAGCAGGGTGCGCAGGCCCGAGCGGGCCGACTGCCGGGCCATGGCGGCCGAGATCAGGGACTTGCCCTCGACCGGCACCGAGGAGGTGACCAGCACCGAGCGCGTCGCCCGGTCGCGGTCGGCGAGGAAGATGCTGGTCCGCACGCGCTGCAGCGCCTCGGCGAAGGCGGATTGCGGCTTCTTCAGGATATACTCCTCGGGCGTCAGCTCGCGGGTCTCCCGCCGTGTCAGGTCGGGCACCAGCGCCAGTGCACGAAGGCCGCTCGACGCCAGCACCTCCTCGGCACTGCGGAAGCCGAAGCCGTTGTCCCAGCGCTCTAGCAGGAAGACGAAGACCGCGCCGAGGAGGCAGGCGGCACCGAAGGCGAGCAGCACGATCAGCTTCTTGTCCGGCCAGTAGGGGTCGACCGGCAGGACCGCCGCCGACAGCACCACCGCGTCGGCCTGCTGCAGGTTCTGCACCTCGTTCACCTCGCGCAGCCGCTGCAGGAAGCTCTCGTAGAGCTCGCGCGCACTGGTCGCGTCGCGCTCGAGGTCGCGCAGCGCCACCGACGACACGTCCTGGCCCTGCACGTCGGCCTGCAGCCGCTGCAGGCTGCCGGCGAGCTCGCGCTCGCGGGCGCGGGCCACCTCGACCTCGTTGCTGAGGTCCTGGACCACACGGTCGACCTCGTCGATCATCTTGCTGCGCAGCGACGCCATCTCCGCCTCGGCGTTGATCCGCTGCGGATGCCGCTCGCCATAGACCGCCTGCAGCTCGGAGAGGCGGCGCTGCAGGAGGCTCTCCTCCTGCCGCAGATTGGCGAGCAAGGGCGAGGTCAGGACATTGCTTGCGGCGCGCACCCCCCCCGACGACCTGAGCAGGCTGCGCACCTGGTTGAAGCGCGCCTCGGCCTCCGCCCGGGTGGCCTGGGCCGTCGCCAACTGGCCGTTCAGATTGGCGATCTGCTGGGCCAGCGGGTCCGCCCGGCCCTGGGCGCTGATCCCGGTCTCGGACTGGAACGCGACGATGCGCTGCTCGGCCGCGATGACCCGCTCGCGCATCTCGTCGACGCGCTCGCGCAGCCAGTCGGTCGCCCGCTGGCCGGTCGCGAACTTGGTCTCCAGCTGGTTGGAAATATAGGCGTCGGCGACGGCGTTGGCGATGCGGTAGGCTTTGTCCGGCTCTTCCGAGACGAAGCGAATCTCGAGCACGTAGGAGCGGCTGATCTGCCCCACCGAGAGGGCATCGCGGAAGCGGCCGATCGCCCGGATGCGATCGCTCTCGCCGTTCCCCAGCTGATCGTCGAGGGCGAGCGCCTCGCGCTCGGCGAGCGCGTCGCCGAGCAGGAGCTTGCCGATCGGCTGCGGCAGGTAGGCCAGCCAGTC
>JAUIID010000308.1 GCA_030431615.1 Alphaproteobacteria bacterium
CTCGATGATGGCGTTGACGGGCTCGGCCAGGCTCTCCGCGATCTGCCGCTGGCTGATGACGATCTCCTTGGGCACGCCGTTCATCAGGTCGCGGCCCTTGATCTCCATGACCTCGCCATTGCCGTCCTCGGGCAGGCAGGCCGATCCGATCCGCTTCTTGATGTTCTCGGCCGTCGCTTCGCCGATCAGCAGGCTGTGATTGCGGCGCACATAATTGATGATCGCCTCGTCCATCTTGTTGCCGCCGACGCGGATCGAGCGGGCATAGACGATGCCGCCGAGTGACAGGATCGCCACCTCGGTGGTGCCGCCGCCGATGTCGACGACCATCGAGCCGGTGGGCTCCGTGACCGGCAGGCCGGCGCCGATGGCAGCAGCCATCGGCTCCTCGATAAGGTGCACGCGGCGTGCACCGGCCGCCTCGGCGGCCTCCTGGATGGCTCGTCGCTCGACCGCGGTGGAGCCCGAAGGCACGCAGATGATGACCTGTGGGCTGGCAAACCCGCGTCGGTTGTTCACCTTGCGGATGAAATGCTTGATCATCTCCTCGGCGACCTCGAAATCGGCGATTACACCGTCGCGCAAGGGGCGGATCGCCTCGATGTTGCCCGGCGTGCGGCCAACCATCTCCTTGGCCTCGAGGCCCACGGCGAGGACCTGCTTCCTGCCCTTCATCGTGGCGATGGCGACGACCGAGGGCTCGTTCAGGACGATGCCCCTGCCTTTCATGTAGACGAGGGTGTTGGCCGTGCCGAGATCAATGGCGAGGTCGGCTGAGAAGAGACCGAGAAGGCGCGAGAACATGGGTGCGGGGTCCGCTCCGTGGTCGGCGATGAGGGAGGTGGGCGCGGCGCGAGCCGAACCCGTACCGGCCCGGGGGCGGAAATGCGACCCGGGCCGGGATACGCAACGGGGGTGCCGAGGCACCCCCGTGAACGTCGATCGGGAAACTGACGCGGAAACGAATGGCAGGCTGGCGCGCCGCGGTCCCTGGGCAGAGCCGAGCCAAGCCCGCCAGCCTCACGCCGAAAGCGCAGCCGGAGCGTGGCGCTCGCGTTTGGTCAGGAGCTTGTTCAAGGCCGCGATATAGGCGCGCGCCGAGGCGACCAGCGTATCGGTGTCGGCCGACTGTCCGTTCACCGTGCGGCCATCCTCCTCGAGCCGCACCGTGACGATGGCCTGGGCATCGGTGCCCTCGGTCACGGCGTGGATCTGGAAGAGCGGCAGCTGCGCCTCGTGCGGGTAGAGGGCCTTGATCGCGTTGAACGTCGCATCGACCGGCCCGTCACCCGTCGCCGTCGCCGATTTCTCGACGCCGTCAACGGAGAGGGTCAGCTCGGCCCTGGGGGCCACCTCCGAGCCGCACTGGACGAGCAGTCGGACGAAGCGGATGGTCTGGTCGCCCGAGGCGATCTCCTCGTCGACCAGCGCCACCAGATCCTCGTCGAAGATTTCCTTCTTCTTGTCGGCCAGGGCCTTGAAGCGGACGAAGGCATCCTCGAGCGCGTTGTCGCCCAGCTCGTAGCCCAGCTCCTTCAGCTTGGTCTTGAAGGCATGCCGGCCGGAATGCTTGCCCATCACCAGGCTCGACTTGACCAACCCGATGTCCTCGGGCCGCATGATCTCGTAGGTCTGGGCGTTCTTCAGCATCCCGTCCTGATGGATGCCGCTCTCGTGGGCAAAGGCGTTGGCGCCGACGATCGCCTTGTTCGGCTGGACGCTGAAGCCGGTGATCGCCGAGATCAGCCGCGAGGCCTGCATGATCTTGCGGCTGTCGACGCGGCTCGCATAGGGCAGCTGGTCGGGGCGGGTCCTGACCGCCATGACCACCTCCTCGAGCGCGCAATTGCCGGCCCGCTCGCCGATGCCGTTGATGGTGCACTCGATCTGCCGGGCACCCGCCTGCACGGCGCGCAGGCTGTTGGTGACAGCGAGACCCAGATCGTTGTGGCAATGGACCGAGAGCACGGCCTTGTCGATGTTCGGCACGGCCTCCCGGATCGCCCGGATCAGGTCGGCGAACTCCTCGGGATAGGCGTAGCCGACCGTGTCCGGGATGTTGATCGTCGTGGCACCGCAGGCGATCGCCGTCTCGATGCAGCGAAAGAGGAAGTCGTGCTCGGTGCGCGACGCATCCATCGCACTCCACTCGACGTCGTCCGTGTAGCTCCGCGCACGGGTGACGCTGGCGGCGACGCGCTCGTGAACCTGCTCCTGGTCCAGCTGCAACTGGAACTGGCGATGCAGCGGCGAGGTGCCGATGAAGGTGTGGATGCGCGGCCGGGCGGCCGGCTGCAGGGCCTCCGCGGCGCGGTCGATGTCGCCGATGGCGGCCCGGGCGAGACCGCAGATCACACTTTCCTTAACCCGCCCGGCGATCGCGCGGACCGCCTCGAAATCGCCCTGCGAGGCGATCGGAAAACCGGCCTCGATGACGTCGACGCCCATGCTCTCCAGGAGGTCGGCCACCTGGATCTTCTCGGGCGTGGTCATCGAACAGCCGGGCGACTGCTCGCCGTCGCGCAGCGTGGTGTCGAAGATGACGATGCTGTCGCCCCCGGCCACCGCGGTGGCGGCGGCGCGTACGGGGGTGCCCTGGTCGTTGGTCGTTGCCTTGGTGCTCATGATGCTGGCTCTCGTGCGTGGCTGACGTTGCGGTTCGAACTCGACCCCTGAGCGCACGCGTGTTCGAACGGGCGGGCTCAGGGGCAGGTAAGTCGAAGCCGCAGCGTGAGAACCCGGTCAGCGAACGGCGCACACGGGACGGCGACAGCGGCGACCGCTGCTTGCCGAAGACCCCGAATGTCGTGCCCGTACATCGTCATGACCACCTTTGCCGGCATCATCCAGGCCGGCAACCCCGGGTGGATGGTGTCGATAGTCCCGAGGATATGCCGTCAAAGTTACCGAATTGTAAAGCCGCTTGATCGCCCCATCAGCGAACCCGGGTCGCAGCGCTCGCCCCATCGGTTGTGTCGGCGGTGGCGCCGATCACTTGCCGTCCGTCTTGCCGAGGCTTGCCGAGGCGGGCCGATCCGGGCAAGTGCTTGCGGCGGGCAAGTGCTGCGGGTCGAATGGCCCGGACCCGACAGGAGGAACGGATGACGACGACGCAACGCTCCGGCGGCGAGATCCTGATCGACGAGCTGGTGCGGCACGGCACCGAGCGGATCTTCGGCGTGCCGGGCGAGAGCTATCTCGCCGCACTCGATGCGCTGCATGGCCGCAATGACATCACCTACGTCATCTGCCGCCAGGAGGGCGGGGCGGCGATGATGGCGGAGGCCGATGGCAAGCTGACCGGCCGGCCGGGCGTCTGCTTCGTCACCCGCGGGCCCGGGGCGACCAACGCGTCCGCTGGGGTCCATGTCGCCCGCCAGGACTCGACGCCGATGATCCTCCTGGTCGGGCAGATCGCCCGCGCAACGCGCGACCGCGAGGCCTTCCAGGAGGTCGACTACCGGCAGATGTTCGGCGGGATCGCCAAGTGGGTCGCCGAGATCGAGGATGCGCGACGGATCCCGGAATACCTGCACCGGGCCTACATGACCGCGACCACCGGCCG
>JAUIID010000094.1 GCA_030431615.1 Alphaproteobacteria bacterium
TGGCAGTGATGCCCATGCCCTTGTGGTCGTAGCCGGCCGAGCCGCCCGACGCGAAGGCGTCGTCGAGCCAGAAGCCGTAATCCCGGCTGACGCCGTTGGCGATGTCGGAGAAGGTGGCCGTGCCCTTGTCGGCGGCGACGACGAGATAGGGGTCGTCGTCATCGTAGCGGACGACCCGCTCCGGCGGCACCACGCTGCCCTTGACCTGGTTGTCGGTGATGTCGAGCAGGCCCGAGAGGAAGAGTTTGTAGCAGCGGATCGCCTCGTCGACGATCACTTGCCGCTCGGTCGTGTCCGGCGGCCGCTTGACGTAGAACCCGCCCTTCGCACCGACCGGGACGATCACGCCGTTCTTGACCATCTGGGCCTTCATCAGGCCCAGCACCTCGGTGCGGAAATCCTCGCGCCGGTCGGACCAGCGCAGCCCCCCGCGCGCCACCTTGCCGCCGCGCAGATGCACGCCCTCGACGGCCGGGCCGTAGACGAAGATCTCGAAGGCCGGCCGGGGCTTCGGCATCTCCGGCACCACGGCCGGGTCGAACTTCAGCGAGAGATAGGGCTTGAGCCCGCCGGCTTCGGTCCGCTGGAAGGCATTGGTCCGCGTGGTGGCGTGGATCAGGCCGAGATAGCGGCGCAGGATCCGGTCCTCGTCGAGGATCGCCACGCCCTCCAGCCCGGTGCGGATGCGGGCCTCGATCTCCCGGGTCTCAGCCTCGCGGTCGCCGACGAAGTCTGGATCGAAGCGCACGTTGAAGAGGGCCACGAGATCGGCGGCGAGCATCGGGTTCGAGGCGAAGGTGTCCTCGATGTAGCTCTGGCTGAAGGGCGTGCCGAGCTGCAGGATGTACTTGCAGTAGGCGCGCAGCACGACGACGGCGGCGGCATCGAGACCGGCGGCGAGGATCAGGCGGTTGAAGCCGTCATTCTCGACCGCCCCCGACCAGATCAGCTCGAAGGCCTCCTGGAAGGCGCGGCGCGAGGCATCGACATCAACCACGGCACCGGTCATCGGCCGCATGCCAAAATCGTGCATCGAGAAGAGCGTGCCTTTGGTGCTGCGCACCGGGTGCGGCTCCTCGTGCAGCACCTTCAGGCCCATGTTCTCGAGGATCGGCAGGGCGTCGGAGAGGTGCAGCGGCAGCTCGCGGCGGACCAGCTTGAAGCGGACGGTCTCCAGACCGTCTTCGAGGCGCCGGTAGAGGGTCATGCCGAGACGGTCGCCGGCCGCCTGCTCGAGCCGGTCCATGGCGAGGATGTCCGGCACGGCGGCGCGCGCCGCATTGCGCTCCTGGTAGCTCGCCGGGAAGGCGCGGCCGAAGGCGCGATAGAGCCGGTTGCCCTCCTCCTCGCCCTCGGCCTCGGTCAGGGCGGCATGCAGGCGGTCGGTCCAGCTCTGCGAGAGCTCCTGGATCTGGCGCTCCAGACCCTCGACATCGAGATCGTCCGGCACGCCGTTCGGGGTGCGGACGATGACCATGATGCGGGCGAGGACGGATTCCGACACCTGCGCCTGGAACTCGCTGTCGCTGCCGTTGAAGACCTCCAGCAGGAGGCTCTGCAGCCGCTCGCGCAGCGTCGTGTTGTAGCGCTCGCGCGGGATGTAGAGGAGGCAGGAGACGAAGCGCCCGAAGGTGTCCTTGCGCACGAACAGGCGGATCTGCTGGCGGTCCTGCAGATGGAGCACCTGCGAGGTGATCTCGAAGAGCGTCTCCTCGTCGGCCTGGAAGAGCTCGTCGCGCGGATAGGTCTCTAGGATGTTGACCAGCGCCTTGCCGGCATGGCCGGCGCGGATATGGCCGGCGCGCTCGACGACGGCGTCGAACTTGCGGCGCAGCAGCGGGATGAAGCGCGGGCTGCGGTTGTAGGCGACCGAGGTGAAGAGGCCGAGGATGCGGTGCTCGCCGATCACCCTGCCGTCCGGCGCGTAGCGCTTGACGCCGATGAAATCCAGATAGGTCGCCCGGTGCACCGTGCTCTTGGTGTTGGCCTTGGTGATGGCGATGGCCGGCAGGGGCTCGGTCGCCCTGAGGCGGGCGGCGAGCGGCATCTCCATGAAGCTCTTCGAGGGTGCGCCGTCGTCATGCGCGCGCAGGATGCCGAGGCCGCTGCCCTTCATCCGGCGCAGCAGGAGGGATTCACCTTCGCCTTCCAGCGCATAGGCGGAATAGCCGAGGAAAGTGAAGTGGTCGTCGGCGAGCCACTCGAGGAACGCCTTGATCTCGGCGAGGTCGTCGGCCGGCAGATGCCGGGACGCCGGCTCGAGGTCGGCCAGCACGTCGCCCATGCGCTGGCGCATGGACTGCCAGTCCTCGACCGTCTTGCGGACGTCCTCGAGGATGCGGCGGAGATCATGCTCCAGCCCTTCCAGCACCTCGGCGTCGCTCTGCCGGTCGACCTCGATATGCATGAAGCTCTCGAGGCGCGCCCCCTCCGGCGCCCCCTCGCGGTCGCCGATCCATTCCAGCCGGCCGGCGGCGTCGCGCACCACCGCGAAGATCGGGTGGATGACGAGATGCATGCCGAGGCCGTGCCGGCTCAGCTCCATGGCCACGCTGTCGACCAGGAAGGGCATGTCGTCGTTGACGATCTCGACGACGGTGTGGCTCGACTGCCAGCCATGCTGGGCGATGCCGGGGTTGTAGACCCGCACCTTCGAGGCCCCGGCCGGGCGCTGCGCGGCCTGGCGCAGATGGGCCAGGGCCGCGCCATAGAGGTCCTGGACGTCGCGCGACGCGACGTCGGCCGGCGCCACGTCGCGGTAGTAGTGGCGCGCGAAGCCGACGGCGCGCCCGGCTTCCTCGCCGGTCAGCTTCGCCTCGATCTCGGCGATGACCGCCTGAATCAGCTCCTGCTTGT
The DNA here is from genome assembly GCA_030431615.1 of Alphaproteobacteria bacterium. GTDB lineage: Bacteria > Pseudomonadota > Alphaproteobacteria > Geminicoccales > Geminicoccaceae > SLRI01. The sequence goes on from JAUIID010000094.1 coordinate 2,857, forward strand.
GCTCCTCGCCCCGCAGCACCATGTCCACGCCCCCCGTTTCCTGGCGGCATCAAACCACATGCGGATGCCAAGTAGAAGCGCAGCGGCGCAAATGCACGGCGCCGGCGATAGGGGCAGGGTCAGCCGGGCCAGCTCTGGGAGCCGCCATCGACCCTGAGCACCTGGCCCGAGACGAAGGCGCCGAGCGGGCCGGCGAAGAACTCGACCACGCGGGCCACCTCGTCGACCGTGGCGATCCGCTCGAGCGTGCCCTCTTCGACCAGCCGGTCCTGGTCGACCGCCCGCGTGCCGAGATAGCGCCCGGTCCGGGTGTCGCCCGGGGCCAGCGAGTTGACGGCGATGTCGTGCGGGCGAAGCTCCTGGGCGAGGCAGCGGGTGTAGTGCACCACGCCGGCCTTGGCGGTGGCGTAGATGGCCCCCTGCTCGCGCCCCCGGAAGGCGGCGACCGAGCTGATCGTCAGGATGCGGCCGCGCCCGCGCGGGATCATCCGCTGCGCCACCGCCCGGCAGACCAGGATGGTCGAGAGCAGGTTGCTGTCGAGGACGGCGCGGACATCCGCCTCCTTGACGTAGACGGCATCGTTCGGGTCCGGCTTGCCTCCCGCCGCGGCGATGTCGCCGCCGGCATTGTGGACGAGGATGTCGAGCGGGCCGAGCCGCTCGCCGACCGTGTCGACGACCCGCTCGACGACCGCCCCGTCGGTGAGGTCACCCAGCACCGCCATGGTCGGCACGCCGAATTCGGCGGCGATCGCCTCGGCGGTCGCGGTCAGCGTCGTGCCCTCGCCATACTCGGCCGGGCCGTGCTCGCGCCGGCCATGCACGCCGATGGCGCAACCCATGGCCGCCAGCCGCTCGGCGAAGGCCCGCCCGAGCCCCCTGCCCGCCCCGGTCACCAGCGCCACCTGTCCCTCGAGCAGCCGCTCGGCCATCCCGCCCGTCCTCCCTTGCTGCAGTCGTGCAGGCCGCCGCCATGGCATCCCCGCACCCGGTCCCCGCCGGAACCCGACCCCGCCGGAACCCCGACCCCGGCGAGGCCCGGGTCTGGTTGCCGGGGAAACGCCGAACGGTCAACGATTCCGGCAGGATCGACCGCCCGGCCGCACATGATTTGATTTGTGCACCGGCTGGTGCGGGCGCAAACTTCACGGGTGCTCGTTCACGATCCGGGAGGACAAGTCATGAAATTCGCCGCCGCGCGCACCGCGCTCCTCGCCCTGGCGCTGCTGTCCGGCACGAGCTCGATGGCGCTTGCCAACGTCGTGCTGATGCGCGGCAACGACACCGACCCCGCCACCCTCGACCCGCACAAGACCTCGACCGTGGCCGAATCACGCCTGCTGCGCGACCTCTTCGAAGGCCTGGTCGCCGAGGACGCAAACGGCGAGATCATTCCCGGCAGTGCTCAGAGCTGGGAGATCTCCGACGACGGGCTGACCTACACCTTCCACATGCGCGAGGATGCCAGGTGGTCGAACGGCGACCCGGTCACCGCTGGCGATTTCGTCTTCGCGTTCCAGCGCATCATGAATCCAGCCACCGCCGCAGGTTACGCCAGCGTGCTCTTTCCCATCCTGAACGCCGAAGCCGTGACCAAGGGCGAGCTCTCGGCCGAGGATCTCGGGGTTGCAGCACCCGACCCGCAAACCCTGGTGATCACGCTGAACGCGCCGACACCCTACTTCCTCCAGCTGCTCACCCACCAGACCGGCCTGCCGCTGCACCCGGCGTCGGTGGAGAGCTTCGGTGACGCCTTCACCAAGCCCGGCAACCTCGTGTCCAACGGCGCCTTCACGCTCGCGAGCTTCGTGCCGAACGACAAGATCGTGATGCACAGGAACGAGCAGTTCCACGACGCCGCCAACGTGCGGATCGACGAGGTCCAGTGGATCCCGTTCGAGGATCGCTCGGCCTGCCTTCGGCGTTTCGAGGCCAAGGAGGTGCACACCTGCTCCGACGTGCCCGCCGAGCAGATGAAGTACATGCAGGAGAACCTGCCCCAGGCGCTCAGAATCGCCCCCTATCTCGGCACCTACTATCTGCCGGTGAAGGTGACGAAGCCCGAGTTCGCCGATCCGCGGGTGCGCCAGGCGATCTCGATGCTGATCGACCGCGACTTCATCGCCGACGAGGTCTGGCAGGGCACGATGCTCCCGGCCTATGCGCTCGTGCCGCCCGGGATCGACAACTATGTCGAGAACCCGCCCGAGCTCGACTACGCCGACGCGGACCTGCTCGACCGCGAGGACGCGGCGATAGCGCTCCTGCAGGAGGCCGGGGTGGACCCGGCGAGCCTCGACATCCAGCTCAGCTACAATTCATCCGAGAACCACCGCAACACCATGGCGGCCATCTCGGACATGCTCTCGAACGTCGGCATCAAGTCGTCGCTCAACGAGATGGAAGGCACGGGCTATTTCAACTACCTGCGCGAGGGCGGCGATTTCGACATCGTGCGCGCCGGCTGGATCGGCGACTATTCCGATCCGCAGAACTTCCTCTATCTCAACGAGACCGGCGTCTCCTTCAACTATTCCAAGTGGTCGAACGAGGCCTACGATGCCACCATGCGCGCGGCCGCCCAGCTGACCGACCTCGACGAGCGCGCGAAGCTCCTGACCGACGCCGAGGCGATCTATCTCGCCGAGCTGCCGTCGATCCCCATCCTCTTCTACTCCTCGAGAGCGCTCGTCGCCGACGAGGTCTCCGGCTTCGAGGACAACCTGCTCAACCGGCACGCAACGCGCTGGCTCAGCCTGAACCAGTAGATCCGAGGGCGGGCCCGGTCCCGGGTCCGCCGCTCACCCGCCTGCCGGCAGTGCCATGCTGACCTACACCCTGCGACGACTGGCGAGCGCCGTCCCGACGGTGCTCGTCATCATCACCCTGACCTTCTTCATGATCCGCCTGGCACCGGGCGGTCCCTTCGATCTCGAGCGCCCGCTCGACCCGCTGATCATGGCCAACCTCGAGAAGGCCTACAATCTCGACGCCCCGCTCTGGTCGCAGTACCTGACCTATCTCGGCAACCTGCTGCAGGGCGACCTCGGCCCGAGCTTCACCCGCCGGGACTTCTCGGTGAACGAGCTCTTCGCGGTCGGCCTGCCGGTCTCGATCCTGCTCGGCAGCCTCGCGCTTCTCACCGCCGTCCTCCTCGGCACGCTGCTCGGGGCATGGGCGGCACTTCGGCAGAATACCGGCGTCGACTACGCCGTGGTCGGGCTCGCCACCTTCGGCATCACCACGCCCACCTTCGTCGTGGCGCCACTCCTCAGCCTGACCTTTGGCGTGGTGCTGGGCATCCTGCCCGCGGGCGGCTGGTCGAACGCCAACCCGGCCTATTGGGTGCTGCCCGTCGTCACTCTGGCGCTGCCGCAGGTGGCGGTGATCGCGCGGCTGGTACGTGGCGCCACCATCGAGGCGCTGCGCTCGAACCATGTGCGCACCGCGCGCGCCTACGGGCTGCCGACCCGCATCGTCGTCGGCGTGCATGCGCTGCGCGCCGCGATGCTGCCGGCGGTCAGCTATCTCGGGCCGACAGCGGCAGGCCTGCTGACCGGCTCGGTGGTGGTCGAGACCATCTTCGGCATCCCCGGCATCGGCCGCTACTTCGTGCAGGGTGCTCTCGGCCGCGACTACACGCTGGTGATGGGCACCGTGGTGGTGATCGCGCTCTTCATCATCGTCTTCAACCTCGTGGTCGACCTCGCCTATGCCTGGCTCGATCCGCGCGTCCGTTACGACTGAGGGGACGCGCGCATGGCGGTCCAGCCCGACCTCGTCGACGGCGTCTCCCCGGTCGCGGGCCGCTCGCTCTGGCAGGACGCCTGGCTGCGGCTGCGGCGCAACCGGGCCGCCGTGGCGAGCATGATCGTCCTGGCAGCACTCTGCCTCGTCGGGATCTTCGGGCCGATGCTCTGGCCGCACCCCTACGACCAAGTCTATCCGAAATTCGTGCGCGTGCCCGCGAGCCTCGAGCCCTACCCCCGCGCCGACAGCATCCTGCCGGGCTTCGAGGGCCTCCTGCAACGCGCCCGGCTCGACCACGGCGAACCCGTGCTCGAGGGCGGCGAGGTCAGCGTAAGGGTGACCTCGGACAAGCCGATCGATCCCCGCGTGCTGCGCTACTTCGAGCGCTCCGACCTCTTCGCCAGCCCCCGCCTCGATCTCGCCGAGGACGAGCTTTCCGCCACCCTCGCCGCCGACGTCGAGCGGCTGCACTTCTACTTCGGCACCGACGCCATCGGCCGCGATCTGGCGGCGCGCGTGATGATCGGGGTGCGGATATCGCTCGCCATCGGTATCCTCGCCTCGATCATGGCGCTCCTGCTCGGCGTCACCTACGGCGCGGTCTCGGGCTATCTCGGCGGCCGGGTCGACAACGTGATGATGCGCGTCGTCGACATCCTCTACTCGCTGCCGTTCATCTTCTTCGTGATCCTGATGGTCGTGTTCTTCGGCCGTTCGCTCATCATCATCTTCATCGCCATCGGCGCCACGGAATGGCTGGACATGGCCCGCATCGTGCGCGGCCAGACCCTCAGCCTCAAGCGGCAGGAGTTCGTGCAGGCCGCCGAGGCGCTCGGCGCCACCAGGACCGGCATCCTCGTGCGCCACATCGTCCCCAACACGCTCGGGCCCGTCGTGGTGTTCGTGACCCTCCTGGTGCCCAAGGCGATCCTGCTCGAATCGCTCCTCTCCTTCCTCGGCCTCGGCGTGCAGGACCCCCTGACCTCGCTCGGCCTCCTGATCTCGGAAGGTGCCGCCAACATGCGCGGCGCCCTCTGGCTCCTGGTCTGGCCGGCCCTGACCCTGACGCTGATCCTCTTCGCGCTCAACTTCCTCGGCGACGGCCTGCGCGACAGCCTCGACCCGAAGGATCGCTGAGATGGACCCCGTCCTCTCCGTCCGCGGTCTGAAGGTCGAGTTCCAGACCAATGACGGCGTGGTGGCGGCGGTGAGCGGCATCGACCTCGACGTCATGCCAAAAGAGTGCGTCGCCATTGTCGGCGAGTCGGGCTCGGGCAAGAGCCAGACCACCATGGCGATCATGGGGCTGCTCGCCGCGAACGGCCGGGCCATGGGCTCGGCCAGGTATCGCGGCACCGAGCTGCTCGGCCTGCGCGAGAGCGAGATCAACAAGATCCGCGGCGAGAAGATCACCATGATCTTCCAGGAGCCGATGACCTCGCTCGATCCGCTCTACCGCATCGGCGCCCAGCTCGCCGAGCCGCTGCGCTACCACCGCGGCCTCACCCGTGCCCAGGCCCGCCCGCGCATCATCGAGCTGCTCCGCCTCGTCGGCATCCCCGAGCCCGAGCGCCGCATCGACGCCTACCCGCACGAACTCTCGGGCGGCCAGCGCCAGCGCGTGATGATCGCCATGGCGCTCGCCTGCGACCCAGACGTGCTGATCGCCGACGAGCCGACCACCGCCCTCGACGTGACGGTGCAGGCGCAGATCCTGGAGCTGCTCGCCGGGCTGCAGGCCAGACTCGGCATGGCGATCGTCTTCATCACCCACGACCTCGGCATCGTCCGGCGCTTCGCCGACCGGGTCTACGTGATGCGTGCCGGCGAGGTGGTCGAGACCGGCGATACCGCCCGGCTCTTCGCCCACCCCTCGCACCCCTACACGCAGATGCTGCTCGCCGCCGAGCCCGAGGGCACCAAGGCCGCCCCGCCGGCCGAGGCACCGGACCTGATGACCGGCCGGGACGTGCGCGTCGTCTTCCACTCGGGCGGCGGCTGGTTCGCGAAGGCCCACGAGACCCGTGCCGTCGATGGTGTCAGCGTGCGGCTGCGCCAGGGCCAGACCATCGGCATCGTCGGCGAGTCGGGCTCGGGCAAGTCGACGCTCGGCCGCGCCTTGCTTCGCCTTCTGCCGAGCGAGGGCCGGATCGAGTATCTCGGCCGTCCGCTCGACCCCCACCCTGCCACCATGCGCCCGATGCGCCGCGAGCTGCAGCTCGTGTTCCAGGACCCCTTCGGCTCGCTCAGCCCGCGCATGACCGTCGGCCGCATCATCACCGAGGGCCTCCTGATCCACGAGCCCGGCCTCGCGGCACAGGAACGCGACCGGCGCGCCGGCGGAGCGCTGACCGAGGTCGGGCTGGACCCCGCCATGCGCAACCGCTACCCGCACGAGTTCTCCGGCGGCCAGCGCCAGCGCATCGCCATCGCCCGGGCCATGATCCTCAAGCCCAAGGTGATCGTGCTCGACGAGCCGACCAGTGCCCTCGACCGCTCGGTGCAGAAGCAGATCGTCGACCTCCTGCGCGACCTGCAGGCGGCGCACGGCCTCTCCTACCTCTTCATCAGCCACGACCTCGCGGTGGTGCGCGCGGTGGCGGACTACATCATCGTGATGAAGGCCGGCGTCATCGTCGAGGAGGGCCCAACGGCGGCGATCTTCGACCATCCAGAGATGGACTACACCCGCACGCTGATGGCCGCGGCCCTGGATTCCAGCCGCTTTCGCGCGCCCGCCACCACCTAGTTGCCGGCTTCGGTGAGCTGGTAGGGCGAAGCGTGGGCCGGGTTCTCGAGGAACTGCCGGTCGGTCAGCGATTCCAGGAGCGTCAGCAATGCGGCGCGCTCACCGGCATCGAGCGGGGCACCGGAGGCCAGCCGATAGCCGTCGAGCACCTCGGTCAGCGTGGCGTGGCGGGCATCGTGCATGTAGGGCGGCGTCGCCTCGACATTGCGCAGGCTCGGCGTGCGCAGGGGCCGCCCCGCCGCATCGTGCGTCCGGGCGTGACCGAAGGCCGGCCGCGGGCCTGCCGCCGCCGGCGCATCGCGCGGCACGCCGGGCAGGAGCGCGTCGGTGAAGAGCGGCGGCACGTGACAACGCGCGCATTCGACGGCCGGATCGTTGAAGACGCCCCAGCCGTCCCGGGCCGCGTCACCGATCGCGTCCGGCTCGCCGCCCCCGTACCAGCGATCGAAGGGGCTCCCAAAGCTGACGAGGCTCCGCTGGAAGGCGGCGAGTGCCCGCTGGATCGCCATCAGGTCGATCCTGCCTTCAGTCTCCGGAAAGGCCAGGGCGAACTGCTCGCGCATCACCCGGTCGGCCTCGAGCCGGCGGACGATGTCGTCTTCCATCCCCTTCGCCATCATCTCGACCGGGTCCGTGTTGAAGAGCGGCACCAGAGCCTGGCTCTCGAGGTCCGGCATGTCCGGATCGACCCAGCCCAGCGGACTCAGATAGCCGATATTGGCAAGGCCCGGCGTGTTCCGCGGATGCATCGCGCCGCTCATGCCGAAGGAGAACGGGCGGCTGTCGGCAAAGCCCAGCTCGGGTTTGTGGCAGTGCGCGCAGGTCAAATAGTTCGGGGCGGAGAGCCGGCTCTCGAAGAAGAGCCGGCGGCCGAGCTCCACCTTTGCCCGCGACATCGGATTGTCGGCCGGCACGGGCGGCGGCGGCATCCAGTCCGGCAGGCCCCAGTCGAAGTCCGAAGCACGGGCAGAACCGAGCAGCAGCAGGCAGAGCAGGGCGGCGAGGCCGAGGCGCCACATGGACCGGCTCCCGAAAGGGCGGTTGCCAATCCGGCCATTCTTCCCCCCGAGCCGGCCCGAGGCAAGGCTCAGGCCCCTTCGGCCGCCTCGCGCACCATGCGGTACTGGACGCGCATCAGGGAGAGGCGCCGGTAGAAGTTGAGCAGGTCGCGCGCGGGGTCGGTCATGCGCTGGTAGCCCGAGGCGAAGGCGACGATGGTGCCGACCGTGGTCGAACCCTCCAGCACCAGCCAGCCGCCGATGGCGAGAATGCTGAGCGGCCCGAGATGACCGAGCAGGTTGTTGAAGGCCTTGAGGGCGAACTTGACGACCGCAAAGCGGATCCTGAGGCCGTAGATGGTCTCGACCAGTCGATCGAGCCGCGTTTCGGCGGCCTCGCTCCCGGTGTCGCCGAGCGCCGCGTCGCCGAGCGCCCGCGTCGCCTCGGTCTTGCGCCCGGCGAGCCGGTCGAGCCGCGGCTGCATCACCGCCACGGCGATGATCGACGGAACGAAGAGCCCGAGCGCCACGATGGCGACCGCCGGGTCGACGGCCAGCATGTAGCCGGCGACGCTCAGGACAATGCCGGCCTGCAGCAGGGGGAAGGCCACCGCCTCGCCGACGAAGCCGCCGAGCTTCTCCGCCTCGGCGACGAGGATCGATTGCGCCGTGCCGTCGGCGAGCCCTTCGCCATCGGTGAGGACACGCCGGCGCAGCCGGCGGGTGATGCCTTGCGCCACGCGCTCCTGGTAGATGTTGCGCACGAGCTTGAGTGCGGCCTGCAGCAGCACGGCGGCGAAATAGAGGCCGGCGAGGATCAGCAGCAGCCGGGCATTGCGGCCGCCAATGGCATCGTCGATCAGCCGCCGCTGCAGGTCGATGGGCGCCAGGGTCAGGGGGAAGATGGCGAGCGTCAGCAGCACGAGCGGCACCTGCTGGCGCCGGCTCGCCTTCATCACATAGGCATAGAGGCCGCGTGGCAGCTTCGGCAGCGGCTGGCCGCCGACGGGCGGCAGCAAGGCGCCGAAGGGCGCCGTTTCCGACCCGCCGGGGGTCACCTGCCGCTTTCGCCGTCGAGCTCCATCAGCCGACCGATAGCCGGTCGGCGTCCATCACGCCAGCGACACGCCAAGGCCGGCTCGATGCCGGCCGGCCCGGCTCAGCCGCCGCTGCCCACGCTGAAGCTGGGCATGGCCGGCAGGGCGGGCATGGCCGGCAGGGCGGGCATGGCCGACAGCGCCCCCTGGCCGGAGAAGCCGGCGAAGGACGACAAGGGCGTCAACGATACCGTGGTAGTCGTCGGGGCGGTCGTCGGGGCGATCGCCGGCGTGCCGGCGGAGGCGGCCGTGGGCGCCGTCGTCGGGGCGAAGGTGAAGGTCCGGCCCGTCAGACCGCCGGTGGCGAACCCGCCAGACCTGGTCGTGACGACGGGCGCCCCGTTGCCGTCGGAGCTGCTGGTGATCGTCTGCGAAGCGTAAGCGCTGGCCGAGCCGGGGCCCGTGCCGCTGATGACCGCCATCGTGCCGCCGCCGCCGCTGGACGTGACCTTGCGGCTGTCGCCCAGCGTGGCAACCGTCGTTCCGCCGGCCGGCTTCGGCTGGGCGTTGGCGCCCGCCCCCTCGCCGGCGAGCGTCTCCAGCTCGTGCCTCGCGGCCTCGACAATCGCATGGCCGTCGACGACGTCGCCGCCGCCCGCCCGTGCGTCCTGGAGGACGCGGGCCGCGGCCGTGCTCGCGGTTACCCAATCCATCTGCGCCGCGTCGAGGCGAGTCGGCTCGGCGGCCCCCGCGACATTGGTGAAGGTGAACGCGGCTGCTGCGAGCAGGATGATGCGCATGATCGTTTCCCTTCCCCCCTCTGGGTCGAACAGCACAATTGAAACCCGAACGGCCTCGCCGGCAAGGTTAAAAACGACTAACCATGCCGCGGCTGCACCCCGCTATCGTGGCTGGCTCGACAGTCGGTGGCGGGGGCGGCGCTCGAACCTACCAGCGGTGGAGACCCGATCTTGAGCCCCGACGTGCTGATCGCCCCCTCGATCCTCGCGGCCGACTTCGCCCGCCTCGGCGCCGAGGTGGCGGCGGTCGACCGGGCGGGTGCCGACTGGATCCATCTCGACGTCATGGACGGGCACTACGTCCCCAACATCACTTTCGGCCCGGGCCTCGTCCGGGCGATCCGCGGCAGCTCGAAGAAGCTCTTCGACTGTCATTTGATGATCGATCCGGCCGACCCCTTCATCGCCGCCTTCGCCGAAGCGGGCGCCGACCTCATCACCGTCCACGCTGAGGCCACGACCCATCTCGACCGCTCGCTGCAGCTCATCAAGAGCCTCGGCAAGCAGGCCGGCGTCGCCCTCAATCCCGCCACCCCGGCCGCCGCCATCGAGCACGTGCTCGACCGCCTCGACCTCGTCCTCGTGATGACCGTCAACCCCGGCTTCGGCGGCCAGGCCTTCATCCCGGCCATGCTCGAGAAGATCCGGCAGGTGAAGGCGCTGACCGCCGGCCGCGATATCCGCATCGAGGTCGATGGCGGCATCAACGCCGCGACGGCCGCAGAGGTGACCCGGGCCGGCGCCGACGTGCTGGTGGCCGGCTCCGCCATCTTCGGCAAGCCGGACTATGCCGCGGCGATCGCCAGCCTGCGGCCCACCGCCATCGCCTGAGGCCGCTCAGCCGCAGAAGGGCAGGCTCTGCATCATCAGGATGAGGCTCGCCTCGTCATAGCCCCGCCAGGCGAGCGCCAGGGCGACGGCGCCGGCGAGGCCGAGGAGCCAGAGGGCGGCCCGCCTGCCGCCGCCGGTCACGCGGCGGCTCCCGCCGGGGCCGGTGCCGCCGGGCGCTCGCGGATCGGCAGGTTGAGCAGTGCTGCGACAAGGCCGAGCCCGATGGCCATGGCCCAGGCGAGGTCGTAGGAGCCGAGCCGGTCGTAGACGATGCCGCCGAGCCAGCCGCCGAGGAAGGCGCCGACCTGGTGGCTCAGGAACGCTACCCCGCCGAGCATGGAGAGGTTGCGCACGCCGAAGATCGTGGCGATCGTCCCGTTGGTGAGCGGCACGGTGGAGAGCCAGAGCAGGCCCATGAGCACGCCGAAGAGCATGGCCGAGCCCGTGGTGATCGGGAGATAGACGAAGCCGGCGATGGCGGCGGACCGGCCGAGATAGATCCAGACGAGCAGGCCGGGCTTGGCGAAGCGGGCACCCAGCCAGCCGGCGGCGAGCGTACCCGGGATGTTGAAGAGGCCGATCAGCGCCAGCACGGTCGTGGCGACGCCGATGTCGATGCCCTGGTCGCCGAGGAAGGCCGGCAGATGCACGCCGATCAGCACGAGCTGGAAGCCGCAGACACCGAAGCCCAGCGTCAGGAGCCAGAAGCCCTTGTGCGCCATGGCCTCCCGGAACGCCGCCCCGGCCGTCGGACCCGCAGGCTGGCCCCGGTTGCCGCGGTCGGCGCCGAGCATGAAGGCGAGCGGCAGCATGCAGGCGGCGAGGGCCGAAAGGGCGAGAAGGGCTGCGGCCCAGCCGAAGCCGTCGAGCAGGCCGAGGATCACCGGCAGGAACACGAACTGCCCGGCCGAACCGATCGCCATGGTGAGGCCGAACGCCATGCTCCGCCGCTCGGGCGGCAGGGCCCGGCTGACCGCACCCATCACGATCGGGAAGGTTGTCCCGGCGAGCCCGAGGCCGACCAGCACGCCGGCGGCGAGGATGAAGGCCGGGGCACCCAGCGGCTGCGCCATCAGGAGCAAGCCCGCGGCGAAGAGGACAGTGCCGGCGATGATCACCCGCCGAGAACCGAACCGGTCGGCCACCATGCCGGCGAACGGCTGGGCCAGGCCCCAGACGAGGTTCTGCAACGCCATGGCAAAGGCAAAGACGTCCCGTCCCCAGCCATTGGCCATCGAGACCGGCTGCAGGAAGAGCCCGAAGGAATGGCGGATGCCGAGCGCCACCGCGACGATCAGCGAGCCGCAGAGAAGGAGGGCGAGAACCGCCCTGCCCTGGCTGGAAGGGTTCATGGCGACGTTCGTCCCGGTGGCGAAAGCTGCTGCAGGCGCCGCAGCACATGGCCGAATGTCTCGATGTCGGCGGCCCCGACCTCGGCGGTGATGGCCGCCTGGGTGCGCTCCCAGATCGGCAGGGCGGCGGCGACGGCTTCCCCCCCGGCCGCCGTGATCTCGACGAGCCGCGTGCGCTCGTCAGGGCCCGGGCCGAGCCGCACATGGCCGGCGCGCTCCAGCACCCTGAGATTGCGGCCGAGCGTGCTGCGGTCGAGCCCGGTCGCTTCGGCCAGCGCCGAGATGGACGGCCGCCCGAGCCGGCGGGTGAGCCATAGAAGCGAGAACTGCGTCACCTTGAGCCCCGACGGCGCCAGCGCTGCGTCATAGAGCTCGGTCAGCGACCGGGCGGCGCGGCGGGCATTGGTGCAGTGGCAGGCGACCTCCAGCATGATGCGGGTATATGCACGCATCCGGCTCCGCCGCAAGTTCGACGCCCCCGGCGGGCCGTGCTCCCGGACATGGCTGCCCTGTGCTACAGTCATGGATCACTTTCGGGCAGGGACAGAGCATGCCGGGTCCGGCCGGCGAACGGCGGCTCGCAGCGATTCTCGCAGCCGACGTCGTCGGCTACAGCCGGCTGATGGCGGCCGACGAGGACGGCACCCATGCCCGCCTCAGGGCGCTGCGGACGGCCCTGGTCGAGCCCGCGGTGCAGGCGCATGGCGGGCACATCGTCAAGGTCATGGGCGATGGCGCGCTGATCGAGTTCCCGAGCATCGTCGGTGCCGTCGACTGCGCCGTCGCCATGCAGCGCGACCTTGAGGCCCGCGATGGCGACCTGCCGGAGGAGGAGCGCCTCCGGCTCCGCATCGGCATCAATCTCGGCGACATCATCCACGACGACGACGATATCTACGGTGACGGCGTGAACGTCGCCGCCCGTCTCGAGGCGCTGGCCGCCCCCGGCGGCATCCTGGTCTCGGGTAGCGTCCACGAGCACCTGCGGGGCAAGACCGCCCTCACCTTCGAGGCCATGGGCCGCCACCGGGTCAAGAACCTGCCCGAGCCCCTGGCCGTCTACCGCATCGCCGGCTTCGGCCCTGCCCCGCCATGGCGGTTGCGGCCACCGCAGGGCCGCCGGCTCGCCGGTGCGGTGGCCCTGTCCCTCGCTGTGCTCGCCGCTGTCGGCGGCCTCTGGTGGCTCGGGCGGCTGCCGGATTTCGCCGGTCCCGCCGACCGGCCGGGCATCGCCATCATGCCCTTCGACAGCCTCGATCCCGATGAAGCCTATGTCGCCGACGGCCTCGCCGACGACCTGGTCACCGATCTGGCCCGGGTCTCGGGCCTCTTCGTCGTCGGCCGCAACGCCATCCCCGACAGCGCACGCACGGCCGGGAACCTGGGCGACACGGCCCGCGACCTGGGCGTGCGCTACGTCGTCGGGGGTGATGTCCGGCACACCGCCGGTCGCCTGCGGATCAACGTGCAGCTCATCGATGTCGAGACCGGCGAGCATCTCTGGGCCGAGCGGTTCGAGCGCGATGCGGCCGACATCCTCAGGGTCCAGGACGAGGTGCGCCAGCGCATCGTCGAGGCGCTGGCGATCCGCCTGTCGCCGGCCGAGGCGCTGCGCCTGGAGCGGCTGCCGACCACGAACCTCGAAGCCTACGACTACTATCTCCGCGCCGGGCATGCCGCCGGCACGGGCTACCGGCCGAAGCTGGCCGAGGCCCTGCAGCTCTATGCCAGGGCCGCCTCGCTGGACCCGGCCTTTGCCGAGGCCCTGGCCGCCGATGCACGGCTCTCGGTCGACATCATGCGCAACAACTACGACGACATCCTGCCGGCCCCGCTGGCCCGCCAGCGCGCCTACGACCGCGCCGGCCGAGCGCTGCAGATCGATCCCGAGGCTTCCCTGCCCTTCGCCGTGCTGGCCGTGCTCCAGGCGGTCGACGAGCGGCACGACGAGGCCATCACCTCCGCCGAGCGCGCCGTGGCGCTGGCCCCGGGCGATGCCGAGGCCTACGCCGCCCTGGGCCTCGTGCTGACCTATAGCGGCCGCCATGCCCAGGCCGCTGCGGCGATCGAGCAGGCGCTGAAGCTGAACCCGCGGCCGCCCACGGGCGATGCCATCGTCGCCGGCATGGCCTTCTTCCTCGACCACCGGACCGACCGTGCCATCGCCGTGCTCGAGCAGGCCCGGGACGCGGCACCCAATGTCGACGATGTGCATGCCATGCTGGCCGCGGCCTACGCCGTGGCCGGCCGGATGGACGAGGCCCGCCGCGCTGTCGAGGCGGCGCTGCGCTACGGCACCAATGTCTGCACCGAGCTCTATCGGGTCGTCTGGGCGCAGTTCCGCGAGACGGCGGACGTGGCGCGCATCCTCGCCGCAATGACGGCCGCCGGCATGCCGCAGTGGCCGGCCGGCTTCGATACCGATCCCCTCGAACACCTGAAGTCGGCGGAAATCGAGCCCATTGTCTTCGGCCGGCTCTGGCGCGGTCAGCTGGAGGGCGGCGAGGCGGCGATCGCCCAGTTCGAAAAGGACGGCCGGATGGCGTTCCGGACGGCGGCGATCTTCGCCACGGGCCGCGCCTTCGTCGACGGCGACCGGCTCTGCGAGCAGATGGAAGCGACCATGCTCGGCCGCCCGGCCTGCGGCCCGGTCCTGCGCCGCCCCGCAGGCTCAGGCGAGGACGGCCTGGACTACACCTATGTCAACGGCAGCAAGGTCTTCCATTTCGCCGTCACCGACTGACCGGCTCAGAGCCCGCCCTGCTCGAGGCGGTCCTCGAGCTCCGGCCACTTCGCCTCGGCGGCGGCCAGCCACTCGTGCTGTGCCGGCCCGTCGAGCTCCTCGACATAGGTCGGATCGTAGACGAAGTAGAGTTTGTCATCGATGATCCGCCAGGCGCGCTCGGGATCGATGTTCTCGGCGGCATGGCCGTCGAGGCCGACACCGAGCGTGCAGTAGCCGCCATATTGCGGCGCATAGCGTGCCGGGTCCGCGGCGAAGAGCTCGCGATGCTCCGCATTGGCGAAATGCCAGGGCGTGCCGAGCCACTCGTAGGCGAAGTCCGGCGAGCCCTTCATCGCCCGCCCCTCCGTGAAATACGCGACCGTGTCGTAGCCCATGATCGCGACGCCCCCGAAGAGCCCCGTGTTCACCACCTCGCCGGTCGCCGCCTGTCCGCCGGGCGCCACCGCCCCGAGCCAGGCGCCACAGGCGAGCGAGACCAGGCCGCGCACCGCCATCCGCATCATCCGCCCTCCTGCTCCGTGCCGGCCGCCATGCACCGGCGATGGAAATCCTCGCTGCCCATCATCGCGGCCGACGGGCAGGTGGCACCGCGCGCCTTCAAGAGGCGCACCATGTCGGGCCGCTGCTTCGCCCAGGCCTGCGCGAGTGGCGTGAAGCCCTCGCGATCGGGCTGGCCGATATCGGCGCCGCGCTCGATCAGCAGCGCCGCCACGGCGAGCTGGCCCTGCTCGGCGGCGAGCATCAGGGGCGAGGCGCCCGAAACGTTCTGTCGATCCTCCAGCACCGCCCCCTTGTCGAGCAACAGCGCCGCCACCTCGACGCTGCCGCCATAGGCCGCGGCATGCAGCGGCGTGAGACCGCCCTTGTTGCGCGCCATGACATCCGCACCGGCAGCGAGCAGCACGGCCGCCAGCGCGGGCTGGTCGCCGAGCGCCGCCGCCATCAGGGGCGTTTCCTCATTGAGGCCAGGCGCATCCGCACGCTCCCCGGCCCGCAGCAGCGCCTCGACCGCCCCGAGGTCGCCCAGCACCGCCGCGTCATGCAGCGGCCCCCCATGTACCGGCGAAGGCCCCGCGACGAGGATGGCAACGATCAGGCCGACGCAGACGCGCGACACCGCAGGCTCCCCTCCAATGCGTGATTCGCCAGTATACCACGACTCCGGTCGCCCACGAAGCACCACCGGCCGACTTGCCGAGGCCGAGCCGCTCTACGTGCGCGCCATCGACATCATCGAAAAAGCCCTGCCGGGCGATCATCCAAATTTCGCGATTACTCTCGACAACTATGCCCGCCTCCTCGACGCCCTCGACCGCCACGAAGAGGTCGCGGTGCAGCGGGCTCGAGCCTAGGCGATCCGCGACGCCCGGGCGGCTGCCGGCAATCCCTGAGCCCCGCCCCGCCTAGAACCTGTACCCCATGTTCAAGGCAAAGAAGACCGCCCGGTTCTCCTTGTAGCTGCCGCCGAAGAGGTCGGCGTCGATGTCGGCGTCGCCGAGATCGGCGTAGACCAGGGAGCCGCCGAGCGTCAGGCTTTCCGAGAGCGCGTACTGGGCGCCCACCGAGTAGCGGAACTGGCGATCGACCGGCAGGTCCGCGCGCCGGTTCTTGTCGGAGACCGGGCTCGTGTCGTAGCCGAACCCGGCCTGGAGCAGGAGGTCGTCAAGAGGCTTGTAGTGCACGCCGAGCGAGAAGCCGTACGTGTCGCGCCAGTTGGCGGGAATGGCGGCGTTGCCCTGGTCGGCCGAGACGGGGATGTCCCCGAACGCGCTCCAGTCCTCCCAGCGCACCGAGCCGAGCAGCGCCACGCTGTCGTTCAGGTCGTGATAGACGCTCGCCTTGACGAATTGCGGGAAGGTGAAGTCGAGCCCGGCGCTGGACTGCAGCCCGAGCGGCCGGACATCGACGTCGCCGGAGAGGTTCAGCTTGGCCTCCGAGTTGTAGATGATGCCGAAGCGGGTGGCATCGGTCAGCTCGAAGAGGGCGCTCAGGTTGAAGGTCGTGTCGGTATCGTCGGCATCCTCGACCTTGACCCGCGCATTGCCGCCGACCGTCGACGGCCGGATCGTCTCGTTGAGCCGCGCGTACCAGAGCGTTGCCCCGACGCCGAGCGAAAGCCGGTCGGTCACGGCATAGGCGACAGACGGGGTGATGCCGGCGACGAGCAGCGACACGTCGGTCACCTGGAATCGCCCGACCCAGTCGTCGTCGTATTGCAGCGCCGCCCCGGTGATGCC